>NZ_AZUX01000044.1:0-54175 GCF_000513915.1 Mesorhizobium sp. WSM2561
CTCCCACAAGGGGGAGAAGGGGGAGCCAATCGCGAACGTCAGCGATTTGCGTGACGATGGTGCTGGACGGAGCGCCAAGGCCGGGTAATCTCGACCGATGCCGCATCAGCCCGTCGCTCCGACCAAACGTCGTTTCGCCCGCTCGATGCGCCGCGAGTCAACGGAGGCGGAGGACCGCCTGTGGCACGAACTGCGCGGACGCAGGCTCGACCGCATCAAATTCCGGCGTCAGGTTCCTATCGGCAGATTCATTGCCGATTTCGTTTGCGCCGAGGCCAGGCTGATCGTCGAGATCGACGGCAGCCAGTATGCGGATTCAAACTATGATCGGGAGCGAGACGCCGAATTGAAGGCGAGGGGCTTTCGTGTGCTGCGCTTCTGGAACGACGACGTGCTGCGCGATTTGAACGCCGTCTGCGACACCATCATCGCTTATGTCGGCGACCAGAGTTTGCAGCCGTGGCGGTAATAGGGGAGCCAAATCACTTACGTCGCGGAATCTCGGCAGCGTTCAGCTGTCGTCTTCGCCCGCTGCTGGCACAGCCTGTCCGGCCGCCTTGCGGCGCAGCATCTTGGTCAGCTTCCAGATTGTCGGGCTGTTCTTGACGAAGGCTTTCAGGCGCGCGCCCTGCCGCAGGACAAACACCAGCGCGCGGCCTTTTGCCGTCAGCGGAATCAGGACCTCGAAATGCCGGGTTTCGATATCGCACCACAGCCGCTTGTAGGGTTCGTCGCCGACCGAGAAATCATAGACATCGAACCCCTTCTCGCAGGCTTCCTCGATGTTGTCGAAGAACAGGAAGTCGCCGGGGCTGGCATGGGCAAGGTCGTCGTCGGCAATCGCTCCGAACTCGCAGATCAGGCGTTTTCCCGAGCGGCTCGATCCGGTGACGGCGCGAAGCTTGCCGGCGACTTCGAGACCATGCAGCACGAAGGACGGCTTGTCGTCGGAAAGCGCTTCGACGAACAAGGCGCGGAAGAAAGCGCGAACCTTCGGCTCGCCGAAGACGTTGGCGATGCCCATCTTGCGGAAGCGGAACTCCTTCATCTCGAAAAACGCATCGAGCAGCCTGTTCACCTCGTCCGCCGTCCGGGCCTCGATGCGGCGGTGGCTGCCGACGGCCCCAAACTTGCGCGCCTGCGAGCGATGCCTCTTGCGCCTGCGCTTGCCGCTGGCGCGGGAGAGCAGTGCATCAAAACCTCCCGCCAGGTCGACGGCCAGCGACAGGTTGGGGCTGGGAAAATGCGGGAGGGACAGGAGCGGATTGGCAACGCGGTCGAGATCGGGCAGCAGCCGTTCCAGCGAGACGAGGTCGATGTCCGGCCGCGCCCTGGCGATCGCCGCCAGCATCGAGCGGATCGCCGCGCCCTCCGCCCTGGTCAGCCAGGACGGGTCGGCGGCGGCGAAATTGCCGTTGGCATGGCGGCCGCCCATGAAACGGGCGACGCGTAACGGACCGCGGCTGGTGACTTCCAGCGCCAACCAAAAAACCGGCCGGCCGTCAGCGCTCAGCATCGCCAAGACGGTGTCCGCTTCGGCATGTCTGGCCCAGTTCAGGATCCAGGCCGGGCTCTGCGCCGGCGCGAACAGCGCCGAACCGCAGAACTCGGCATAGGCCGCAAGTGCCGCACCGTCGGCGACCGACACCGACAGGCCGGCATGATCCGCAGGCACCGCGCGCGGCGCCGCCTGCATGGCCTCGAGCCGATTGCCGTCAAATGACGCGGTGGCGTCAACCATACCTCAATCCTTTAGGGCGTATTCACCGCGATTGGGGGCGCGCATAGGCGCATTCCGTGCTTGGATGAGCCTAGGCGCAAAAGGTGAATGAATGATCGACGGGGGCGAGGCAATCCGCAAGCTGGCGCTCAACGTCGTGCGCTATACCGGTCTTGCCCCGCTGGCCAAGCCGTTCGTCGGCGGCATCGGCGCCATCCTGATGCTGCATCGGGTAACCGCCACGCCGGAAAAGCCTGATAGCGTCAACCGGCATCTCAATATCGCGCCTGAGTTCCTCGACGCTGTCATCGCCGACATGAAGGCGCACGGCTATGCATTCGTCACCCTGGACGAGGCGATCGAGCGCATCAAGGCCGGCGGCAAGGGTGGCCAGTTCGCGGCGATCACCGCCGACGACGCCTACCGCGACAACATGACCGAGGCGCTGCCGGTGCTGGAAAAGCACGGCGCGCCGATCACCATCTATGTCGCGCCGGGGCTGATAAACGGCGCCGCCGATCTATGGTGGGAGGTGGTCGAGGACATCGTCAGCGCGCGCAACCGGCTGGTTTTGACGACACCGAACGGTCCGGTGACGATCGACTGCTCGACCCCGGGCAAGAAAATCCAGGCCTTTGCGCGCCTGCACGATTATCTGACGCTGAAGGTCCGCGAAGAGGACCAGCGCGCGGTGCTGCGCCAATTGGCGCGGTCGAACGATATCGAGTTAGGCGCGCGCCAGGGCATGTTGATGAACTGGGACGAGCTCCGCGCCATGGCAGGGCATCCGCTGGTGACGATCGGCGCGCACACCGTCAATCATCGCAATCTGAAGCGGCTTTCCGAAGCCGATGCGCGGCACGAGGTCGACGGCGTCAGGGGCATATTGCAGGCCGAGCTTGGCGAGGCGCCGCGCCATTTCGCCTATCCCTATGGCTATGCCAGCGCCGTTGGCGACCGCGAAGTCGGCTTTGCCCGCGACGCCGGCTATGTCTCGGCGGTGACGACACGCCACGGCGTGCTGCGCGCCGAACATGCCGGCTTCCTGCATGCGCTGCCGCGCATTTCGGTCAACGGTCGCTATCAGAGCGTTGCCCATATCCGCACGATGCTGTCGGGCGTAACGACGCCGCTGGCCAATGCCGGAAAGATGGTCGTCACCATCTAGTGGTCTGACACTCTGGTGGACGGCAAACCCCTTGCGGGCCATCCCTGATGGGAGGTCAAGGGAACGTCGTGACCCAATCAAGTCGCCCAATGAGGCGAGATCGAACGTCTCGAACAGGTATCCCACATTTGGCGGTCACCAAATCAATTAGGTCGTCCGCTTTTGGAAACTGCGAGGATTTCCGCCTAAGGTGGGGCTGGCTGAAAGCTTTGCCCTCGCCACGAGCGCAGATAGGGCGTATGATTACCGATCGCTGGTCGGGGCTTAACGACGAGCCAGCGACTGAGAGCGTAAGACTCCCGCCTTGAGACAGGGCGCGCTCCAAATAGCAATTGTTCGGCGCGCTTCTGAGAATGTCCGCCTTTGCCGGGATCTTTTACCAGATTCCGACCGCGATCATTATTTGCGGTTCGGAGAGCGAGCGTTCGATGCAGATCGTTCAAAATCGCCGCACGTTATTGGGGAGGCCTGAACTCGCGACTCCTCTCGACGATTTGAACCGCGAGCTGCAGATCTAAGCGAGCCGCAGCGCACTCAGTGCTTTTTCCAAGGAGGAGAGCACCATGCAGATCATGCTAAGCCGACGCCGCTTCCTGGCAAGCGCCACGTTGGCAGCCGCCGCCGGACTGGTCGCCACACCGGAATCGTCCGCGGCCGAGGCACCGTTAGAAACAACCACCATCCGGCTGGTAAAGAACAGGGGCATTTGCCTTGCACCCCAATACGTTGCAGAGGAGCTGCTGCACTTGGAGGGATTCACCGACGTCCGCTATGTGGCCGCGGAACCAGGCTACGGTCAGTCGGAGAAGATGGCGCGCGGCGAGGTGGATTTCAGTCTGAATTTCGCTGCGCCGCTCGTTCTTGCGATCGATGCCGGTGACCCGATCACGATGCTGGCGGGCGTGCACCCCGGCTGCTTCGAACTGTTCGGAAACGAAAGCATTCGCGGCATCACGGACCTGAAGGGCAAGACCGTCGGCGTACAGGGCCTTGGTTCAACGCCTTACATATTCGTGACCAGCATGGCCGCCTATGTCGGGCTTGACCCACAAAAGGACATCCGCTGGATCACCAGTCCATCCGTCAGGCCCATGGAGCTTTTCGTCAAAGGAAAAGTCGATGCGTTCCTCGGCTTTCCGCCGGAGCCTCAGGAACTGCGCGCCCGCAGCATCGGCCATGTGGTCGTAAATAGTGCGGTCGATCGTCCCTGGTCGCAGTACTTCTGCTGCATGCTAGCGGGCAATGCGGAGTTCGTTCGGAACAACCCTGTCGCCACCAAGCGCGTCTTGCGCGCCATTCTCAAGGCGGCAGACCTATGCGTGGCAGAGCCGCAGCGCGTCGCGCAACAGATCGTCGATAACGGGTTCACCGCCAACTATGACTATGCCCTGCAGACGATGAATGAAGTGCCTTATGGCAAGTGGCGCGAATACGAGCCCGAGGACACCGTACGGTTTTACGCCTTGCGCCTGCATGAGGCCGGCATGATCAAGACGAGCCCCCACCAGATTATCGCCAACGGAACGGACTGGCGCTTCCTCAACGAGGTGAAACGTGAGCTGAAGACGTGAGCGGGGGGCGGGCACTCAGTGCCTTTCCAGGGAAGGAGAGCACCATGCAGATCATCCAGAACCGCCGCCGCTTCCTGGCCGGCCTCACGGCAGCCGGCGCCGCGGGCCTCACCGGCACGGCGACACAGGCCTGGGCTGAGGCGCCACTGGAAACGACCTCCGTCCGTCTGCCGCGGTACATCGGCGGCGCCTATTGCTGGGCGGGCTTGTACATCGCCGGAGAGATGCTGCGCGCCGAGGGCTTCACCGATGTCCGCTATGTGCAAGGCGACACCAGCGTCGATCATTCAGTGTGGATTGCAAATGACGAGATGGATTTCAGTTTGAACTACGTGCCGATTCATGTGGCGTCGATCGATGCCGGCGTGCCCATCAGCGTGCTTGGCGGGCTACACTCCGGGTGCCTCGAGCTGATCGCCAACGACAGCGTCGAAGGCATCTCGGATCTGCGGGGAAAGCGAGTTGGCGTGTTTAACCTCGATTCGCCGCAATACGTGTTGGTTTCTCTGATGGCCGCCTATGTCGGGCTCGATCCCGTCAACGACATCGAATGGGTCATCGAAGAACACAATTTCGCGGAAGGCTTTGTCGAAGGAAAGTTCGATGCATTCCTCGGCCAGCCGCCCCGTACACAGGAGCTGCGCGCCCGGAAAATCGGCCATACGATCCTCAACTCGACCACCGACCCGCCGTGGTCGCAGCATTTCTGCTGCATGATCTCCGCCACTGCGGACTATGTGAACAAATACCCAGTGGCGACCAAGCATATCCTGCGGGCCATATTCAAGAGCGCCGACCTCTGCGCGTCGGACCCACCATTGGTCGCGCGGCAGATGGTCGATCGAGGTTTCGTCCCTAGCTATGAATACGCACTGCAAACGCTGAACGACATCCGGTACGACCGGTGGCGGGATTATGATGCCGAAGCCTCTTTGCGGTTCTACGCGCTGCGGATGCATGAGACAGGTATGATCAAGTCAATTCCGCAGGCGATCATCGCCGAGGGAACTGACTGGCGGTTCGTCGACGAGCTGAAGCGCGAGTTGAAGACGTGAGCGGGGGGCGGGCACGTATTCTGTTGCTGGCGGCGCTATTTTCCTGGCCAGTGCAGGCGCACGACGCGCCGCAGGATCAGCGCCTGCCGGTGATCGGGCCGGCGCCGGATTTTAACCTGATATCGCAGGACGGCGCGCGCGTGTCGCTTCGCGACTTTCGCGGCAAGGTGGTCGCGGTCACCTTCATCTATGCTTCCTGCACTGACATCTGCCCGATGCTCACCGCCAACATGGCGAACGTGCAGGACAAGCTAGGTTCTGCGTTCGGGCCCAGGGTTGCCTTCGTTTCGATCACGGTCGATCCGGAGCACGATACGCCCGAAGTGCTGAAGCAGTATGCACAGGACTTCGGCGCTGATCTGGACGGTTGGGCGTTTCTTACCGGCGATCCGACGATCATCCGAGAGGTCGGACGCAAGTACGGCATGTTCGCGAGGAAGGTGGCGGAGGGAAACGTCGATCACACATTCCTGACGTCGCTCATAGACCCGATTGGCACCTTGCGCGTACAATATCTCGGCGTCCGGTTCGACTTGGAGGAGTTCCGGGGTGACCTTCTCAGCCTCTTGGATGAATCCAAATAATATCACAAACCGGCTGGTGGGCTGGGTTGCGCGGCTGCCGGCCCGCGTCCAGACCAAGCTGCTGATCGCGTTTCTGTCGATAGTCGGCCTGCTGATCGTGCTCGGGGCCGTCGGGTTGCAGGTGTTGAGCGGGGTCAACGATCAAACGAACGAGTTGATCAAGCTGCAGCGCCGGATCGCAGCCTACCGCCAGGTTCAGCACGATACGACGAACCAACTCTACAGCATCTCGACTGCACTTTTGCTTCAGGACGACCGGATGCTGGATGCAGCGCTGCGCCAGCTCAACCAGTTTGGCTACGACCTCGACCGCATGGAGTTCGTCGCCGAAAGTGAGGTGCAAGTGCTCGGCCAGGTCCGGCAAGAGTACGACCAATTTACGGCCGACGTGACGCATGTAGTGGAGCTCTTCCGTGCCGGCCGTACGGAGGAGGCGCGTACGGTTCAGCAGGCTGAGATCATGCCCTCAGCCGACCGCCTCGAGCGGCTGACCAACCAACTGGTCAACACGGCCGAAGCCGACATGGTGGCGGCAATCGAAACGACTGAGGGGGCGTACGGAACTTCCCGACTGATCGTGGTCTCTTTTGCGGTGGGCAGTATTCTGCTGGCGCTGGGGCTTGGCTACATCATTTCCTGGTCATTGATCGAGCCGGTCAAGAAGATCGAGACGCGATTGCGCCAGATCGCGGCCGGCGATTTTGCTCAACAGGTTGCCGTCGCCAATCGAGACGAGCTTGGAGTGCTTGCCGGCAATGTCAACCAGACCTCCGAGCAGCTGGGGCGGCTTTACCAGGAGGTGCAGGCGCGCACGGCAGAGCTTGCGCGATCGGTCGACGAACTGGAGGCACTCGGGGAAGTCAGCAAGGCGGTCAATTCGACGCTCGATCTCGACACGGTGCTGCAGACGATCGTGGCGAAGGCGGTTCAACTCTCGGACACGGATGCGGGCACTATCTATGTGTTCAGCAGCACCAGGCAACAATTCCGCCCGCGCGCGACTTATGGGATGAGCGACGAGCTCATTGCCGCAATTTCCGACCAGGCCATCGGGCTGAACGATCCGGGGATTGGCGACGCCGCACGGCGCCGTGCACCTGTCCAGGTACCCGATCTCAGCGAAGGCACGCCCTCTCCCGCTCAGAAGATCGTCCTCGACGCCGGATATCGCAGCGTCCTGGTGGTTCCGCTGCTCAGGCCGAACAAGCTCGTCGGCGCGCTCGTCGTCAGGCGCCGCAAGTCAGGTGAGTTCGACCAGCAAATCGTTCATCTGCTGGAGACGTTCGCAGCGCAATCGGTGCTCGCAATCCAGAATGCCAAGCTGTTCCGCGAGATAGAGGAAAAAGGCCGGGAGCTTGAGGCAGCCAGCCGCCATAAGTCTCAATTCCTCGCGAATATGAGCCACGAACTCAGGACGCCGCTCAATTCAGTTCTGGGTTTCACCGAATTGCTGGTCGACGGCATCTACGGCGAACTCCCGGACAGGGCAAAAACGACGGTTGCGCGCGTGCAGGCAAACGGCCGTCATCTCCTGGGGCTCATCAACGATGTGCTCGATCTCTCAAAGATCGAAGCGGGCCAGCTCACGCTGGCGCTGGAGGATTATTCCGTTGGGCAAATTGTTCGATCGACCATTACAGCTGTGGAGCCGCTGGCGCGTTCAAAAGGGCTTTCGCTCGCTGCGACCGTCGGCGAAAATCTTCCGCTGGGCCGCGGGGACGAACGACGCCTGACCCAGGTCCTGCTCAATCTTGCCGGCAATGCCGTCAAGTTCACCGAGACGGGAGCGATCGACATTCTCGCCGACGCGGTCGACGGGCACTTCGAGATCACAGTGCGCGACACCGGCCCCGGCATTGCACCCACAGACCAGGGGCTCATCTTCGATGAATTCCAGCAGGTCGATAGCAGCAGCACCAGGCAGAAGGGTGGCACGGGTCTCGGCCTGGCGATCTCGAAGCGTATCGTGGAAATGCATGGTGGAACCATAGGCGTCGAGTCCGTGCCGGGTACAGGCGCGACATTCCGCATCAAAATACCGGTCCGAGTGGGAGAGGATGTGAAGGCAGCATGAGCAAGCGACTCCTGATGGTGGAAGACACCGAGGACAACCGGCAGATCATACGCGATCTCATCGCCACCACCGAATACGAGCTGATCGAGGCCGCGGACGGTGCAGCCGGTGTCGCTGCCGCGGCAGCGCAGAAACCCGACTTGATCCTCATGGATATTCAGCTTCCGGTGATCGACGGGTACGAAGCTGCTCGCCGCATAAAAGCTGACCCGGCGCTACGGCACATTCCGATAATCGCCGTCACCTCCTACGCATTGTCGGGCGATGAGGCGAAAGCCCTCGCGGCAGGGTGTGATGGCTACATTGCCAAGCCATTCAGTCCGCGCCAGCTGCTTGCCAAGATACGCGAGCTGCTTTCCTAAGGAGACAGGGCATTGCACGATCCGCCTCGCATTCTCGCCGTCGACGACACCCCGGAAAATCTCGAAATCCTGCGTATGCGCCTCGAGGCGAACGGCTACGAAGTGGTGACAGCTGCGGACGGTGAAGAGGGGCTTGCGAAGGTGCGCAGCCTCAGGCCGGACCTCATCCTCCTCGACGTCATGATGCCGAAGCTCGACGGGATAAGCGTCGTGCGGATGCTCAAGGCAGACGTTTCGCTGCGCTCGATCCCGGTTATCCTGGTCACCGCAAAGGCCGATACGCGGGATGTAGTCGAGGGATTGGATGCCGGTGGCGACGACTATCTAACCAAGCCGTTCGACCACAGGGCCCTGGTGGCGCGGGTGCGGTCGATGCTGCGCCAGAAGGCGCTTTACGATACCGTAGAGAGCCAGTCGCGACTCCTCGAAGACCAGGCAGCGCAATTGGCTGCATGGAATCGCTCCCTGGAGCAAACAGTGGCGGAGCAGGTTGCGGAGATCGAGCGGATGGGCCGGCTCCGACGGTTTCTGCCCGCGCAGGTCGCCGACCTTATTGTTGCAGCGGGGAATGGCGACGCGCTTCTTCAAAGCCACCGTCGCGAGGTGACCGTCGTTTTCTGCGATCTGCGCGGCTTTACAGCCTTCGCCGAGACTGCCGAGCCCGAGGAGGTAATGACGGTGCTTGGCGAGTACCATTCCTGTCTTGGCGAACAAATCGTCCGTCACGACGGGACTTTGGAGCGGTTCGTGGGCGACGGCATCGTTGTGGTTTTCAATGATCCGCTACCCTGTGCCGATCACACCGAGAGGGCTGTCTCAATGGCCGCGGCGATGCGTGACGCAATTGACGAGCATTCGGAGCGATGGCGCAAACGGGACTACTTGCTAGGCTTCGGAATCGGCATCGCCCGGGGCCACGCCACCATCGGGCGGATCGGTTTCGATCAGCGCGCGGACTATGCGGTGATCGGCACTGTGTCGAACCACGCGGCCCGATTGTGCGAGGAGGCCAGGTCTCGCCAGATTCTCGTCAGCCAACGGGTTCTTGGTGCCGTCGAATCATTGGTCGAATCCGTTCCAGTTGGCGAACTGACGCTGAAGGGGTTTCGCCGCCCTATGCTGGCTTACGAAGTTGTCCGGTGGCTTGGCCGGTCAAGTTAGGGACGAACGCAGCCCGACTCGCGGGCGGACCGAACGACGGCATGAAGTGACCGCAACGGTGGAAAGCAGTCGTTCCGTCGGCAGCAAGCGAACGGCAACTCTTGGCGCTGCCTGTGCGTTGCGATCGGCGACGCGGCAGGCAGAAAACCATCCTGAGCTGCCTCGGGCGTCAGGCTTTCACCATCTAGGGCGGGGAGCCTCAGTTCTTCGGCCGCGGCGGCTCCAGGATCAGCCATTTGATGATGCCCATGGCCGGCAGCACCCAGAGCATGCCGCTGAGCAGGAAGAACAGGAAATGCGCCCACGGTCCCGATTCCGCCAGTTGGGCAACCGCCACGATCGATGCGACCAGCGCATAGACGATGACCAGCGCCACCAGCAGGATTGTTCCGATCAGCTTTTTCAGGCGAATGGGCATTTCGCGATCCGGTTGATCCCTATCGCTTAGGCCCAACGGAAATGGCACGCAACAGCCAAGAAGCGGCGCGACGGCGTGCCGCGCTGTCCGGTCTTGCCAGTTGGATTGCGATGGTTCACCAATCCGCGACTGCAACCTGCCGGGACAAGACCATGGCTGCCATATCAGCTGCCGCGCCTTTCGTGGCCCGCGACCGCGACCTGCGTAACCGGGCGCTGGTGCGCGGCTGGCTCTACGTCGTGCTCCTGGTGCTGTTTGTGCTGGTGCTGGTCGGCGGCGCCACCAGGCTCACCGAATCCGGCCTTTCGATCACCGAATGGAAGCCGATCCACGGCGTCATCCCGCCGCTCAACGACGCCGAATGGCAGGAGGAATTCCAGCGCTACCAGCAGATCCCGCAATATGCCGAGCTCAACAAGGGCATGAGCATCGAAGCGTTCAAGTCGATCTTCTGGTGGGAATGGTTGCATAGGATCCTGGCGCGCGGTGTCGGCGTGGTTTTCGCCGTGCCGCTGGTGTTTTTCTGGGCGACGCGCCGCATCGAACGCGGTCTTGGTCCGAAATTATTGGGCATTCTTCTTCTCGGCGGCCTGCAGGGCGCGATCGGATGGTGGATGGTGGCGTCCGGGCTGGTCGACCGGGTCTCCGTCAGCCAGTACCGGCTGGCGACGCATCTGACGCTTGCGGCGCTGATCTTCACCGCGACCATGGTGGTCGCGCGGGGGTTGGCCCCGCACTCCGAGCCCGCGGCCGACCGCTCGACCCAGCGTCTGGCCGGCTTTCTGGTGCTGCTGGCGCTGATCCAGATCTATCTCGGCGGGCTGGTCGCCGGGCTCGATGCCGGCCTGAGCTACAACACCTGGCCGCTGATGGACGGCAAGCTCATCCCAGGCGACCTGTTGATCCTCGAGCCGGCATGGCGCAATTTCTTCGAGAGCCCGAAGACGGTCCAGTTCATCCACCGGCTCGGCGCCTACGCGATTTTCGTAGCAGCACTTTGGCACATGATCGTGACGCACCGCCGCCAGCCCGGCGCCACCCATGCGCGCCGCGCGACGCTGCTGTTTCTGCTGGTGCTGCTGCAGGCCCTGATCGGCATCGGCACGCTGCTGATGCAGGTGCCGCTGCACATGGCGCTGACGCATCAGGCTTTCGCGCTTGTCCTGCTGGGCTTTGCCGCAGCGCATTGGCGCGGCACCAAGGGCGCTTACCCCATGCCCAACCAGATCGCCGTCAGAGGCTGAGCCGCACCGTCTTGATCGCCGTGGCAATGGACAATTCGCGGCTTTCGTCGATCGCATTGCCGTCTTCATGATGCCATGACGCCGACAGGCAGCCATAGGCGATGGCATGATCCAGGATGGCTGGCGGCGTCTGGCCGAGCGTTCTGGCGAAAATCTCGGCCATGTCGGCAATCCGCCGGGGATCACGGCAAAGGTCGTCGCGGTCGAGCGGATTGTAGAACATGTTCGCCGCATCGAAGCCGGGATCGCCGAGAACGCCCTTCGGGTCGATCGCCAGCCAGCCGCGCGCTCCCAGCATGATGTTGTCGTGATGCAGGTCGCCATGCAGCGGCAGCACCTCGACAGGATTGGCCAACAGCCGTTCCGCGGTCGCAGCCGCTTCGACGTAAAAGCTCTTCTCGCCAGCGTCGCGATCGATCTTCGCCTTGTTGAACAGACTGGAAAACCGCACCCGCAGCGGCTGAAGGTCTGGTGGGGCAGGGTGGTCGGATGGCGAGAACAGTCTTGCCATCACTTCGGCCGCGATTGCTGTAGCGGCATTGTCGCCCTGCTCGGCGAGAACCTGTGACAGCAAGGTTTCACCGGCATGTTCGAGCAGCATGCAGTGGCCGTCGCGGCCGAGCAGCCGTACCGCGCCTTCGCCGCGCCGCCAGGCGAGGAAATGCTCGCCGCGCAACTCGTCTTCGACGTCGTCGAAAGCCTTGAGAGCCTTGACGATCGCCGGCGAACCGTCCTCGCGAACAACCTTCCAGATGCGGCTGCTGAACGTCTCGGCAATCAGTTCTGGCGCGCTGACCTTCCAGCGGCCTGGGAATGCCGGAGCGTCCATTCAGTGCTTGAGGCCGAGCATCAGATCCATGTTCTGCACGGCAGCACCCGAGGCGCCCTTGCCGAGATTGTCGTAGACGGCGAACAGCAGCGCCTGGGCCCTGTCGTCGTTGGCGAAGACATGGAGCATCATCCGGTTGGTGCCATTGTAGATTTCCGGATCGATCTCCGGCGCGCGCTCCAGATGCGCATAGGGCGCCACCTCGACCACACCGCCATCGATGGCGGCGAAATGGTCGGCGATCGCCGCATGAAGCTCGGCGCCGGTCGGCACATAGTCGAGGCCACCGAGTTGCAGCGGCACCACGGTGATCATGCCTTGCGCGAAATTGCCGACCGCCGGCTGCATGATCGGATCATGCGACAGCTTCGCATAGGTCCTGAGCTCCGGCACATGCTTGTGCTTCAGGGTCAGCCCGTAGGGCAGGAATTCCGACGCTTCCTCGCCCTTGGCGACATAGTCCTCGATCATCGGCCGGCCGCCGCCCGAATAGCCAGTAATGCCGTTGACGGTGACCGGAAAATCCGCCGGCAACAGCCCGGCCGCCACCAGCGGCCTCAGCGTCGCGATCGGCCCTTGCGGCCAGCAGCCTGGATTGGTGACGCGCTTCGCCGAAGCGATCTTGCGACCCTGAGCCTTGTCCATTTCGGCAAAACCATACTCCCAACCTTCTGCCACGCGATGCGCCGTCGAGGCGTCGATAACCCTTGTCGTGTCGTTGCTGATCAGCGAGACGCTTTCTTTCGCGGCTGCGTCCGGCAGGCACAGGATCGCGACATCGGCGGCGTTGAGGAACTCGGCTCTGGCTGCCGGTTCCTTGCGGCGCTCGGTCGGAATCGAGATGATCTCCAGGTCGCCGCGCTCGGCAAGCAGCGCCCTGATCTGGAGACCGGTGGTGCCGTGCTCGCCGTCGATGAAGATTTTCGGTTTCATTTGCCTGCCTGAACTCCCTGATAGTTCGAAATTATATGCCACTTGCCTGGTTCAATCCGGCAACAATGTGATTGCCGTTGTTCAGCTCTTCGAGCCGGGCCTTTCGTTCCGCCAGCAGCCCGAGATAGTGCATGGCCACCGTCGACCCGGCAATTGCCGTTATATCGGCGTGATCATAGGCCGGCGCAACCTCCACGACATCGGCGCCGACGATATCGAGCTGATTGATCTGGCGCAGCACCGACAGGATCTTTGCCGAGGACGGCCCGCCGGCGACAGGTGTGCCGGTGCCGGGCGCGAAGGCCGGGTCGAGGCAATCGATGTCGAAGGTGACGTAGGCCTTCTTGCCGCCGGTGCGGTCGACGATGGCATAGGCGATATCGGACGCGCGCATGTCCTCGATTTCGTGGCCGTACAGGATCTTGATGCCGAAGGTGTCAGGCGCATGGGTGCGGATGCCGATCTGGATCGAACGGTCGGGATCGATAATCCCCTCCTTGACCGCACGGCCGACGAAGGAGCCGTGATCGATGCGCTTGCCGTCGTCCGGCCAGGTGTCCTGGTGGGCGTCGAACTGCACCAGGGCGAGCGGGCCGTGGATGGCGGCATGCGCCTTGAGCAGCGGCCAGGTGACGAAATGGTCGCCGCCGAGCGATAGCAGGAAGGTGCCGGATTTCAGGATCTTTGCCGCCTCGCGCTCGATCGTCCCCGGCGTCTTCTGGTGATTTCCGCTGTCAAGCAGACAATCGCCATAGTCGACCACGGCGAGATGTTCGAACAGATCGCGCGAAAACGGGTATTGCGGGTCGTTGTCGAGGATGGTCGAGGCGCGGCGAATCGCCTGCGGTCCGAAACGCGCGCCCGGCCGGTTGGTGACGGCGGCGTCGAAGGGGATGCCCCACACCACCGCGTCCGCGCCCTTCACGTCCTTCGAGTATTTGCGTCGCATGAACGACAGCGCGCCGGCATAGGTCGGCTCGAAGGACGCACCCGTCCTTGCCCGGGCGGTGAAGGCGTGGTCGATGTTGGTGTTCGGCATGAAGCGATCTCCTGTGCGTCGAGGCGCAACCTTATTGGATATAATTCCAGGAAATGCGACCCCTTCCGAGGGCCATGGCCGTTCGAACTCGGTCACAACTTCTTGCTTGCCAGGTGAGCCCGCATGGCCAACCCGGAATTTGCGTAGATATGCATGAATACAACCGAAAGTAGCCAGCCGTCCTTACGCGGGATGGTTGTCAGCCGGGGAACGCAGCAGATTTCAGCGCGCCAGGCCGGCCACCGACCGCCAGGACGGCGGCATCGATCTCGGCAAGTCGATTGCCGTCGGTTCGAGATTGAAGAACCGGCGCTTCAGCCGGCATTGACCTCACTTTCCGGCATTTGCGAAGCCGGCTTCGTTCACTGGGCTGTCACGCGCGTCGCTTATCCGGGTTTGCATCCGGTAGGAGCGATTCTCATGCGAACGACCTGGCTGAAACTTGTGCTTGCCGCCGCCTCGGTGCTGTTCACTGGCTCGGCATTGGCTGGCGAAACACGCGCCAGGCAGATTCTCGACCGTTTCGAACACGCCAACCAATGGCGCGACCATGTCATGGTGGCGGCACACCGCGCCGGCAGCCTGCAGGCCCGCAAGACGCTCTTTGCCGAAAACTCGATCGCCGCCCTCGAGGCATCGATCGCGCTTGGCGCCGAAATCGTCGAGGTCGACGTCAGGCGCTCGAAGGACGGCGAGTTCGTCGTCATGCATGACAGCTGGCTCGACCGCACGACGAACTGCAAGGGCGAGGTGGTCAAGCGCACGCTGGCCGAACTCAAAACCTGCAAGCTGGTGATCGAGGGCACCGGCGCCGTCACCGACGAGCCGGTTTCGACGCTGCGCGAGATGCTGATGGCGACCAGGGACAGGATCCTCGTCAACATCGACAACAAGCTCGACGTCGACAGCCTGGCCGGCATGATCGCGGTGGCGCGTGACCTTGGCATGGCCGAACAGGTGATCGTCAAGGAGAACCTGTGGAACCCGGCCAGGATCACCGCTGTCAAGGCCGCCATGGGCGCGATCGGCAGCGGTTTCCAATTCATGCCGATCATTGCCGACGACGCGGTTCGCGACGCCGGTTTCGCCGAGAAGGTCAGCGGCGCCTTTTCGCCGCGCGCGGTCGAGATGATCAACTGGCGGGACCGCGCGGAGACGCTGACCGAGACCGGCGGTCCGCTGTTCAGCCCGCGCATGCGCGCGGCGGCGATAAGGGGCGACTGGCACATCTGGGCCAATACCTACGCCATCGTCAACAAACCGGGCGGCTTCCTTGCCGGCGGTCGTGGCGATGAACTGGCGGTGTTCGCCAGCCTGCCGCGCGAGACCTACGGCTTCTGGGCCGAACGCGGCGCCACCATCATCCAGACCGACGAGCCGAAAGCGGCGATCGACTGGCTGGCGGCAAACGGCTACCGCGTGCCATATTCTGATGAGGCGCGCCCGGCGGAGCCGGCGAATACGGCGAGCATCAACTAGTTCCTCTGCACAGTGGATTTGGTTCTTGACCGGCGGTCGCGCTGCCGGCCTGCCTGCAGCCACCATCGCTGACGCTGGGGATTAGCATAAGCCACCACGAGTTCGTCATCCTAGGGCGAAGCAAGGAGCGAAGCGACGCGGCGCAGACCCTGGGATCCATGCCGTTACCTCGGAGCGCTGCTGCGGTGCAGAACCTTTGATCGCGGAGGGACAGCGCCCAGGACAGCGCCCCCCTCTGTCAGAGGGAGGCGCTGTCCCGCCAGCCCTGTCGATCAGGGCGAGATTGGCTCGTTGCCGCTTTCGCCAATCCTCATGCAGCCATCGCCATGCCGTCCAGCTCCCTGACGGCGTCCTCCGGCAGATCGAGTTCGGCTGCGGCGAGGTTCTCCCGCAAATGCGCAACGGAAGACGTGCCGGGGATGAGCAGGATATTGGGCGCGCGACCGAGCAGCCAGGCGAGCGCGACCTGCATCGGTGTGGCGCCCAGGCGCTGAGCGACGCCGGACAGGGTAGACGACTGCAGCGGGTTGAAGCCGCCGAGCGGAAAGAACGGCACATAGGCGATGCCGTCGCGGGCGAGTTGGTCGATCAAGGCGTCGTCGCCCCTGTGCGCCAGATTGTATTGGTTCTGCACGCAGACGATCCTGGCGATCCGTCGCGCCTCTTCGATCTGTGCCGGCGTGACATTGCTGAGCCCGATATGACGCACCAGGCCCTGTCGCTGAAGCTCGGCCAGCACAGTGAACGGCGCCTCGATCGAGCCTTCGGCGGGGCCATGCGCGTCGAACATGATCCTGAGATTGACGACGTCGAGCACGTCGAGCCCGAGATTGCGCAGATTGTCGTGCACCGCCCGGGTCAGCTCTTCGGCCGAGAAGGCCGGCAGCCATGATCCGTCTTCGCCGCGCCGGGCGCCGATCTTGGTGACAATGACGAGGTCGTCGCGATAGGGCGCGAGCGCCTCGCGGATGAGCAGATTGGTGACGTGCGGCCCATAGAAATCGCTGGTGTCTATATGATTGACACCGTGCGCAACAGCCTCGCGCAGCACGGTCAATGCCGCGCCATGGTTCTTGGGCGGACCAAAGACGCCGGGTCCTGCGAGCTGCATGGCGCCGTAGCCGAGCCGCTTAACGGTGCGGTCGCCGAGAGTGAACGTGCCGGAAAGGTCAATGCTGGACATGGTCTATCTCCGTTCAGGATGTGGTTGAGATAGGCGCTGTCCGATCTCACGATAATTGGGTACATTCCGCACGGGCTGTACGGAATGTCGAACAATGAAGATCGACCTCGGAGACCTCAACGCCTTCGTCGCCGTAGCGCGGGCCAAGGGTTTTCGCGATGGCGCCCGCGCCAGCGGCGGCAGTGCGTCGGGCTTGAGCGAGGCGGTGCGCCGCCTCGAGACGCAGCTCGGTGTCAGGCTGCTCAACCGGACGACCCGCAGCGTCGTCCTGACCGAAGCGGGCGCGAGCTTGCTGGCTCGGCTCGGCCCTGCCTTGACCGAGGTGGAATCGGCCCTCGACGTTGTGAATGGCTTCCGCGACAGGCCGGCAGGTACGTTGCGCCTCAACGTGCCGGTCAGCGCGGCGCGGCTGGTGCTGCCCAGCATCGTCCCGGGGTTTCTCGCTGCCTATCCCGGCATCCGGCTGGAGGTGATCGCCGAGGAGAGCTTTGTCGACGTCCTGGCGGCAGGCTGCGATGCCGGCATCCGTTACGACGAGCGGCTGGAACAGGACATGATCGCGGTGCCGATCGGACCGCGCCATCAGTGCTTTGCCACCGCCGCCAGCCCTGCCTACCTTGATCGCCATGGCCGGCCGCAACACCCGCGCGACCTGCTCGGCCACGCCTGCCTGCGCGGCCGCTTCGCCAGCGGGGCGATGCCGCCATGGGAATTCGAGCGCGACGGCGAGGTGGTGCGGGTCGATCCGACGGGGCCGCTTCTCGTGACCCTGGGCGGAGCGGCCGATCTCGCCGTCGATGCAGCCATCGCCGGTACCGGCATTGTCAGCCTGTTCGAGGATTGGCTTCGCTCTTACTTTGAGAGCGGTGCGCTCGAACCCGTCCTCGAACCTTGGTGGCAGAGCTTCCCCGGGCCGTTCCTCTATTATCCCGGACGGCGTCTCGTGCCGGCGCCGTTGCGGGCGTTTATCGAATTCATCAAGGTACCGGCCGATCGTTCCTAAATTTGGGCCAGGTTCACCAAAAGAAAAGGCCGCCCGGAGGCGGCCCTTTCGACCGTCTGCAGCTGAAGCGGCGCTTAGCGCTTCGAGAACTGGAACGAGCGGCGGGCCTTCGCCTTGCCGTACTTCTTGCGCTCGACGACGCGGCTGTCGCGGGTCAGGAAGCCGCCCTTCTTGAGCACGCCGCGCAGCGCCGGCTCGTAATAGGTCAGCGCCTTGGAGATGCCGTGGCGCACGGCACCGGCCTGGCCGGAAAGGCCGCCGCCGATGACGGTGGCGACGATGTCGTACTGGCCGGCGCGGTTGGCAGCGATGATCGGCTGGTTGAGGATCATCTGCAGGACCGGGCGCGCGAAATATTCGGCGAACACCTTGTCGTTGACGACGATCTTGCCGGAGCCGGGCTTCACCCAGACACGGGCGATGGCGTTCTTGCGCTTGCCGGTGGCATAGGCGCGGCCCGACTTGTCGAGCTTCTGGACATGGACGGGTGCAGCCGGCTGCGTGTTGGTGTTGCCGGTGGCAGTTCCGAGTTCTGCGAGCGAGGAAAGCTCAGCCATTTTACGAAACCTTCTTGTTCTTGGCGTTCAGCTTGGCCACGTCGAGCGTGACGGGCTGCTGGGCGACATGCGGATGTTCCGTGCCTGCATAGACGCGGAGATTCTTCATCTGGCGACGGCCGAGCGGACCACGCGGGATCATGCGTTCGACGGCCTTCTCGACGACACGCTCGGGGAAACGGCCCTCGAGCAGCTGGCGCGCGGTGCGCTCCTTGATGCCGCCGGGGTGGCCGGTGTGCCAGTAATAGACCTTGTCGGTGAATTTCTTGCCGGTGAACACCACCTTGTCGGCATTGATGACGATGACGTTGTCGCCGTCGTCGACATGCGGGGTGAAGGTGGGCTTGTGTTTGCCGCGAAGATGGTTGGCGATGACAGTGGCGAGACGGCCGACGACGAGACCCTCGGCGTCGATCAGCACCCACTTCTTCACCACATCCGCAGGCTTCTGCGAAAAGGTTGCCATGGATTGTTGCTTTCGGTTCGGACCTTCCCCATCGACGAACGACAAGGAAAGGCGTTTCTTGTTGCTTGGATTGACGCCGAGCGTTCGCCCGCCGCCAATAACAAAACGGCGGCCTTTGCGGGCCGCTGTTCCGTGAGGGCTTATAGGCGAGGGCGGTTATCGCGTCAAGGCGAACTGAAAGACGAGTATCGCAGAAAGGGTAGAAAAAACAAACGTTTGGGTTTGAGGTATTATTTTACCACATAGATTTACTCGGCACCGAGACCAGAAAGGCTCCTTCGGCGAGGGCGTTGCTTACGTCCGGAAGCGCGACAATCGCTTCGTGGCTGGACGGCTCCGGAATGGGCATATCTTCCGCCCACAACTGCAAGGCTTCCACGGCATTCGGCACGATGTCTTCCGCAGCGTCCGCAGCCGAAAAGCAGCCGGGAATGTCCGGAAAGCGGATGCCGAATGCGCTGCCGGGATCTTTGTCGACCAAAGCGAAATAGTTCTTCATTGCAGTCTCCAAGCGTCTCAAGACAGCGACCGCTTCGGCGGGATCGAATAGGTTCCCGTGGCGTGCGCCACCGTGTGTCCATCCGGTCCGGCGACGATGTCGATTTCGAACACCATCAGGCTCTTGCCCAGCTTCAGGATACGGCAATGGCCGTCGATCGGTCCGGCCTCGGCCTTGCGGACGAAATTGATGTTGAGGTTGGTGGTGACCGAAAGCGCATCCGGCCCGGCATGCGAAAGCACGCAGACATAGCCGCCAATGTCGGCCAGAGTGAACAGCGACGGGCCCGACACGGTTCCGCCGGGGCGCAAATGCCGCTCGTCGGCATTCAGGCGCACCGTGCAGCCGCCCGCAAACACCTCGATCGCCTCGTAGAAGGTGAACTGGTCGTTGAGCTGCGGGTAGACGGTCTCCATCAGCGCATTGACCTGCGCCGCGGTCAGCACCGGCTTAAAATTGTTTTGGGCAGGCATAGGCGGTTTCCTGGATGTGCCGTGGCCTGAGAAAACACGCCTTAAGCCTGTTCTTCAATCGGCAGCGTGCTAGTTCTTTTGTTCCATGCCCGCGAATCCGATGCCGCTGGCCAATGATGAGGGTGGAGACATGGGAAGAGGTTTGAAAAATGGCTGAAATCGTCGCCATCAAGCCGGCTGTTGCCGAAGGTCCTGTCGTCGCGAGGCTGGACAAGGGCGTGCTCCGCCTGACGCTTGCCAATCCGCCGGCCAATGCGCTGTCGCTGGCGGTGATGGCGGCGCTGACGGCGGAACTCGACCGCGCCAAATCAGACAGATCCGTCCGCGTCATCATCCTGGCGGCCGCCGGAAAAATGTTCTGCGCCGGACACGACCTCAAGGAAATGACCGCGCGCCGCACCGATGCCGATCGCGGCAAGGCGTTCTTCGAGGAGACGTTTTCCGCCTGCGGGGCACTGATGCAGGCGATCGTGCGCCATCCCAGGCCGGTGATCGCCGAGGTCGATGGCCTGGCGACGGCGGCCGGGGCACAACTGGTCGCGAGCTGCGATCTGGCGATCGCCTCGCACGAGGCGACCTTCTGCACGCCGGGCGTCAATATCGGGCTGTTCTGCTCGACGCCGATGGTGGCGCTGTCGCGCAACGTTTCGCGCAAGCACGCGATGGAGATGCTTTTGACCGGCGAGACCATCGATGCGGCGACGGCAAAGGAATTCGGCCTCATCAACCGCGTCGTGCCGCGTGAATATCTCAATCAGATTGTCACCAAATACGCGCAAACCATTGCCGCCAAATCGGCTTTGGTCGTCAAGACCGGAAAAGAAGCCTTTTACGCGCAAGCCGAAATGGGATTGGCCGACGCCTATGCCTATACCGGACGCGTCATGGTCGACAACATGCTGGCGCGCGACGCGGAAGAGGGCATCGGCGCCTTCATCGGCAAGCGCAAGCCGGAATGGACGGAGGAATAGGGACGGAGAATAGACATGGAGCCTCGCATCTCCATCATCACCATTGCCGTCGACGATCTCGAGCGCGCCACGCGCTTCTACGAGGCGATGGGCCTCACCCGCCATGCCGGCATCACCGAGGGCGTCGCCTTCTTCCAGATGGGCGGCGTCATTCTCGGCCTTTTCCCGCGCGAAAGCGCCGAAGCGGATTCAGGCATTACTTTCGGTAAGGCGCCGTCGGCGATTTACCTCGCCTACAACACCCGCTCCGACGCGGAGGTCGATGACGTGCTGACGATGGCCGAGAAGGCCGGCGGCCGCATCGTCAAGCCGGCCGGCCGCGCCTTCTGGGGCGGCTGGTATGGCTATTTTGCCGACACCGAAGGGCATGTCTGGGAAGTGGCGCACAATCCGGCTTTTCCGATCGCGGAAGACGGCAGCATCTCGCTGCCGGGCTGACCACGATACCGGTCATTTCCGCATGATGCGCAGTTTCTGCAACGACCCGGATGGTTTTCTCGCCGAAGCTCTGTATGAGGACGAGGCATGAACCACGCCTACGACAATGCCTATATCGCCGGCATCCTCAATTCGGTGAAGACCATCGCCATGGTCGGTGCGTCCGCCAACGATGTGCGGCCGAGCTACTTCGTGCTGAAATACCTGCTGGGCAAGGGCTTTTCGGTGTTCCCGATCAACCCCGGCCAGGCCGGCAAGGAAATCCTTGGCCGGATGACCTATGCCAGGCTCGCCGATGTTCCCGAGCCGATCAACATGGTCGACGTGTTTCGCGGCTCCGCGGCGGTGCCGGGCGTCGTCGACGAGGTCTTGCGGCTCGATCCGTTGCCGAACGTCATCTGGATGCAGCTTGGCGTGCGCCATGACGAGGCAGCCGCACGCGCCGAGGCCGCCGGCATCAAGGTGGTGATGAACCGCTGCCCCAAGATCGAATATGGCAAGCTGTCGGGCGAAATCGGCTGGACCGGCGTCAACTCAGGCGTGCTGTCGTCGAAGAAGCCGCTGATGCGGCCGGGATTCCAGAGTTTTGGCGTCCGCCGGAAGTAGGTGGTGAATGGTGAATAGTGAATGGTGAATAGAAGGATTTTTCCGGAAGGCGGCCACAGCGGCATATGAGCCGCTTGCAATCAGGATGAGGCTGGCCGACCTTGCCATCACCATTCACCACTTAGCATTCAGCATTCAGGGGAGGTAATCCATGACCCGCACGCCCGGTTTCAACACGCTCGCCGTCCATGCCGGCGCCAAGCCCGATCCGGCGACTGGCGCGCGTGCCACGCCGATCTACCAGACGACCTCCTTTGTCTTCGATGATGCCGACCATGCCGCCTCGCTGTTCGGGCTAAAAGCCTTCGGCAACATCTATACCCGGATCATGAACCCGACGCAGGCGGTGCTGGAAGAGCGTATCGCGGCACTCGAAGGCGGCACGGCGGGGCTGGCGGTGGCGTCCGGCCATGCAGCGCAGGTGCTGGTCTTCCACAACCTGATGCAGCCCGGCGATAATTTCGTTGCCGCAACAAAGCTTTACGGCGGCTCGATCAACCAGTTCGGCCACGCCTTCAAGAATTTCGGCTGGCAGGTGCGCTGGGCCGACACCAACGATATCTCGACCTTCGAAAGCCAGATCGACGAAAAGACCAAGGCGATCTTCATCGAGAGCCTGGCCAATCCGGGCGGCGTCTTCGTCGACATCGAGAAGATCGGCGACATCGCCCGCAAACACGGCCTGCCGCTGATCGTCGACAACACGCTGGCCTCGCCCTATCTGGTGCGGCCGATCGAGCATGGCGCCGACATCGTCGTGCATTCGCTGACCAAGTTCATCGGCGGCCACGGCAATTCGATCGGCGGCGCCATTGTCGACGGCGGTACCTTCGACTGGTCGAAATCCGGCAAATATCCGATGCTGTCTGAGCCGCGCCCCGAATATGGCGGCCTCGTCCTGCACGAAACCTTTGGCAATTTCGCTTTCGCCATTGCCGCGCGCGTGCTCGGCCTGCGCGACATGGGCCCGGCGATCTCGCCCTTCAATGCGTTCCTGATCCTGACCGGCCTGGAAACCCTGCCGCTCAGGATGCAGCGCCATTGCGACAATGCGGTCACCGTCGCCGCGTGGCTGTCCAACCACCCAAAGATCGCCTGGGTGTCCTATCCCGGCCTGCCCAGCGACAACAACAACGCGCTGCAGAAGAAGTATTCGCCGCTTGGCGCCGGTGCGGTGTTCACCTTCGGCCTGAAGGGCGGCTATGCGGCGGGCATCGCATTCGTCGAGGCGCTCGAACTGTTCTCGCACCTCGCCAATGTCGGCGACACCAAGTCGCTGGTCATTCATCCGGCATCGACCACCCATCGGCAACTGTCCGACGAGCAGAAGGTCGCCGCGGGCGCTGGGCCGGATACGGTCAGGCTCTCGGTCGGCATCGAGGATGTCAACGACATCGTCGCCGATCTGGAACAGGCTCTCGCCAAGGTCTGACCCCGCTGGAAGGAGTTTCCATGACCGCGCCGAAATTTCTCTCCGTCGATATTGAAAGCGTCGAGCCGGAACCTGGGGCGCCGGCGCCGGATCGCCTGATTTCAGGCGATCCAAAATTCCGCACCTGGAATGTCGAGGAACGCGACGGCGGCCTCTATGCCGGCATCTGGGAGGCGACGCCGGGCAAATGGCGCATCGAATACGGCGAGTGGGAGTTCTGCCACATCCTGTCGGGCGTCTCGGTGATCTCCGAGGAGGGCAGCGAGGCGCGCACCGTCAGCGCCGGCGACAGTTTCGTGCTCAGGCCGGGCTTTAGGGGAAGCTGGGAAGTGCTTGAAACGACACGCAAGGAGTATGTGATCAAGCTTTGATCATTGTGCAGTGTGCACGACGAGTCTTTCCAGCCCGTGGAAATGATAGGTGTCGCGAAAACGCGGCTGTTCGGCCAGATGGAGCCGCGGCAGCCGGTCGAACAAGGTTTTCAGCGATACCTGCAATTCGAGCCGGGCGAGCGGCGCGCCGATGCAGAAATGAATGCCGGCGCCGAACGAGACGTTCTTCTGGTCGGCGCGATCCGGCCTGAAGGCGAAGGGTTCGGCAAAGGCCGCCGGGTCGTGATTGGCCATGCCGAGCAGCAGGCCGATCGTCTCGCCCGGCCGCACCAGAATGCCGGGAACGAACTCGATGTCTTCATAGGCATAACGCGTGAACATGTGCAGCGGCGCGTCGAAGCGCAGGCATTCCTCGACCGTGGCGGTGGTCGTTTGTGGCGAGGTGAAGAAGCGGCGCGGGTCGCCGCCTTGCGCGAGAATCGCGCGCACCGCATTGCCGGTCTGGTGGACGGTCGCCTCGTGGCCGGCATTTAGCAGCAGGATGGCCGAGGACACCAGTTCGTCCTCAGAGAGTCTTTGGCCATCGTCTTGCGCCGAGATCAGCAGCGACAGCAGATCGTCGCCGGGGTTTTTGCGCCGCTCGGCAACATGGCCGCGCAGGAAATCCGAAAAATCATGTGCTGCGCGATTGGCCGTTTCTTCCGTTTCGCGGGTGCGGCCGTGCATGTACATGGCGACCATCCGATGCGACCAGTCGAGGAGTTGCTGCCCCATCTCGACCGGCACGCCGAGCATCTCGGCAATGATGGTGATCGGCAAAGGCGAGGCGAAGGCCGGCAGCAGGTCGACCTGGCCCGGCTCGAAACGGTCGATCAGTTCGTTGGCCAGCGCCTCGACGCGCGGCCTCAGCCGCTCGACCTGACGCGAGACGAAGGCGCGGTTGACCAGCGTTCTGAGCCTGGTGTGAACGGGCGGTTCCAACTCCAGCATCGAATTGGCCTCGATGCCGTCGAAGCTGCTGAGATGGATGCGGTCCTCACCGACGCCGCTTCTGTCAGGGATGCCGGCCGGGTTGTGGCGGCCGAAGCGGCGGTCGCGCAGCAGCCGGCTGACGTCGTCGAAGCCGCCAAAGCACCAGAAGCCGAACTCTTCCCAGAAGAAGACATTCGATGCGCCATACATGAAGGCATAGGCCGCGTAGGGGTTCTGGAAGAAAGCCGCCTCGTGCGGATCGAGCCGCACATGGCGGGTGGCCGGATTGAAGGCCAGGTAAGTCGGTGGCACCAAATCGGTCATTGTGGATCATTAGCGCGGCTTGCCAGCTTGACGCCAGACCGTATGTTGGCGCCCGGTGATCCTTCGTGTTGGCCGGCGGCGCGGCTGCGGAAAGAGTGAGTTGATGAATGTGATCGTGGTTGGCGCAGGCATTGCGGGACTGTCGACGGCCTGGTCGCTGGTCAAGGCAGGGCACCAGGTCTCGATCGTCGAGCAGGGACCGATTCCCAATCCGCTTGCCGCCTCAGGCGACCATCACCGCATCATCCGCCGCGCCTATGGCGCAGCCTCGGGTTATGGCCGGCTGATCACCGAAGCCTATGAGGCCTGGGACGAGATGTGGGCCGATCTCGGCGAGCACCATCTCGACCCGCGCGGCTTCATCTGCATTTCGCGCGAGCCGGGAGACGAAGCCGAGGAATACCGCGAGGGCATGAAAGCCGGGAACTACCCGATCGAACTGTTCGAGTCGGACGCCGCGGCCAAGCGCTGGCGGTTCCTGCAGCCCGGCTCGTTCCGCTACGCGTATTTTTCGCCGGAGGGTGGTGCGCTGCATTGTCGCAAGATTGCCTCCCGCCTCGCCGAATGGCTGCGGAGAACCGGCGCCAATGTCTACGAAAACAGCAAGGTGACGGAGGTCGACGCCAAGGCTGGCCGCCTCGTGCTTGAAAGCGGCGAGACGATGCAGGCCGACCGCATCGTCGTCACCGCCGGCGCCTGGGTGCTGAAACTATTTCCGGAACTGGGCGGCGACCTGAAGACCTGGCGCACCGCGCTCGCCTATGTCGAACCGCCGGCGGATCTGAAAGCGGCATGGCATTCGGCCCCGGTCATCCTCGACGTCGGCGGCGCTGTCGACGGCTACGTGATCCCGCCGTCCGGCGGCGCCGGCATGAAATTCGGCTCAGGGCTGCACAGGGTGCCGACCAGCGATGCCGACTGGAACCGCCAGCCGGTGGCGGGCGAGGGCGAGGCGATCCGCGACCTGTTTTCGCCCCCGATCGCCCGTGTCGAAGAATACAAGGTCACCGAGGTCGTCACCTGCGCCTACACATTCACCGCCGACGAAAGGTTCCTGGCGCATGAGAAGGGCAAATGCCTTGTCGTCTCGGCCTGCTCCGGCCACGGCTACAAGTTCGGCGCGGCGGTCGGCAGGCGTGTCGCAGCGACCGTCGGCAATGGCGATGTCGGCGGCTTGAAGGCGTGGCTGCGGGCCGAAGCGGTCTGACCTAATACCGGCAGTGCCGCGGAATTCGCACCTGCCGCCAGCGCGACGAGCCCTCGCGGACCAGAACCCGGCGCGCCACTGTCTGGTAGGTGGCGGGAAAATTGACGATCCGCCGCTGCTCGGGCTGCACCAGAACCTCCTCGGCGATGCTCTCATACTCGGCGGGACTGACGACGCGCCGTTGGCGCTCCGGCTGCACCACCGCGGTCTCGGCCACCCGTTGATAGCGCGCCTTGTGCCTGATCTTGCACAGCACCTTGCGGCCGTTGATGACGCGCCATTCCCAGGAGTAGCCGCCGTCATCGACCTTCACCGTGCGGTAGATGGTGCGGGTGATGGCAGGCACGATCTCGTAGCTGACACGCGCCGGTGCGATCTGCACCACCCGTTCGCGCGTCCCGTAGATCGCCGGAACGTATTCCACGTGCTGACCGGCCGGGCTGACGAGCACGTTTTCGTAGACGGTCTCGTAGACGGCCGGCCTGTGGACCTGCTCGTAGCACTCGACGGCGCGCCCGCCGGCAGCCGTTTCGGACACCATGCCGAGGACGGCGAGGCTGGCGATGGCCGAGGAAGCCGTTTTCCCGATCATTGCGCTCCCCCCTGTTTGAACCTTCCACGCAAGCTCAACGTTGAATTGTAGGGGAAGCCGTGTCCCGGGAAAGCGGTTTCGGCACATTTCGTTAAGCGACGCGGTTAAGAAACTGTTACCCGGCAGCGCAGCCGCGCCGCTCCAACAGCAGCCGGCGCAGCTTCGGGCGAATTCTGTGCAGAAACCTTGATTCGACTTAACCGGATGGCTAGGAGGGGCGGCCTTGCGCTAGGGTGAGCCGACATCCTATTTACAGGGATAACGATCCAGAACCGATTCTGCCCGACTTGCTCATCTCCGGCGCCGGAATCCCATCTTCAATAAGGGATAGTCCATGAAGAACCCCGTCGAAACCTACATGAACCTCGTTCCGATGGTGGTCGAGCAGACCAATCGCGGCGAGCGGGCCTACGACATTTTCTCGCGGCTCCTGAAAGAGCGCATCATTTTCATCACCGGTCCGGTCGAGGACGGCATGGCGACGCTGGTCTGCGCGCAGCTCCTGTTCCTCGAAGCGGAGAATCCGAAGAAGGAAATCAACCTCTACATCAATTCGCCCGGCGGCGTCGTCACCTCGGGCATGGCGATCTACGACACCATGCAGTTCATCAAGCCGGCGGTGGCGACGCTGTGCATCGGCCAGGCCGCCTCGATGGGCTCGCTGCTTCTCACCGCAGGCGAGAAGGGCATGCGCTTCGCCACGCCGAACGCCCGCATCATGGTCCACCAGCCTTCCGGTGGCTTCCAGGGCCAGGCTTCCGACATCGAGCGCCACGCCCAGGACATCATCAAGCTGAAGCGCCGCCTCAACGAGGTCTATGTCAAGCACACCGGCAAGAGCTACGACGAGATTGAAAGGACGCTGGACCGCGACCATTTCATGACCTCCGACGAGGCCAGGGAATTCGGCCTCATCGACAAGGTCATTTCGTCGCGTGAGCCGGTCGAGGGCATTGCCACATAAGCCCGGTGGCGGTTGGATGGCGGGAAAACACGCTTTTGATCCCGCTTGCGGCATTTCGGCCACAATTGGCTGTTCCCTCGACGGGAGCGATTGCCTACGTTAAGCCTATGTTGATTTTCGACGGCTTAGCTTTGTGCGGGGTTGATGCGAATCATTGCGACGTTTTCTGATATGTGTTTCGTATGGAATGCGTTGCGGGAGCCGGACTACTGGCGGCGGCGATTTCCCGCGATAGATTGAGTTATGCGCCCTTTCAACCAGACCATCGGCGGGCGGCTATGAAAGGACATGAAAATGAGCAAGGTCGGCAACAGCGGCGGTGATTCCAAGAACACGCTTTATTGCTCGTTTTGCGGCAAAAGCCAGCACGAAGTGCGCAAGCTGATCGCCGGCCCGACGGTGTTCATCTGCGACGAATGTGTCGAGCTCTGCATGGACATCATCCGCGAGGAGAACAAGACCTCGATGGTGAAGTCGCGCGAGGGCGTGCCGACCCCGCAGGAGATCCTCAAGGTTCTCGACGACTACGTCATCGGCCAGCCCTACGCCAAGCGCGTGCTGTCGGTGGCCGTCCACAACCACTACAAGCGGCTCGCGCATGCCGGCAAGAACAACGACGTCGAGCTGGCGAAGTCCAACATTTTGCTGATCGGCCCGACAGGTTGCGGCAAGACACTGCTTGCGCAGACGCTGGCCCGCATCATCGACGTGCCGTTCACCATGGCCGATGCGACGACGCTGACCGAGGCCGGCTATGTCGGCGAGGACGTCGAGAACATCATCCTCAAGCTGTTGCAGTCGGCCGACTACAATGTCGAGCGTGCCCAGCGCGGCATCGTCTACATCGACGAGATCGACAAGATCTCGCGCAAGTCGGACAATCCTTCGATCACCCGCGACGTGTCGGGCGAAGGCGTCCAGCAGGCGCTGTTGAAGATCATGGAAGGCACGGTCGCCTCCGTGCCGCCGCAGGGCGGCAGGAAGCATCCGCAGCAGGAATTCCTGCAGGTCGACACCGCCAACATCCTGTTCATCTGCGGCGGCGCCTTCGCCGGGCTGGACAAGATCATCTCGGATCGCGGCCGCAAGACCTCGATCGGCTTCGGCGCCACCGTCGCGTCGCCCGAGGATCGCCGCACCGGCGACGTTTTCCGTCTGGTCGAGCCTGAAGATCTGTTGAAGTTCGGCCTCATTCCTGAGTTCGTCGGCCGTCTGCCGGTCCTGGCGACGTTGGAGGACCTCGACGAGCCGGCGCTGATCCAGATCCTGACCGAGCCGAAGAACGCGCTGGTCAAGCAGTACCAGCGGCTGTTCGAGATGGAGAATGTCGACCTGACCTTCCACGAGAATGCGCTGTCGGCCATCGCCAAACGCGCCATCGAGCGCAAGACCGGCGCGCGCGGCCTGCGCTCGATCATGGAGGCGATCCTGCTCGACACGATGTTCGAGCTGCCGGCCTTGGAAGGCGTGCGCGAAGTGGTTATTTCGGAAGAGGTGGTGTCCGGCAACGCCAGGCCGCTCTACATCTATTCCGAGCAGAAGGAAAAGAAGGGCAACGTCAGCGCCTGACGTCAGTCCTGTAGTGGAGTTCTTCAAACGGCGCCGCAAGGCGCCGTTTTGCCGTTTGCGGATCGGCAGGCTATGATGAACGGCCCGACTTGTGATGAATGGATTATGACGGATTGGATGAACGGTTTCGTGTCGACCCTTGATCTTTGCCTCGCGTGCCTCCAACTAACGGAAGAAGGCCGTGGCGCCGAATTCTGTGCTGTAAAACTCCCGTCACAAACGGTGGTAGGCGGAACCATCCCCGGTCGTTAATATGAGAATCGCGGTTGGCCGATTGGCGGTCGCGACATGAAAGGTTGGACAATGGCCAAAATATCCAAGGCTCCCAGCGACGGCGTCTTCGCAGTCCTCCCACTGCGCGACATCGTGGTGTTCCCGCACATGATCGTTCCGCTCTTCGTTGGGCGTGAAAAGTCGATCAAGGCGCTGGAAGAGGTGATGGGTCAGGAAAAGCAGATCCTGCTTGCGACCCAGATGAATGCCGCCGATGACGATCCCGAGTCCGATGCGATCTTCGACATCGGCACGCTCGCCAATGTGCTGCAATTGCTGAAGTTGCCGGACGGCACCGTGAAGGTGCTGGTCGAAGGTGCCTCGCGCGCGAAAATCGTTTCGTTCACCGACCGTCCCAACTTCCACGAGGCCCGCGCCGCGGCGCTGGTCGAACCGGATGAGGAAGAGGTCGAGGTCGAGGCGCTGGCCCGTTCCGTCGTCACCGACTTCGAGAACTACGTCAAGCTGAACAAGAAGATCTCGCCCGAAGTGGTGGGTGCCGCCAGCCAGATCGACGACTATTCCAAGCTCGCCGATACGGTCGCCTCGCATCTTGCCATCAAGATCCCCGAGAAGCAGGAGATGCTGGCCACGCTTTCGGTCAAGGAGCGGCTGGAAAAGGCGATGGGCTTCATGGAAGCCGAGATCTCCGTCCTGCAGGTCGAGAAGCGCATCCGCTCGCGCGTCAAGCGCCAGATGGAGAAGACCCAGCGCGAATACTACCTCAACGAGCAGATGAAGGCGATCCAGAAGGAGCTCGGCGAGGGCGAGGACGGCCGCGACGAGGCCGCCGAGATCGAGGCGCGCATCAAGAAGACCAAGCTCTCCAAGGAGGCCCGCGAAAAGGCGGAAGCCGAACTGAAGAAGCTGCGGACGATGTCGCCGATGTCGGCTGAATCGACCGTCGTGCGCAACTATCTCGACTGGATCCTGTCGATACCGTGGGGCAAGAACTCCAAGGTCAAGCAGGATCTGGCCTTCGCGCAGAACGTGCTCGACACTGACCATTTCGGCCTCGACAAGGTCAAGGACCGCATCGTCGAATATCTCGCCGTGCAGAGCCGCCAGAAGAAGCTGAAGGGGCCGATCCTGTGCCTCGTCGGACCTCCCGGCGTCGGCAAGACCTCGCTCGGCAAGTCGATCGCCAAGGCGACCGGCCGCGAGTTCATCCGCATGGCGCTGGGCGGCGTGCGCGACGAGGCCGAGATCCGCGGTCACCGGCGCACCTATATCGGCTCGATGCCCGGCAAGGTCATTCAGTCGATGAAGAAGGCGAAGAAATCCAACCCGCTCTTCCTGCTCGACGAGATCGACAAGATGGGCCAGGATTTCCGCGGCGATCCGTCGTCGGCGTTGCTCGAGGTGCTCGATCCCGAGCAGAACTCGACGTTCATGGATCACTATCTCGAGGTCGAATACGACCTGTCGAGCGTGATGTTCGTGACGACGGCGAACACGTTGAACATCCCGGCGCCGTTGATGGACCGCATGGAGATCATCCGTATCGCCGGCTACACCGAGGACGAGAAGATCGAGATCGCCAAGCGCCACCTGATGCCGAAGGTGATCCGCGATCACGCGCTGCAGCCGAAGGAGTTCTCCGTCGGCGAGGACGCGATCCGCGGTATCATCCAGACCTACACCCGTGAAGCGGGCGTCAGGAGCCTGGAGCGCGAGCTGATGAAGCTCGGCCGCAAGGCGGTGACCGAGATCCTGAAGACGAAGAAGAAGACGGTCGACATCACGGCGGACAATCTCGCCGATTACCTTGGTGTTCCGCGCTTCCGCTTCGGCCAGGTCGAGGCCGACGATCAGGTCGGCGTTGTCACCGGGCTCGCCTGGACGGAAGTCGGCGGCGAGCTGCTGACGATCGAAGGCGTCATGATGCCCGGCAAGGGCCGCATGACGGTGACCGGCAATCTGCGCGACGTGATGAAGGAATCGATCTCGGCGGCGGCCTCCTATGTCCGCTCGCGGGCTCTCGATTTCGGCGTCGAGCCGCCGCTGTTCGACAAGCGCGACATCCACGTCCACGTGCCCGAAGGCGCAACGCCCAAGGACGGACCGTCGGCGGGCGTGGCGATGGCGACGGCGATCGTCTCGGTGCTGACCGGCATCCCGGTCAGAGCCGACGTGGCGATGACCGGCGAGATCACGCTGCGCGGCAGAGTGCTGCCGATCGGCGGGCTCAAGGAGAAGCTGCTTGCAGCACTGCGCGGCGGCATCAAGAAGGTGCTGATCCCGGAAGACAACGCCAAGGATCTGGCCGAGATTCCGGACAACGTCAAGAACGGTATGGAGATCGTTCCGGTCGGGCGGGTCGGTGAAGTCTTGCGCCATGCGCTGGTGCGTATGCCGGAGGCGATCGAGTGGGTCGAGCCGGTCAATGCGCCGGCTGCGGTGGATGCCGGAGACGACGCCAGCAAGTCGCTAGCTCATTAGCACGTGCTAAAGTTGCAATGCACAACGGAGAGCCGGGCCTGGCGCCCGGCTCTTTCATGTGAAAAACCCCGGAATTCCGGGGTTTTTTCGACTCTTTTGACGCTTTTCGACTTGGTTGCGGAAGCGCTTCTTTCTAAAGTCCGTTTCCTGCCGGATGAGTCGTACGTTCCGGTTTCTCATGGAAGGGAATTTTTATGAACAAGAACGAACTGGTGTCCGCTGTCGCCGATGCCGCGAGTATTTCGAAGGGTGACGCGCAGTCGGCGGTCGATGCGGTGTTCTCCGTCATCACCGGCGAACTGAAGAAGGGCGGCGATGTCCGGCTTGTCGGCTTCGGAAATTTCACCGTGTCAAAACGCGCTGCATCGACCGGCCGCAATCCGCAGACCGGCGCAGAAGTGCAGATCCCGGCGCGCACCGTGCCGAAGTTTTCGGCCGGCAAGGGCCTCAAGGACGCAGTCAACTAAGCGCCTTCGTACCCTTTTCAGAGACCAGAAAAGCCGGGCATGCCCGGCTTTTCTTTTGCGCCTTCCTTCTATCTTGTCGGCCAGCAGCAGGCGGCTCTATGCCGTCGGCGCATCGGCGCGCATCAGCCCTTCCTGCTTGAGATCGGCCCAGAGTGCTGATGGCAGCTTCGCGTCGAGCAGCGACCGATTGCTTTCGACCTCGCTCGGCCGCTGGCCGCCGGGGATCACCGACACGACCGAAGGGTGCAGCAGCGGAAATTGCAGTGCGGCCTCGATCAGGCGCACACCGTGGCGTTTGCAGATGGCCTCGATGCGCGTGACGCGGTCGAGGATGTCCTGCGGCGCCTCGGTATAATTGTAATAGGCGCCGGGCTTCGGTCCGGTTGCCAGGATGCCGGAATTATACGGCCCGCCGAGAACGATGCCGATGCCGCGCTTCTGGCATAGCGGCAGGAAGGATTGTAGCGCCTCCTGCTCCAGCAGCGTATAGCGCCCGGCAAGCAGGAACAGGTCGAAGTCGCCGCGCTCGGCAAGTGTCTGGGCAACCTGCCATTCGTTGATGCCGCCGCCGAACGCCTTGATGATGCCCTGGTCACGCAGGGACAGCAGCCCGTAATAGCCCGAGCGCATGAACTCCTCGATGCGCTGGTCCGCGGCCTCCTTGCTGCCATGGGTGAAGACGTCGACGTCATGCACGAAAAGAATGTCGATGCGGTTGACGCCGAGGCGCTCCAGCGAGGCTTCGAAGGAGCGCATGACGCCGTCATAGCTGTAGTCGTAGACCTCGCGGCGCGACGGCGTGTCGAAGAACTTGCCGATGCCGGTGCGCTGGTCCGGCGGGCAGGCGCGCATGATGCGGCCGACCTTGCTCGACAGCACATAGTCGTCGCGCTTTTTCGAGCGCAGGAACGGATTGAGCCGCGTTTCCGACAGGCCAAGCCCGTAGAGCGGCGCGGTGTCGTAGTAGCGGCAGCCGACCCGCCATGCAGCCTCCAGGGTGGCGTTGGCATCCTCGTCGGAGACGGCACGATAAAGATTGCCGAGCGGCGCCGTGCCGAAGCCAAGTTCCGTGAACGCGATGCCGCCATTGCCGATGCGGTCGAAATGCCGTGTCTTCATATACTGCCTTTTCCTCATTTCTAGCGCGGTTCTTCCTTCTCCCCTTGTGGGAGAAGGTGGCCGCGCAGCGGCCGGATGAGGGGTGTTCCAGGGAACACCAACGCCTCATTCCGTCCAGCACCCCTCATCCGTCTCGGCGCTGCGCGCCGATCCACCTTCTCCCACAAGGGGAGAAGGAAGAACGGAGCTGCTACTTCACCGCGCCTGCGGTCATGCCCATGATCAGGTAACGCTCCAGCGCGATGCCGATGACGGCGAGCGGCGTGATCGCGGCGGTGGCGAGTGCGGCCATCGACCACCAGTTGATGCCCTGCGAGCCGGTCTGGCTCGCCACCATGACGGGGATGGTTTTTGCGTCGGTCGAGGTCAGCAGCGCGGCGAAGAAATACTCGTTCCAGCACAGCACCATCGCCAGGATGAAGGCCGCGACCATGCCCGGCAGCGCGATCGGCATGACGATGCGGAAGAAGGCGCCCCAGATCGACAGGCCGTCGACGAGGGCTGCTTCCTCCAGTTCGACCGGGATCGAGTTGAACTGGTCGCGCATGATCCAGATGACGATCGGCAGCACCATCAGCGTGTAGAGCAGGATCAGCCCGATGCGGGTGTCGAGCATGCCGACTTCCCGGTACAGCACGAGAAAGGGCAGGGCGAGCACCACCGGCGGCAGGATCAACTGCGACAGGAAGAAGAAGGAGATGTCCTCGTTCTTGAACCAGGCGAAGTGATAGCGGAAGCGGGTGAGGCCGTAGGCGGCGAGGCTGCCGATGACGATGGCGAGGCTCGATGCGCCGACCGAGGTGATGACCGAATTCATGAAGCGCTTGATGAACTCGTCGCGCACCGTCGAGGTCCGGAAGATCGCATCCGGCGACAGGCCGAGCGAGCGCCAGCCCTTCCAGTCCGGCTGGAAGTCGACGAACGGGATGAGATGGCCCTGGGTGACGTCGACCGCGGTCTTGAACGAGGTGGTTATCGTCCAGTAGATCGGGAACAGGCAGATGAAGGCCCAGAACACCAGCGCGCCATAGATGAAGACGCGGTTGGCGAAAAAGCTCGCCGGCGAGCGGATTTCGGAAGCGGCGTAGTCGGTGGTCTGGACGCTCATCTGGCCGCCTGTCAATTGACGTTGCGCACGAAGCGATTGGCGAATTTCAACAGCCACGTCACGAACACGATGATTATGATGAGGTAGGCCATCGCCAGCATGGTGCCGTAGCCGACATTCGAGCGGTCGCGATACTCGCGGTAGATGAAGCTCGACACGGAATCGGTCGCGCCGCCCGGGCCGCCCGAGGTGACGGTGATGATGATGTCGGCCAGCTTCAGCTTGAAGATGATACGCAGGATGATCGCCGTCACCGATACCGGCAGCATCAGCGGGAAGGTGACCTGCCAGAACGTCTGCCAGGCATTGGCGCCGTCTACCCTGGCCGCCTCAAGCACCTCGCGCGACATCGCCTGAAGCCCGGCGAGCAGCATGATCATCATGAACGGGATGAACGTCCAGGCATCCAGCACCATGATCGAGATGCGGGCGGTGATCGGGTTTGAGAAGAAGGCGGGGTTTTCCCAGCCGAACTGGCGCGCCAGCGCCGCGGCCGGCCCGAAGCGGTATTCCATCAGCGATTTGCCGATCATCCACGACACCGCGACCGGCGACAGCATCAACGGCATGAGGAAGACGACACGGAAGAATTTACGCGCTCGGATCTGTGCGTTGAGCAGCAAAGCGAGGCCAAAGGCGATGACGTATTCGACCAGCACCGCCAGCACATAGAGCACCATGTTGAACAGCGCGTTGCGGTAATAGGGATCGGCCAGCATCTGCCAGAAATTGTCGAGCCCGTTGAACTTGCGGCCGGAGAAGGAACTGAGGTTCCAGTCGGTCAGCGCAATGTAGAAGCCGAACAGCGTCGGGAAGATCACCATGGCGATGGTGAACAGCAGCGCCGGCAGCAGGAACAGCGCGCGCTGGCCGTCTTCGCCGCGTGTCAGCACCTGGCCGACGCCGAGTGCAACACCCCACAGCACATAGGCATAGACGACCGGCCGCCAGGTCTCGAAGCCGATAGTGTTGACCTCTGACTTGTAAAGGATCTGGACTGCGATCACGGCCAGCAGGCCGAGCGTCGCAGCGGCCATCAACGCCCGGCCGAGCCGCTTGCGGCCCGGCGATATCAGATCGGATGGAGCGGCGTTTGCCGGCCACGCACTGGTGGGCAAGGTCTGGTCAGCCACGCGTCCCGTCCGTTCACTGAAGGCTGCTATGACCGGCAGGCCGGTCAAGTTGTTATGACCGGCTGGCCGGTCAAAGCTGCAGTCCGGCGGCTTTGCGTCGCCGGACCACGGTTCCTAGAATCTCAACCTACATGCCGAGCGAGGCCTTGTAGAGCTTGACCTGGTTTTCGCGGCCGATCTGGTCGGTCAGCTTCTCCCAGGCGGCCGCAATGGCGTCGGCGCCTTCCTGCGCCGTCATCTTGCCGGCAAATGTATTGGCCAGGATGTCCTCGGCGGCGCTGTAATATTGGAAGATGCCGGGGATACGCGGCTCGATCGCGGCGTTCGGATGGTTGTAACTGTCGGCCTCCGATTTCAGATACGAGGTGATGAAAGCCTCGTCGTAACCGGCCGCCACCCATTCCGGAATGTCGAAATGCGAGTTGCGGTAGGGTTGGAAGCCGGACGGATATGCTGCGCACCAGAGCGACAGGTCCTTGCCGCCGAGATGGGCAGCGGCCGACCAGGCCGCCTTCTTCTTCTTTTCGTCGCTGTCGACCCGTGCCATGACGTAGACGCCCCAGCCGAGATAGGCGCAGTTCGGCGAATAATTCGGGCCGCTGGCGAGCTTGTCCCACTGGCCGGTCTTGGAATTGTAGACGTCATCCGAGCCGGGCAGGATCGAGAAGCCGGTGACGTCGCCGACAACAGAACTGTCGTTGGTCTTGACGTTGGAGCCGACGTCGCCCCACCAGGTGACCATCGAACCGGTGCCGGCCAAGAACTGCTGGAAGGCGGTGGTATTCGGGTCGGCGTTGATCTGGTCGGCAGGCTCGGACGGCAGCGCGTCGATCACGTCCTGGATCGCCCGCACCCAGGCCGGATTGTTGATGCGCGGCTTCATCGTATCGGCATCGAACAGCCAGGCCTTGTCGTCGGGATGCTTGGCATAGGCGCTGGCGCGGCTGCCGAGGAAATAGAAGCCGAAGCCGCCCCACGCCTTGGGCGCGTCGAGATAGCCAAAAACGTCCTGGCCCTGGAACTGCTTGCCCTTGAGGAATTTTGTCACCGCCTGCACCTGCTGCCAGGTCTTCGGCACGCCCCATTCACCGCCACCGCCGCCGTCCTTCCACGCCTTGGCGAGGTCGGCATCGGCAAACACGTCGGTGCGGTAGTTGAAGTTGTGCGCGTCGCCATCGACGGTCACGCGGTACTGCTTGCCGTCCCAGGTGCCGACCGGTGGCTGCAGATAGGCCACGACGTCCTTCATGTCGATCTGGTCCTTGACCCAGTCCGGCATTTCGGACGTGAGACCCTTGCCGCAGACGTCGCCTTCGAACGGCGCGCCCATCTCGATGATGTCGAAATCGACGGTGCCGGTGGCGATCGACTGCTGCAGGCGGGCGTTGTAGTCCGCCTGCGCCAAGTCGATCCAGTTGATCTTGGCGCCGGTATAGGTCTCCCACGGCTTCAGGAAGCCGCGAAACAGCACATTGTGCAGGTTCTGGTTGTTGAGCCCCATGAAGGTGAGCTGGACGCCGGCGAATTCGCCTTCCTTGACGCTGGCCTTGGTCGCCTCAAGGCAAAGCTCGCCGACCTGCTGGAAGTCGGCATCGGTCGGCTGGCCCTTGCCGACACCGGGGATCTGCAGGATCTGCGCGCGCAATTCGCTTGCCGCGGAAGCCGGGCGCGTCAGCGCGCCAAGCCCGGCGCCGGATGCCGCTGCGATCGCGGCCATGCTGGCCGCGCCCTTGAGGACATCGCGGCGAGTGGCACCCGCGCGCATGAATTGGTTGTAAAGGCTGACTTTCATTTCGTTCCTCCCAGAATCTTATGTGCTTGAATCTCTATGGTGATTGTTCGGGTGTTTGGAGCGCTGGAAATGTTCCCCAACAACAGCGGCTCCCAGAAATAGCGGCCCAAGTTTTCCTCCGCAACGCTTCGATTTCCGTGGTCCGGACCAGCGTGCCGGCGCGCCCGGAACAGGGTCAAAACCCGAGCCCCTTCACTATTCTCACAACCAGGTGCCGTGTCAAACGAGAACGGGGTTTTTTATCTATAAAAGACTGACTTGCCCTCGCTGTTTGCGTTGTTTAGCTTCACCGCAACGAAAGGGGGGCCAATGGCTCAAGTCGCGATCAGCAATGTGGCCAAGGCGTTCGGAACCGTCAAGGTCCTGCACGGTGTCAGCGTCGACATCGCCGACGGGCAGTTCGTGGTGCTGGTCGGCCCTTCGGGGTGCGGCAAGTCCACGCTGCTCAGGATGGTGGCGGGGCTGGAGACCGTTTCCGGCGGCACGATCGCCATCGGCGACCGTGTCGTCAACCATCTGCCGCCGGCCAAGCGCGACATCGCCATGGTGTTCCAGAATTACGCGCTCTATCCGCACAAGACGGTCGAGCAGAACATGGCCTTTGCGCTAAAACTGCGCAAGACCGATCCGGCCGATGTCGCCGAGCGGGTCAAGCGCGCCGCCGATATCCTCGATCTCAACCCCTATCTCAAGCGCTATCCGCGCCAGCTCTCGGGCGGCCAGCGCCAGCGCGTCGCCATGGGTCGCGCCATCGTGCGCAACCCGCAGGTGTTTTTGTTCGACGAGCCGCTGTCCAACCTCGACGCCAAGCTGCGCGTGCAGATGCGCACCGAGATCAAGGAACTGCACCAGCGGCTGAAGACCACCACCATCTATGTCACGCACGACCAGATCGAGGCGATGACCATGGCCGACAAGATCGTCGTGATGCGCGACGGCCGCATCGAGCAGGTCGGCGCGCCGCTGGAACTGTTCGACCGGCCGGCCAATCTGTTCGTCGCAGGCTTCATCGGCTCGCCGTCGATGAACCTGCTCAAGGGCGTGGTGCGCAAGGGCGACAAGCCCATCGTCGAAATCGCCGGGACGCCGTTCCCGATGGCTGCGAGCAGCAAGGTGGAGGACGGGCGCAATGTCGTCTACGGCGTGCGGCCCGAGCATCTCGAAATCCACCCCGACGGCGTGCCGGCGAAGATTTCCGTCGTCGAGCCGACCGGTTCCGAAACGCTGGTGTTTCTGCGTTTCGGCGAGGGCGAGATGGTGGCGCTGTTCCGTGAGCGCCACGACTTCAAGCCGGGCGACACGCTGCATCTGAAACCGCGGCTCGACCAGGTCCATCTCTTCGACGCAGAGACCGGCAATCGTCTCTAAAACACTTTGAATTGCGCATGATCTTGTCCGAAAACCGACAACGCTTCGGGATCATGCGCCAGGCTTGGCATCAAAAAAGCCCGTTCGGGAGGGAACTATGCTCAAAGGGATCAATCCGCTGCTCAATGCCGACGTGCTTCAGGCGCTGCGGGCAATGGGCCATGGCGACGATCTGATCATCGCCGACACCAACTTCCCCTCCGATTCGGTGGCCCGCCAGACGGTGCTCGGCCGGCTGCTGCGCATCGATGCACCGGCGGCTGACGTGGTCAAGGCGGTGCTGTCGCTCTATCCGCTGGACACTTTCGTCGACGATGCCGCTGCCCGCATGGAGATCGTCGGCAAGCCGGACGAGATTCCCGCCGTGCAGCAAGAAGTGCAAGGCGAGATCGATGCTGCGGAGGGCAAGGCCTGGCCGATGATTTCGGTCGAGCGCTACGCCTTCTACGAACGTGCCAAAAAGGCCTATTGCGTCATCCAGACCGGCGAGCGCCGCTTCTATGGCTGTTTTGCCTTCCGCAAGGGCGTCGTTCCTCCCGACGCGGAGTAGCGAGATGCCAGGCAAGCCTGTGGTCATCAAGCCTGTCGTCATATTGGGCGTCTTCGTCGCCGACACCGCCTACCGCGCCGCCCGCCAGCCGCGCATGGGCGAGACGATCCTTGGAACATCCTTCACGCTCGGCCCGGGCGGCAAAGGCTCCAACCAGGCGGTCGCGGCCGGCCGTCTCGGCGCCGACATCACTTTCCTGACGCGTCTTGGCGTCGATCCCTTTGCCGACATGGCCAGGCAAACCTGGACGCAGGCCGGGGTGAAGAGCGCCGTCATCGACACGCCGGAGAGTTATACGGGTGCGGCCTATATCTTCGTCGAGGAGACGAGCGGCAACAACGCCATTATCGTCAGCCCGGGTGCGGCCATGCTGATTTCCCCCGACGACATCGAGGCCAACGCCGGCCTGATCCGCTCGGCCGGCGTTTTCGTCACGCAGCTCGAGCACCCGATCGAGGCGGCGATGCGGGCTCTGGAGATCGCACGCGGGGCAGGGGTGACGACCATCCTCAACCCGGCGCCGGCAGCAAAGCTTCCTGACCGCATCTACACGCTCTGCGACTATGTCACGCCCAACGAGACCGAGGCCGAGGAACTGACCGGCATCAAGGTGTCGTCCATCGACGACGCCCGCCGCGCCGCCGATCGTTTGCTTGGAAAAGGCGCCGGCGCGGTTATCGTGACGCTCGGCGAACAGGGCGCGCTGCTGCACACGGCCAGCCGATCCGACCATGTCGGCGCGATCAAAGCCGGTCCCGTGGTCGAGACCACCGGCGCCGGCGACGCCTTCAATGGCGGCCTGGCCGCAGCACTTGCGAGAGGCGTGGACCCGCTGCAAGCGGTCCGCTTCGCCTGCGCCGTCGCCGGCATCTCGGTCACCCGTCCGGGCACGGCGCCGTCGATGCCGACGCTGCAAGAGGTCGAGGCGCTGCTCGCCAGGGGGTGACGCATCCGGCCCGCTGCCAATGCGGATCGCCGTACGACTCTAGTTCCTCTACACAGGGGTTTGGTTCTTTGACTGACGGTCGCGCTGCCGGCCGGCCTGCAGCTGCCAAACTCCAACCTCTGCGATTTGCCAAATCCCACCACGCCTTCGTCATCCTAGGGCGAAGCAAGGAGCGAAGCGACGCGGCGCAGACCCTAGGATCCATGCCGTTACCTCGGAGCGCTGCTGCGGTGCAGAAGCCTTTGATCGCCGAGGGACAGCGCCCCCCTCTGTCCTGCCGGACATCTCCCCCACGAGGGGGGAGATCGGCAGCTTCGCGGACAGCGTCCTTTTTGCAAGGCTGGTTGTTGGCGAAATCATTGATGAAGGCCAATCTCCCCCCAAGTGGCCCCAAGTGGCCCCAAGTGGGGGAGATGTCCGGCAGGACAGAGGGGGGTGCGAAGGATCGCTACAGAGCGCTCTTATTCCGGGCCGGATGCGGCGATCATCCACCAACACGCCAGGAACCATGTCGGGAGCAGCGGGTTTGGCTTGGACGACCTGTTCCACCATTCTCCAAAGGAGAATACGATGACATCAGCAAGCAAAACCACAGCAGTTGCCGCGGCGTTGGCTATGCTGGCCTCGCCGGCGCTATCCCAGACGAGCCCACCTGCGCCCGCCGCCCCTGCGCAGGATCAAGGTTCACAGCCGTTGCCAGGCGGAACAACCGAAGACTCCATGCGCCAAACGATGCGTGAGATGATGACTGAGATGCTGGAGGAGAGAATGCAGGAGCATCGCCGCCCCCGAGCAGAACGGCGAGGTGACGACCGTTGGCATCGCGATTTCCGAAGGCATGACGGGCGCCATATGGGGGGCAGGATGATGCATGGCGCACGGATGCGAATGATGTTCGCCATAGTCGACGCCGACGGCGATGCTGCGCTTTCTCAAACCGAGGTTCAGGATTTTGTCGAGCGGATATTCAACGCCGTCGACGAGGACGGCGATGACAGCGTCGACAGGGAGGAAATCCGATCCTTCTTCCACGGAGGTGCCGACGAAACGGGTGAATAATCCGCAGGCCGACCGCTGCAGGCGGTCCGCTTCGCCTGCACGGCATTTCGGTGATGCGGCCGGCCCGTCGATGTTGATGCTGCAGGAGGTCAAGGCATTGCTCGCCAAGGGGTGGGGCCGCGCAGCGCCGGCGCTCTCGATTTAGTCCATTCCGACCACGGTGACATATTAGCCACAGTTAATATGAATCGGCAAACCTGGCTTGCGTCTTTCCCATAGGTGTCCCGTAATGGGTCGCAGGGTCTGGCACCGCAATTGCAAGGTCAGCAATGCCGGGGGGCAACCTTTGACCTGGCAATGGGGGGAATTGGGGGGGGCCGCCGCTTCGCAAATGGAGCGGCGGGCTCTTTCACGGCACCACGCCATCAGAAGTTGCCGACGGATAGGAATGGCCGTTCTCGCGGAGGCGATCTAGCCGCGAACGCCGGACAATTCGCGGACCTCCGCCCGCAGCGCCTGTAACTCCGCCAGGATCATGGCCTGATCGCTGTGCAGCGTCGCCCTGTCGGCCGATTCCACGGCTTCATGCTCGGCCTCCATCGCCGAAACGATCACGCCGATGAACAAATTGAGCACGGTGAACGAGGTCGCGATGATGAACGGGATGAAGAACAGCCAGGCGGCCGGATAGACCTCCATGACCGGGCGCACCACGCCGTCCGACCAGCCTTCGAGGGTCATGACCTGGAAAAGCGTGAACAGCGATTTTGGTATGCCGCCGAACAGTTCGGGAAAGGACGAGCCGTATAGCTTCGTCGCCATCACCGCAAAGACGTAGAACACCAGCCCGAGCAGCAGCATGATCGAGCCCATGCCGGGCAGGGCGGTGATGAAGCCGGTGACGACACGGCGCAGCGAAGGAACGATGCTGATCAGGCGCAGCACCCGCAGGATGCGCAGTGCCCTGAGCACCGAGAGCGAGCCGGTTGCCGGGATCAGCGCGAAACCGACGACGAAGAGGTCGAAGATGCGCCATGGATCGCGGAAGAAATGCGTTCTGTAGACGACCAGCCGGATCGCGAGTTCGAGCACGAAGACGCCGAGGATTGCGCGGTCGATGGCCGTCAGGAGCGGGCCAAAAGCCGCAATCGCGTCGGGCGAGGTTTCGAGGCCGAGCGTGACGGCGTTGATCAGGATCAGGACCATGATCGCGAGGTCGAAGCGGCGCGATTCGATGAGCGATTTCAGGGCATCCAAGGCTTCTTCTCCGTTAGAGCATCGGACCCGAAAGTGGGAACCGGACCTGGGAAAATCCAATGCTCAAACGCATATGGCCAGCTTGTGACGCACCGAGTACTACAAAAGTTGGAACTCTCAGGAAACTGAAAGTTGAAACTTTTGTACGAAAGGACTTGAGCCATTCAAAAAGAATGGCGCGAGTGACGGGGCTCGAACCCGCGACCTCCGGCGTGACAGGCCGGCACTCTAACCAACTGAGCTACACCCGCGCAAGACGAGCACGGTCAGCCGTGTTCGTCGTTGGGGCGGTGGATAAGGCGTAAGCCACCGGGTGTCAAGCGGAGCGCGACAGCATAACAGCAAACAGGAGAAGGTTTTTTGACAAGCCGGATTTTGCCGCCGAAAACGACCAGCGGCGAGGGCGTTGTGCGCTCATTTGGCCTTGCGAACCCCGTCCTAACTGCTTAAAGGTCCGCCCCGGAGCGGGCGATTAGCTCAGTTGGTAGAGCGCTTCGTTTACACCGAAGATGTCGGCGGTTCGAGCCCGTCATCGCCCACCATTCCAATCAAAGAGGGTAGCGCTCCTCCACTCCCAAAAACGCTGATAAATCAGTTGCTTGCGCAATCTACGACGTTTTCGGTCGAGCGTCAAACAAGTTGACGACTGAGCTAATCGCCCGCTCATTCGGGCCGGGAGAAGCCGTCCGTTGTGACACCAGTGTGACCGGGGTAGCCCTGCCGGGGGTACAAGGGGGGACGCCCCCCGGCTCATACTGAAGGTATGGCCCCACGAGAATTTTACACAGAAATTCCTAGAGTTGGGACCTTCTGTCACAACGAGATGTGACCGGGGAGGCAAACCCTTGTCCAGTACCCGGCGGCCATCCTCCGGGGATCGACAAAAGAAGATGGTCATAGAGTGTTATCACTAAAGGCACAGCTACCTTAGTCGACCTGCGGTGCTAGGATTCAACATAAAGGATTAAACCTAGAGGTTCCACCTGCCTACCGGAGGTCGACTAGAGGTTTGATCCTCAAGTGATGAACCTAGAAGAGTGACCAATCAAAAGCACCTGTCCAATATTTCGTCTACCCTACGCGAGATCAGTACACCTAGTATCGCAATAGGTGCTAGGCGTAGTGAAACCATTCTACTAGACCTATAGAAAGAAATCACTACACCCTTGATCCTGATCTTCTTTCGTCGAACCACACAAGGTGGTAACCTCTTGCCGTTGCGATCACTACGCGCACCGGAAGACGCCGGGTTTGCCGGGTGCCTGATCTAGAACAATCCGCTCTTGCCCCATGAACCATTTGAAATCAGGGTGGTCTGCAACACCGTTCTTGAAGTTGGCCCGATCCATCCCAAGCTTGTTCCGGACTTCGGTCGTCGTGATGGTCCGCCCTGACTGAAGTGCGGCACGGACTGTCTCGGCAGCATCACCGGCCTTGCCCGTCAGCACTACCTCGACTAGGCCTTCTGGCTTCCAATCTAAAATATCGGCATTCGGAAAGATGACCTTCAGTTGCGCTTGCGGGAAGCCGCCCTTGCCGATCGTCGAGAAGACCATGTAGAGATGACAGCCTTCAGGACATCCACCATTGACCGTCTTACGGATCGATCCCCGTCCAGCAGCTTGGAAGATGTGGTGGCTGATCTCACCAACCCGCATCTTCTGTAGCTCTTCGGCAGGGAACACGTCCATGACATCGGCCTTCTTGGCACCACGCCCGTCAGCCTCGTATGAGGCGTCGTCGTATTGAAGTAAGCCAGCCAGAATGACGTGCTTGAAGTCCCTGTAGTCGTTCGTAGCCGTGTGCCTGCCGTAATGGAGATATGCGACGAATGGGACGCGCGCAGGGTTAAGGCGCTTCTCGACCAGAGCCGGCAGCGTGTGGTCTTTCGGACGGTCCTCATCTGTCTGACGATGGCGATACGTCTCCCATTTGTGTGTGATCACCAAGACCCTTTCACCAGAGGGTATCTCAGCAATTATCTTCGCGACATCATCGGCGACACGTTGAGCCTGTTTGTTGTCCTTCCCCTTCCTGGAGCTAAACAGATGCTTGCCAGCCGCCGTGTTGTCGTGATGGATCGTGAGCCCCTTGTAGGACTTCTTAGGCGAGGGTAGCCGCACAAGCGTCTGTCGATATCGCTCCCAGAAATCATATGTCTGTCTGAGATCGCCAGACGCATCAAGGACCAGCATCGGTGCCAGATCGGGCGGAAGAAGTTCGTTGTAACCAAGCGTGATGTTGTTGTTGCCGTCACGCCTGACGTTCACCACATGGCCCGACAGTGAGTAGAGTGCCTGTGCCGTCGCCCTTTGCTCTTCGGTCTGGAACAAGCCCTTGAAGTCGACGAGTTCCATCCCCGCTGTGTGCTTCTCGATGTCAGGCATCGTGATACGCTCGCCTACGTGGTCCTTGAGCGAGTGTGCAAAATTAAGAATCTCGTAGGCCAAATCAGACGACAGCCTTCTCAATCCCGACGACAACCCGGCCAATAGGAATTGATCGGCCTTGAGTGTCAGGCTCGGCAATATGGCTTCATCCCACACCCGGACCTGCCTAGGCTGTCCACGGAAGTGAAATGCATCCATGTCAGCAAAAGAGTTGCCGCCGCTCGCGTAATCCTCAAGCCGCTTCTGAGTTGTAAAGAGCACACGGGCGTTTTTGACGTCTGGCTTGTCATAGGTGTCCAGCCGACCAAGCTTGTTCACCTCATCATCCGCCGTAAGGACAGCAAAGGTCCCCGGCTTCAAATCCATCCGGTTGACCGCGTCTACGATCTGGTCACGTCTCGACAAGAAATAGACGACCGACACGCCCTCAAACTCAGGGTTAGCCAAAAGAGCTTTGGTGCTTTCGATGGCGACTGTCGTCTTCCCCATGCCTGTCGGCAATGACGAGATGAAGAACCTCTTATCAGCCCAGCCTTCTGCCATCTGCTCATATACGGAGATGATCGAATCCAGCCCGCGCCATTGCGGCCCGTCAGGGTCGTGATCGTTGTCCTTGAAGAAAGAGACTGTCTCGTCGTGGGCCTTCGTTCCTAGCCGCCCGAGTTTGACAGGTTCGTTGCCCTTCTCGGCGGCCTTTAGCCACTCTTGGTATTGCACCCATGTCCCGGCAATCTTGTGGTGCTGCTCCTCCGTGATCTCGACGCCACCCACCCGATAGATAACCTTGCGATCCTGAGGGGTATTGCCCTCCTCGCTTCGTTCGTCGAAGCTAACTTCCTCGACCTCAACCTCGACCAAAACCGGCTTGGCCTCTGTCATCTCCAAAATGTTCTCTACGTCGTCAAACCTGTTAATCGCCAACGGGGTTGTCCTCCTTTCTCTAGGGCAGTTGCTCAGGATGAAGCCAATAACCTAGCTTCTTCTCCGGTAGGGTTTGGTCGTCTGACTTAGATGCGTGTTTCGATTTGAGTGTAAACAGTGCGGTGAATGCCCCGTCATCGATCTTGCCCAACAGGTCGCGAGCGCTGTCCCAAAGCTCCCGCGCTGAGCCGTAGGCCCTGAAGTCTCGGCCATTCCGTTGGAGGACGAAGGAGCCGTCCCGTAGGACGACCCCCCAGACCTCATTTATTCGAGCGAAGGCCATCACGGCTAAATCCACTCGGGCAGTGCTTCGACAGTTTTAAGGCTTGCCTCCCCGATCTCGCCCGCATGGTCACGGATGCTTCGGACAAGACCTCCCTTCGACCGGCAATAGCTCCGACCTTTCCAAGCGGGCTTCCCTTCAAACTGGCCCTTCCGACGCTGTAGAATCCACTGGATGCCGTCTTTGCATTGGATGACACGCCAGTCTCGATTGAGAACCGTGATTACAGCTTGGTAGTCGTAAGCTTTTTCACCGTTCCTGGACTCAAAGACAGGTCCCACAGCGGGTTCAGCAACTTCCGGGTAGAAGGACGTCGGAGCGTGATGAAAACTCATCGTGAGACCGCTCCCTGTGTCTGCACTGAAGACGACACGACCCTTGCGGCGAGATTTCTCCACCCTGTCAGGCCGGAAGATCACAGGTTTCCGGAAGCGCGGATGATAGGAACCGGCTTCCTTGGCTAAAACGTTCTGCTTCTCCAACTCAGCAGCCGCCTCTACCAATAGGGCGCGATCATGCTTGCTCGACCCTCCCCATGCTTGTAGCCCGAGATTATTTCGCCGGAGATTTTGCGTGTTATTATCAAGGTAGACGACGCGCTGTCCGGGCCTTGCGTCTGTTAGAACGCGAGCTATCAGGACCTCAGTACCAAACGGTGCCAGCGCCCCCACCTGCCCACCTCGCAACTGCCAATTCCTCGAAAGCTTCAGCCCTACGAGTTCGTTGTAGTCGTCGAGATCAACGGTGGCTTCATCGGTGCCTGACCGCCCGAGAGGAACATGAATTAGAAAGCCGTCTTCTTTGCTCCCGGTTATACGAATAGGGCGGGCTTTCAAAAAGCGCTCCGTCGCGATCCCTGTTTCGCGAAGATCGATCCCGCAGCCTTCTCTGGCAGGTCAGCCTCGACGGCATCAATCGCACGCTGGACCGTTCCCTCAGGGACTACGCCTCTGTTTTCGAGAATCTGAAGCGCGACAATCTCGTCATTGAGACCGCTCCCGGCTATGGCTTCGGCCGCCTGAGAAGCACGGATTTTGAGAAGCTCCCTTTCAGGGGCAGACATCTTATTGAGCGGTTTGGCAAGCTCTTATCGAGAACATGGAATGAAGCAGACATAGAAATACCTTTCGAAATGTATGGCTAAAAATGGATTGAATGAAATGTATTCGGTGGAAATGAAAACTGAAAATGTATTAGCGTTTAGATTGCAGAAATATTAACGTCTAGTTTGTCGCCTGTTCGAGACGAGACGTGTGACATCTCGATCTTCCAGCCGTTCTTCTCTGACCAATCGGTAAGAGCATGGACTAGACCGTTTCGGGTAGTAAACGTACCGAGATTCTGGTTATCAACCCCGATAAACTCGGGCTCATAAAGGCTGTGAGGGGTTTTGTGGAGTTTGACGAAGCCCTTCTTCGTGCCTTTCTGAATGCTGATCACAGTCAAATCATAGGGATCAGGGTGATTGCCGACGTAGTTGAGTTCTTTCGTTCCTATGGATGCGAAGTCGGGTAGTGCAATGCCGTTCATAAAATTCTTTCTTGTTCGCTTTGATGGGCAGTGGGGATGAGTTTCTGTTTGATTAAATGAAAAGGACACAGATGAACTATATCCTCACCCCTAGTATGCACCATTTTTAAGTAATTGTCAATATTTCCGGAGCGTGTTGAGAAAATAAATCGGAGTCAAATCTTACAACTAGTTGATAAATAAGGCTTTAATCCCCAAACAAAAAGGCTCTTAAAAGCGGAGGCTCCTGTAATCTGGATCAAAAGTCAGTCTTCCGGCTTATCCATCTCTTTCTTGATCAACCTGTCGAGTTCGCATATCCGGACTTTGAGCCTTCGGCTTTCATCGACGAGACGTTCAATCAATTCCAGGTCAGGATTATCTTGCGGAAGCAGGCGTGAGCGCGAGACCCTGTAGAAGTCTATGACGGTAGCCATTCGGATACTTCCTTCCTGTCGCCAAAAATCGTTGGCGGTTGCGTTGCGTGACGCGATGAGCGTAGCGGCATCAATGTATGGGAGGTGAGGTATCCGGCTGGCTCGTCTAGTCCGCTCGTGTATCGGGGGACGTCATCGACGTAGGTGCCAGCGGGTGGCCGTCAATCCTTAGACGATACGATTATGGCCAATCTTTGAGGCCGGACGAAAAGGCCTCAAAAAAAGAAGCCCCGATTAAGAAAATAAATGAGCTAATGCGACTATCAAATATACCTATTGAGATATCTATTCACGAAGGCGATCAGGTTATGGCCAGCAAATCTGGCGGGAGTAAGTACAGCATCGCTGAATTATCTGATGGAGAAAGGAATGCCCTTCTAATTGCTGCTACAGTCCTGACCGCTAAGGCCGGAGAAATTCTTTTCATAGACGAGCCGGAGCGTCATCTTCATAGATCAATGATATCCCCCTTGTTGACTCTGCTATTTGATCAGCGGCCCGACTGCGCATTTGTCATTTCAACGCACGACGTTTCCCTTCCTCTCGACAGCCCAAGCGCACAAACATTGCTCCTGAGGGGATGCACCTATGAGGGTCAGACTGTCGTGGGATGGGACGCAGATATTGTTCCCTCAGACGCAGTAATTGATGACGACTTAAAGCGCGACATTTTGGGGGGGCGGCGGAAGCTACTGTTCGTCGAGGGGACTGAGCGCAGCCTTGATAAACCCCTTTACAGCCTGATGTTTCCGCAGGTCTCTGTCGTGGCGAAGTCTGGATGTCGAGACGTTGAACATGCGGTTTCCGGCATTCGCGACGCTGCGGACGTGCATTGGGTTCAAGCCTATGGGATTGTAGACAACGACCGCCGAACACGGGACAGCATCAACAAGCTAGAAGGCAAAGGCGTATACGCTGTAGAGGCCTTTTCCGTTGAGTCGATCTACTATCACCCAACTATACAGAATCGGCTGGCTGAGCGACAGCGTGCCCTAACTGGCCGCGACCCGGTTTCCTTGCTTAACGACGCGAGGAGGGCAGCAATAAACGCAGTAGCTGGCCACGTTCAGCGACTTAGTGAGCGAGCGGTTGAGTCGTCATTGCGGGAGGAACTGATGAAGAAGCTCCCGAAACGTCAGGAGATATCCGCCGCACAGCCGATTGAGGTAACGATCGATGTGCCGGGGGCTGTCAGACAGGAAATGGGTCGCCTTCAGGCAGCTTGCGATCAAGAGGACCTCACCCTGATCATTGCTCGCTATCCCATTCGGGAAACTCAAGCGCTAGGTGAAATCGCAGCGCGACTGGGATTTCGCGATACGGGGCAGTATGAAGACGCGGTACGAAAATTATTGATAGATGATCCTGAGACGCTCGCCTTCGTGAGGGATTTGTATGGGCCTCTGTACATGGATATCTCGACAGCTTAGGTCAACCGCAGCAGTAATTTCGCGCGATCGGACATTTTCGGCATCCACTAGTTCGAAGATTGTGATACTCGTTCTGTGTGCCCCATAGTCGTCCTTCCAGCGAGATGTTAACTGTTTGTCGTAATTGAGCATACTTGCTTCGGTAGTCTTTTTTGCTTGTGGGGAGAGAGTGATCGCATTGGATTCAAGCCACGTCTGCCTATGAGCGGATATCCTGCGGGCCTTTCCCCGATGTGCCGAATAGAACCTTTGCACCAAGCTGGACTTTCCCACGCCATTTGCGCCTAACACATAAAGAACACCGCCGACGCCGATCACGACATTGAGCGCGCCGTCAGTTGTTGGAAGAGACAGGTCGAAGCTCACCGATGCAATCCTCAAATGTTAGGAGTATTGCCAATCGTTATAGATGTGAGTCCAGCCGCAAGATAGCGCTCGGGCAGTATCTCCAACAGGATATTGCTGCGAGGTGAGGTCGACCCAAAGAAAAGGCCCAAGACAGGTGCAAGGGCCTAGTAGGTACGATTAGCATTCCGATGGGTCCGAAACGTCTATTTTTCAGTCGGTTAGCTCTGCTAAGGGGAGCGCGTTCATCCGGCCGATACCAGAGAGCTTCGCTCTAACAGCCTCTTGGTTGGCGTGCGAGTATCTCATTAACTGAGCAAGCGTCCTATGACCTGATATCGAGGCGACCTCAGGGACCGTCAGTCCGAGTTCGAATAGCCTAGAGATGGCTTCGTGTCTGAGGTCGTGGAAGTTCAGACCGTCGATACCGGCTCGCCTTGTCAGCCTGTCCCATTGGAGCCGCAAGGCTATTGGCGTGATAGGAAAGGCGAGGTCGTTAGGCTTGGCGTCGGCTTGTCGGATAGCCCCTAGGATCGCTACTGCCCTTGCTGTCAGTGGGATCACTCTCGAATAGCCCGACTTTGACTCAGGGATGACCAAGGAGTGGCGTTCGAAATCGACGAGGCGGAACTGGATCGAAAGCATCTCGCCGCGCCTCATGGCCGTCTCTAGGGCGAACAGAATGATAGGAGCGACAAACTTGTTCCTGCCCTTTGTCGTCGCTTCAAGGAGCCGTTCTAGCTCACCCGAATGGAGCCTCCGTTCCCGCTTGTTATCGACCACTCTGAGCTTCAATCCGTCGAGCGGGTTCCTCAAGGGAATTTCCCATTCGACCAGTGCGTGGCGGAACATATGGGAGAGGGGAGAAAGCTCACGCTTCAACGATTTGGGAGTGACTGGCTTGTCTGATCGGTACTTAGGTTCCGTCAGCCGTTGGTCTCTGTAAGCCGCAAAGTCAGCCGTGCTGAGGTCATAGAGTGTCTTCTGACAGATCGGATAGCGGAGGAAGCGGTTCAGCAAGATCGTCTCGACGGCGGAGCCCTTCTTTTTGGGGACGACTTCGTCCCGGTATCGGGTGACGAGATCGGCTAGGGTGATCGTCTTCAATGTCTTTCTGTCGGGTCCAAGCTCTTGCCTGTCGTGCTGTCGTTCAATCGCCCTGGCCCATTCGTTGGCATCTGCCTTTGAGACAAAAGAACGGGATTGGACGGGAAAGCCGTGACGTCTGACTTGGACCTGCCATTTGCCGTTACGCTTGCGAAGAGTAGCCATTCTAAAAGCTCCGGTTTGGCACAGGACTTGAAGTCCGTGTGACTGTGCTGTGACAGCAACCAATCGGTCAGCTTTTGAGGTAGTGAGAGAAAGAGCTATGTCTTTGATTTTGTGAGGGGATTATCCTTAGAGGATTAAGCCCTTTCGGAATGAGCGCTTCGTTTACACCGAAGATGTCGGCGGTTCGAGCCCGTCATCGCCCCACCAAATTTCTTAAGGAAATTCACATAGTTACCAGATTCCAGTTCCCGGTGACCTCGGCAACCGCCACCGAAACCGCCACCGATATAAGCCTTGAAATGGTGGCGATGGTCCAGCGTCCTTGACTGGCAACCCGCTAGCCGTGATCTTGCATCCGGGACGCTACAGGTAACTGGGCATGGCTGGCGGGCAGACAGGGCATACGGAGAAGCTGAAAAAGAGGCCTACCACAAGTGGCGGGCCTCCCTGACGCGTACGGAACCTCCAATGGCAATGGGCGCGCTGGCGACATTTCGTTGCCGGGGCCGCGACGGCCGGCTCGTGGGGGCTCGTCTTTGGTGGTTGTTCGAATAGGCCTCAATCGCCGATGGCGGTGTACTCGCCGAGCATATCGAATTTCCCGCACCGGTCGTCGTTGATATAAAAACCGACACTGCCGTTGCCGAAGGACAGAATCCAAACGAGCGGGTCGTCGCCGTAAGAGCCGGACAGAGTCCTCATACTGTTCCGTCGCGGTGAAACTCAAAGGTCCCCTTTCCATCGGGATATCCGCCCGACAGAGGACTTTGGAGGCATCCACGCGGTCGGCGGCAATGAAGCGGACGTTGTAGGTCTTCCCTTTCCTCTTCTCGATCTCAAGCCAGCACTGGGCTTGCGGGCACTCCATGCTGTACTCGCCGACATAGGGGTCGCGGCCGGCGGCGTGGATGGTCGCAAGGCCTGCCGACATGGAAAAGAGAACGGCAGCCGCCGAGAGTTTCCAGCGGCGCATGTCAGCAAACCTTTGCCGTATTGTCGCTGACACCGAGTGAAGCGAACTTCCGTTTCACTCCTGCAAGCACGCCGTGAAGCTCGAAAAGCTGATAGAAAATGTACGCAGGAACCAGCGTTGCTATTGCGGCGGCGATGGAACTGCGCGTTACCGTGACCGCAATACCGAGCGCTATGAAGGCAAGCCATGGAAGGAAATAATGAATCGGTGCCGCCGTCTGAACCACGTAGCCCCCGTCCTCGGCAAAGCCAAGAAGCTGATTTTGGCGCTTGAGCAGTCCGGAGTTGACGAAGGCTAGACAGCCCGATGCGCCAATCCGAATTCTAGGAACAACGCTGGCTTGCGCGCTCACATTGTTGAGTGCTATCGAAGCCAGATGCTTAATCGGATTTGGATTTTCGGACGTGGCCGGACGACAGTATTGCGCAAGCACGTTAATCGGTGCCTGAAGGACTTTTGCTCACCGCTGGGGGCAAAAACGGTTCTCAATCTCGGCGCGAAGCCAAACCACATAGACAAGGAAGGCCGAGTTTACGAAGACTATTTCCCCGGCGCGGATTTCAGAACCTTGGACTTGGCCCCGCATGATGACCCCCGCCATATCCACGGGGACTTAATGAATCTTCCGGCAGATGCCGGAACCTACGATTTGGTAATCGCGAACTCGGTCATCGAACACATCGACAGGCCGTGGGTTGCCGCTCCGAACATAACCGGCCTCATTCGGCCCGGCGGCCACCTTTTCATCGCTATGCCCTGGTTCTACCCTGTTCATGAAGGCCCGTATTTTGGCGACCATTGGCGGGCCACCCCTTCCGGGATGCGCTTTCTTTTTGGGGACATGAAAGAGATCAGGCACGACTTTTCGCCATCCAGTATCCTTGCGGTTTGGGACCGTAAGAAATATTGGAATAAGACGAACAGCACATCTGCCGGCTTTTGTATGCTGATGAGGCGGGAATAGCTTGTCTAGGAAACCTACAGTCAGTCTCTTCGCCAAAATTCGACGCGGGTATAAATTTCAATCTCGGAATAGCCTGCCGCCGCACCCAAACAATCCGTTCCTCAGGTGCTGGTGCAACGGTGTTCCACCCTATAAGCCTTTCCAGCCTCGACGGGACATGCACCTATGCTTGTAACGGTAATGCCAGCGCCATTGCTGGCGTAGCCCGCAGTCCCGACTGCCGCCACGGCCCCGTCTGTAACGTTGTAAAGCCGGCTCTTATGCTGGTCTGCAAGGGCGGGAGCATTGTTTACACCGAAGATGTCGGCGGTTCGAGCCCGTCATCGCCCACCAGTTTTTCTCAAGGGTTTGAGGTTTTCCGGTTCAGCAGCCGCCACGAAACCCGTATCGAACAGCCGCTTTGCGGACCGAATCGGCCCGTTCGCGTTCAGTGATGTACCGCGGCTCCAGGTCGCCCGGTTCAACGCGAGATGGTATGCTCGTCATATTATCGGCGAGGGAGGTTCGGCATGCCTGTAACGGTTGGTGCGCACCATCTGACGCTGTTCACACACGACATGGACCGTTTCATTCGCTTTTATGAAAAAATCTTCGACGCGGAAACGAAGTTCGATCTGTCCGAGCCCGGTCCCGGTGGCGGCACTCTTCGTCATTCACTTATCGACTTTGGAGGTGGCTTTGCCCTTCATCCGTTCCAAATGCCGGAACCAACGGGGTATGAAGATGGGTCGATGCAGATGGGCAAGAGAGGTCACATAGATCATCTTGCGCTGAAGGTAGACGATGAAGAACGCTTGCAGGAAGTCAGGCGACGTCTGGTGAAGGCAGGCGCTTCGGATGGGACCATTACAGATTTCGGCGCTGTCCGTCTTGTGACCTTCAAGGACCCCGATGGAATGGAGGGCGAGGTCGCACGGTGGACCGATAGCAAACGCGTGCTCGGCTTTGAAGAACGCAAGCAGGAGCTTTGGC
>NZ_AZUX01000005.1:0-242356 GCF_000513915.1 Mesorhizobium sp. WSM2561
CCGGCAAAGGTTTTGCCGTCGAAGCGAAAGTTCAGCGGCCGTGAGCGGTCGATGAGACCGCCTGATGCAAGACGATGGGACTGGCTGGTGATCACGATTGCCGGCCTTCATGCAGGAACGCCGCGCTGCCCCTAACCCTCCCCCTTGTGGGGAGGGTCGCTGCGAAGCAGCGGGGNGGGGGNGCGGCGCCGACCCCCACCCGGACCTGCGGTCCTACCTCCCCACAAGGGGGAGGTAGGGGCCTTGCGCTCTTCGCGGCAGCGCTGAACTGGCTAAGAATACTCATTTTGCCACCTGCCTTGCACCCACACCCGCCGCCGGCTCGACCGAGGAGATCTCGTGCGTCAGCGTGTTGCGGGTAATCTTCAGCCAGGTCCGGCAGCCGCCGCCATGGTACCAATGCTCGCTCATCGCACCGGCGACATTGTCGCGCAGATAGACGTAGTCGAAGACGTCGTCTTCCGAGGCGCCGGCTGCCGGCCGCAGCGGCTTGGCGTCGCCGAGACAGGTGAACTCGCCGAGTTCGCGTTCGCCGCAGAAGGGACAGACAATACGCATGATTTTCGGGCCGTCCTCAGTGCAGGTTCGGTTGGGCGCCGACGCCCTTCTCATCGATCATCGCGCCCCGCCGGAACCGGTCGAGGCGGAAGCGCGCCGCCTCCTTGTGCAGTTCGTCGCGGGCCAGAAGATGAGCAAAGACAAGGCCGGAGCCGGGCGTCGCCTTGAAGCCGCCATAGCACCAGCCGGCATTGAGATAGAGCCCGTCCACCGGCGTCTTGTCGATGATCGGCGAGCCGTCCATCGACATGTCCATGATGCCGCCCCATTGGCGCAAGAGGCGCACGCGACCGATCATCGGCATCAGCGCCATGCCGCCCTCGCAGACGTCTTCCATCACAGGCATGTTGCCGCGCTGGGCATAGGAATTGTAGCCGTCTATATCGCCGCCGAAGACCAGCCCGCCCTTGTCCGACTGGCTGACATAGAAATGGCCGGCGCCGAAGGTCATGACATTGGGGATCAGCGGCTTGATCGCCTCGGAAACGAAGGCCTGCAGCACATGGCTCTCGATCGGCAGCCGCAGGCCAGCCATCGCCGCGACGCGCGACGAACTGCCGGCAACGGCCATGCCGACCTTGCCGGCGCCGATTGTACCGCGCGTCGTCTCGACGCCGGTCACCTTGCCGTTGGCGTCGCGCGAAAAACCCGTGACCTCGCAGTTCTGGATGATGTCGACACCGAGCGCGCTCGCCGCATGGGCATAGCCCCAGACCACGGCGTCGTGGCGCGCCGTGCCGCCGCGCCGCTGCAGCAGGCCGCCTTGCACGGGGAAGCGGGCATTGTCGAAGTTCAGGAACGGCATCATCTTCTTGACCGCCGCCAGGTCGAGCAGTTCGGCATCGATGCCGTTGATGCGCATCGTGTTGCCGCGCCGCGCATAGGCGTCGCGCTGCGCGTCGGAATGATAGAGGTTGATGACGCCGCGCTGGCTGACCATCGTGTTGTAGTTGAGGTCCTGCTCCATCCGCTCCCACAGCTTCATCGACAGCTCGTAGAAGCCGGTATTGCCGGGCAGCCCGTAATTGGAGCGGATGATGGTGGTGTTGCGGCCGGCATTGCCGGAGCCGATCCAGCCCTTTTCGAGCACGGCGACATTCCTGATGCCGTATTCGCTGGCGAGGAACCATGCCGTCGCCAGGCCGTGGCCGCCGCCGCCGATGATCACCACGTCGTAGCGGTCCTTCGGGCTGGCGTCGCGCCAGGTGCGCTGCCAATTCTTGTGGCCGGAAAATGCTGCGCGGGCGAGGGAGAAGATCGAGTATTTCATGACTCTATTCCGAGGTCGCTCGCGCCGCGCAGGACCTTTCTTGACGCATCGGAATCATCCGAAAACCGCTTCACACTTTTCGATCCGATGCTCTAGATATCCAGCGTGTGGTCGCGCTCCCACTGGGTGAAGTGAGAAGCATAGGAATTCCATTCCTGGTGCTTCAGCTTTAGATAAGCCGACGAGAATTCCTCACCCAGCGCCGCCTTGAGCGATTTGTCGTTGTCGAACTCGCGCAACGCGTCGAGCAGGTTGAGCGGCAGCTTCGGCGCGCCCTCCACCGTATGCCCGAACTGGTACATGTCGATGTCGTAGCGCTTGCCGGGATCGGCCTTCGAGCGGATGCCGTCGAGGCCTGCGGCGATGATGACCGCCTGCAGCAGATAAGGGTTTGCCGCGCCGTCGGGCAGGCGCAGCTCGAAGCGTCCGGGGCCGGGCACGCGCACCATATGGGTGCGGTTGTTGCCGGTCCAGGTCACCGAGTTCGGCGCCCAGGTGGCGCCCGAAATGGTGCGCGGCGCATTGATGCGCTTGTAGGAATTGACCGTCGGGTTGGTGATCGCGGCAAGTGCCGAGGCATGCTTCATGATGCCGCCGAGAAAATTCCTGCCCTTCGCCGACAGGCCGAGCTCCATGGCGTTGTCGGCAAAGACATTGGTCTTGCCGTCCTTGTCCCACACCGAGATATGGGCGTGACAGCCATTGCCGGTCAGGCCGGGGAATGGTTTTGGCATGAAGGTGGCGCGCAGGCCGTGCTTTTCGGCAACGGACCTCACCATGAACTTGAAGAAGGAATGCTTATCGGCGGTCGCCAGCGCATCGTCGAAGGCCCAGTTCATCTCGAACTGGCCGTTGGCGTCCTCATGGTCGTTCTGGTAGGCGCCCCAGCCGAGCGCCAGCATGTGGTCGCAGATCTCGGCGATGACATCGTAGCGGCGCATCACCGCCTGCTGGTCGTAGCAGGGCTTTGACGCGGTGTCGTATTCGTCGGAAATCGTCTTGCCGTCCGGCGAGATCAGGAAGAACTCGGCCTCGACGCCGGTCTTGACATGCATGCCGTCGCCCGCCGCCTCGTCAATCAGCCGCTTCAGCGTGTTGCGCGGCGCCTGCTCGACCGATTTTTCGTCCATCATGCAATTGGCGGCAATCCAGGCGACTTCCGGCTTCCACGGCAGCTGGATGACCGAATCCGGATCCGGCACCGCCAGCATGTCTGGATGCGCCGGCGTCAGGTCGAGCCAGGTGGCAAAGCCGGCAAAGCCGGCGCCGTCCTTCTGCATGTCGGCGATGGCTTGCGCCGGCACCAGCTTGGCGCGCTGCCCACCGAACAGGTCGGTGTAGGAAATCATGAAATATTTGACGCCGTTCCCTTTGGCGAAGGCGGCGAGATCGTTCCCCATTATAGTTCCTCGCTTATTGGTATTTGGTAGTTTGGTATCAGAAGCCGTTCTTCCCCGGTATCCAGTTGGTGCCGGCCAGCGGCACGCCGGCCATGGCGGCGGCTTCGATCGTCAGCGCGACGAGATCCTCGGGCTCGAGATTGTGCAGGCTGTTCTTGCCGCAGGCGCGGGCGATCGTCTGCGCCTCCAGCGTCATCACCTTGAGGTAATTCGCCAGCCGTCTTCCTGCCGCTATCGGATCGAGCCGTTTCATCAGCTCGGGGTCCTGCGTGGTGATGCCGGCCGGATCGCGGCCCTCGTGCCAATCGTCATAGGCGCCGGCGGTGGTGCCGAGCTCGTTGTAATCCGCTTCCCAGCGCGGATCGTTGTCGCCGAGCGCGACAAGTGCGGCGGTGCCGATCGACACCGCGTCGACGCCGAGCGCCAGCGCCTTGGCGACATCGGCGCCGTTGCGGATACCGCCCGAAATGATCAGCTGCACCTTGCGGTGCATGCCGAGATCCTGCAGTGCCTGCACCGCCGGCCGGATGCAGGCAAGCGTCGGCTGGCCGACATTCTCGATGAACACTTCCTGGGTTGCGGCGGTGCCGCCCTGCATGCCGTCGATGACGACGACATCGGCGCCTGATTTCACCGCAAGGGCTGTGTCGTAATAGGGCCGCGCGCCGCCGACCTTGACGTAGATCGGCTTTTCCCAGTCGGTGATTTCACGCAGTTCCAGGATCTTGATTTCGAGATCGTCAGGCCCGGTCCAGTCGGGATGGCGCGAGGCTGAGCGCTGGTCGATACCCTTGGGCAGCGTGCGCATGTCGGCGACACGGTCGGAGATCTTCTGGCCAAGCAGCATGCCGCCGCCGCCAGGCTTGGCGCCCTGGCCGACGACGATCTCGATCGCATCCGCCCGGCGCAAGTCGCGCGGGTTCATGCCGTAGCGCGACGGCAGGTATTGGTAGACCAGCGTCTTGGAATGGCCGCGCTCTTCCTCGGTCATGCCGCCGTCGCCGGTCGTCGTCGAGGTGCCGGACAGCGTCGCGCCGCGGCCGAGCGCTTCCTTGGCCGGGCCGGACAGCGAGCCAAAACTCATGCCGGCGATGGTGATCGGGATTTTCAGCTCGATCGGCTTTTTCGCATGGCGCGAGCCCAGCACGACGCTGGTGTCGCAGCGCTCGCGGTAGCCTTCCAGCGGATAGCGCGAGATCGAGGCGCCGAGGACAAGCAGGTCGTCGAAATGCGGCAGCTTGCGCTTGGCGCCGGCGCCGCGGATATCATAGATGCCGGTCGCAGCGGCGCGGCGGATCTCGGAAAGCGTGTAGTCGTCGAAGGTCGCGGATTTGCGCGGCGTCGTCGGCGGGTTGCGATAGGTCATTGAGCCTCAATACGCGTCGGCGTTGTCGATGTTGAAATTGTAGAGTGTGCGCGCCGAGCCGTAACGCGTGAACTCCGCCGCCTTGACGCCGGTCACCCCGGTGCGGTCGAGCAGGTCTTGCAGCAATGCCAGATGCTCGGGCCGCATCTCCTTGGCGATACAGTCGGCGCCGAGGCTGCCGACCTTGCCGTGCACGAACAGCCGCGCCTCGTAGATGGAATCGCCGAGCGCATCGCCGGCATCGCCCAGCACCACCAGATTGCCCGACTGCGCCATGAAGGCCGACATGTGGCCGATATTGCCGTGGACGACGATGTCGATGCCCTTCATCGAGATGCCGCAGCGCGACGACGCATTGCCTTCGATGACCAGCAGCCCGCCCCGGCCGGTGGCGCCGGCATATTGGCTGGCGTCGCCTTTGACCGTTATCGAGCCCGACATCATGTTTTCGCCGACGCCGGGTCCGGCCGAGCCATGCACTGTGATGGCGCTGCCGTCGTTCATGCCGCCGCAATAGTAGCCGACGCTGCCGCGGACATCGATCGTGACCGGCTGGTCGACTCCGACGGCGACCGAATGGCTGCCTTTCGGATTGAGCACTTCCCAGGCGGTCTCGTTCGAACCGAGGGTCAGATTGTGTAGCGCCTGATTGAGCTCGCGCAACGGCATTTCGGCCAGGTCGAAGACCCTCGACGCCCGACTCTGCTCATGGTCTTGCTCGCGGGTCGCCTTGGAGACGTTGATTGCCGGCATGAGCTCAATGCTCCCAGAAATAGACGGTTGCGGGCTCGGGCTCCCAGACCCTCGCATTGTCGATGCCGGGCAGCTTGGTGAGCGCGCGATATTCCGAGCCGAAGGCGACATACTGGTCGGTCTCAGCCATGACGGCAGGCTTGCAGGCGATCGGATCGCGCACCACGCCGAAGCCGTTCTTGGTGCCGACGACAAAGGTGAAGAAGCCGTCGAGGTCGCTCAGCGTGCCTTCCAGCGCCTCGCCGAGATTCTTGCCATGCGCCATCTTTGAGGAGAGATAGGCGGCCGCGACTTCGGTGTCGTTCTCGGTCTCGAATTTCATGCCTTCGCGAATCAGCTCGCGGCGGACATTGTTGTGATTGGACAGCGAGCCATTATGCACCAGACACTGGTCGGCGCCGGTCGAGAACGGATGCGCGCCCATCGTCGTCACCGCCGATTCCGTCGCCATGCGCGTGTGGCCGATGCCGTGCGTACCGGTCATGCTGCGCACGTCGAAGCGATCGACGACCGCTTCGGGCAAGCCGACCTCCTTGTAGATTTCGACGACGTCGCCGGCGCCCATGATGCGGATGTCCGGGCGCAGCGCCTGGATCGCCTCGCGCACTTCATCGATCTTGTCGGGCGTCGTCCTGACGACCGCATGCGTCGATTTCACCGCGATGTTCACCGGCGTTCCGATCGCCCTGGCGAGTTCGGCGTCGAGGTTGCGGAAATCGTGCTCCGGCTTTGCCGACTGGATGGTGATCTTGGCCTCATTGCCGGATGGCGCTCCATAAATGGCGATGCCGGCGCTGTCGGGACCGCGATCGCTGAGCGAGATCAGCATCTCCGACAGCATCGAGCCAAGCTGGGGCTCGAGCGACTTGTCCTTCAAAAACAGTCCGACGATTCCGCACATGTCAGGCTCCCGAGGTGAGGTATGATTCCGGTGCTACCAGCATCATAGGTTGAGTTCAACTCGTATGAAAGTTTTTTTCATATTGGACAAGTCGTCTGGCGCAAATGGCGCGCCAGACGATCCGGCGGCGACTTAATGGCGGTCAATCGCCTTTCTGGTTTCCTCTCCAGTGCGATCCGCAGCCATGTCGGCTTCAATTTCAGCGTTCTCGTGGCGCGTCTGGAGGACGTGCCATCCGATCCAGAAGACGAGGCCGATGATCACCATCACGACTTCGGAACCCTGAAACGGGTAGATCGCGCCGACGTCCTTGAGGTCGACGGCCCAGCTTTCCATTCCATTGGTAGACATTGCGGTTCTCCTTGCCCGTTGACTTATTTGATCATGGCCTTTTCGGCGGCTCCCACTTCGCGGACGGACGCCTCAAACGCATGGTTGAGGGCAAAGTCGACGCCCTCGAGTTCCACCTTCGCCGGTACGCGCAGGAGGTTCATGCTGTTGAGGATCGTGCAGACCACGAAGGTGGGGACGAAACCGAGCACGAACATCAGCACCGCACCCGCGAAATTGCCGAGCGGGTTGATGTGCGCGAAGCCTTCATAGGGCGAGGACGGCTGTCCCCACAGCATGAAGCCTGCCACCACGACCCCGAGGAAGCCGCCGTAACCGTGCACGGCAACGGCGCCCACCGCATCATCGATCTTGAAGCGGCGTTCGACGAAATAGTGCAGCTTGTAGCAGATGGTCGGGACGATCGCGCCGATCAGCAGTGCCTGGATCGGGTGATAGAGGTCATTGCCGGCCGAGGCCGAGATAATGCCGCAAAGCCCCATCGAGAACGTCCAGAAAGGGTCGCCTTTCGAGACGATGTAGCCGGCCAGCATACCGCCCGACAGCGACATCAGGAAGTTGAAGGTGATCGCCGAAAGCGTGGTCGGCGCGAGATAGATGTTGGTCGCCGTCCAGGTTTCGCCGGTGATCTGGCCGGCAATCGTGGCCGGGCTGATCAGCGGAATGTTGCACGCGGCATAGAAGCCCCAGAAGCCGGTGAAGATCAGGAACAGGCCGATCGTGACCAGCCAAACATTGTGGGGCGGGATATCGCGCGCCGTGCCGTCGGGCCTGAACTTGCCGATGCGCGGACCAAGCACGATGAGAAAGGCGAGCGCCGCTCCGCCCGCGATTGCGTGCACCACGCCCGACGCATAGGCATCATGATAGCCCCAGAGTTTCACCATCCAGCCTTGCGGATGCCAGCCCCAGGACGCGTCGAGGATCCACAGGACCGAGCCGATCAGCACCGCGACGATCCAGAACGCGCCAGAGCGCGCGCGCTCTATGATCGAGCCCGAGATGATCGACGCCGTCGTGATGGAAAACAGCAGAAAGGCGCCCCAGAACACGCCGTTGAGGCGATGCCACAGCGCGGCGTCGGTCGGCGTGACCCCCGTCTCGCCCGGATTGACACCGGAGAGGTGGGTGCCCATCAGCGGATTCCATGGTTCGGCAAACGGTGCGGTGACAAGTCCGCCAGCGATGCCCGGCCCGTTGGGGAAGCCGAAATAGATCCACCAGCCGAAAAAATAGAAGGTGATCGTGACGAGCGGAATCGCCATCGCGTTCTTCATCAGCGTTTTCAGATGATTGCGCCGACGCGACACGCCGACCTCGTACATGCAGAACCCGACATGGATCAGGAACATCATGACGATGGTCACCCAGTAGTAGAACTCCGTGAAAATGGTCGTTAGAGCGTTGAGATTCCCTTCCATCGCATGTCCCCTCCGTTCAGTTGCGTTCTTTGCCTCTCAGTAAAACTTTTTGCATCTTAGTATTGCGCGCTTTTGGAGTTTTGAGTCAATATGGCGCTGACCGTCGCATGGCCTCCGTGCCCTTGAGCGGCGAACGCCGGCAATCTTGTGAGGAGAAGCAAGTCCATGACCGCATCCTGGAGATTTTCGAACTTGGCGGATCGCCATCGTGCGCTCGGTTCGAAGCTCGAAGACTGGAGCGGGATGGGCACCGCCTGGACCTACGACAAGGACGCCGACGAGGAGTACATCGCCATCCGCACCAAGGCCGGGCTGATGGACGTGTCGGGCCTGAAGAAGGTCCACATCACCGGGCCGCATGCCTCGCACCTGATCGACCTCGCCACGACGCGCGACGTCGAGAAAATATATCCCGGCAAGTCGGCTTATGCCTGCATGCTCAACGAGGCCGGGAAGTTCACCGACGACTGCATCCTCTACCGCACCGGCCCGAATGCCTGGATGGTCGTGCACGGTTCTGGCACCGGCCACGAGGAGTTGCAGCGGGCCGCCATGGGCCGCGATGTATCGCTGCGTTTCGATGACAATCTGCACGACCTCTCGCTGCAGGGGCCGATAGCCGTCGACTATCTGGCAAAGCATGTGCCGGGCATTCGCGACCTCAACTATTTCCACCACATGCAGACCCGGCTGTTCGGTTTTCCGGTGATGATCTCGCGCACCGGTTACACCGGCGAGCGCGGCTACGAGATCTTCTGCCGCGGCCAGGATGCCGGCACGATCTGGGACACCATCCTCGACGAAGGCAAGAGCGCCGGCATCATCGCGTGCCGGTTCACCACGCTCGACATGCTGCGCGTCGAGAGCTACCTCTTGTTCTATCCCTACGACAATTCGCAGAAATATCCGTTTGAAAACGAGGGCCCCGGCGATACGCTGTGGGAACTCGGCCTCGACTTCACAGTCAGCCCCGGCAAGACAGGGTTTCGCGGTGCCGAGGAGCACTACCGCCTCAAGGGCAAGGAGCGCTTCAAGATCTTCGGCGTGCTGCTCGAAGGCAAGGAGCCGGCCGACGAGGGCGCGCCGGTCTATCGCGACGGCAAAAAGGTCGGCGTAGTGACCTGCGCCATGTATTCGCCGCTGGTTAAGAAATCGATGGGCATCGCCCGGCTCGACGTCGACTGCGCCGTTCAGGGCACCAGGCTCGAGATCCGCAACCAGAGCGGCGCCATCAGCGCGACGGCTGAGCCGCTTCCATTCGATGATCCGAAGAAGACTAAGCGCACGGCGAAAGGCTGAGGCATACTGAGAGAATGGCAGCGAAAAGCATCATCAGCCGGCCCGTCTACGGAACCCTGTCCCCGCAGCCCGGCAAGCACCATCTTTTCGTGGCGGATGCAGAAGGAGCGCTGGCCATAACAGAGCTGGCCGCCAAGGCGCCCGATGGTTTCTTTGCCGATGCCCACATCATCTTCATCCCCGGCCAGGATGGCAGACATGTCGCCGCGCTCGAAGCGCTGGGGCCGGCGCAGTTCTACCAGGGGCCTTCCTTCGCCAGTGCCTTGCCGCGGCTGAAGCAGACGCTGGCCAACGCCCATATGGGCCTGCGTCTCTATCTCGCCGGCACCGAGGGACTGATCGGCCAGGCGATGCAGGCGGCGCTCGAAGCCGGAATCGACCACACCGCGATCCAGACCGAGCACCGCGGCTCGCTGGCGCGCCGCATCCAATGCGTCCACTGCAAGGGCATCACTGAAAACGTGACGACGCAGCCGGCAACGTGTTCGCATTGTGGCCTGCTTCTTCTGGTACGCGATCACTATTCCAGGCGCCTCGCGGCTTTCCAGGGCGTCTGCATCAATGCGGAAGACCGCAGCGAAATTCCTCCGACGGAGGAGATCTTTCGATGAGCACCGGCACCACCAAGCTTGATGTCGTGGTGAGCGATGTCGTCCCGGTCAACGAATTGGTCACGCGCTTCCATTTCCGCCGGCGCGACGGGCTGCTTTTGCCGACATTTTCTGGCGGCGCTCATGTTGTGGTGGAGATGCGCGACGGCGAGCGGACGAGGCTCAACCCCTATTCGTTGATGGGCTCGCCGCTCGACACACGCGAATACACGATCTCGGTGCGCCGCGACGATGTCGGCCGCGGCGGCTCGCTGTACATGCACCGGCATGTCAGGCCGGGCCATGAGATGGTGATCAGCTATCCGGTCAATCTGTTCTCGCTCGACCTGCGCGCCAGGAAGCATTTGATGCTGGCCGGCGGCATCGGCATCACGCCGTTCATGGCGCAGACCGCGCAGCTGGCGGCGGATGGCGGCAATTTCGAGTTGCATTACACCTGCCGCACCGCCTCGCTCGGCACCTATGCCGATGTGCTCAGGGAGCGCTACGAGCGCCGGGTCAGGCTCTATCACGACGATCGCGACGAGCGCATCGAGCTCGACCGGCTGCTGTCGTCGCAGCCGCTCGGCACGCATCTCTATGTCTGCGGCCCGTCGGGCATGATCGGTTGGGTGCGCGATCGCGCCGCTGCGCTGGGCTGGCCGGCGGAAACCGTGCATTTCGAGCATTTTGCCGCCCCGCAACCCGGCGCCCCGTTCGAGGTGACGCTGGCGGTCAGCGGCAAGACCATCCGCGTCGGCGAGCAGCAGAGCCTGCTCGAGGCCATCGAGGCGGCCGGCGTCGATCCGCCCTATCTCTGCCGCGGCGGCGTCTGCGGCCAGTGCGAAACCAATGTCATCGCGCATGACGGCGAATTCGTCCACTACGACCACTGGCTGAGCGAGGAAGAGCACCGTTGCGGCAAGAAGATCATGCCCTGCGTCTCGCGCTTCGAGGGCAGGTCGCTGGTTCTGGAAAGATAGGAGGCGAGCCTGGGCATCACCTTTCGTAACGAAACGTTCCGTAACGACTTCACCTTCAGGAACAGCCCGGAGCACATCAGGCGGTTTCCGTTCCCGTTCCACGAAGACAGCTACATGTATGCGGTCAACATCGAGCCGCACGTCGTCGGGCCGAAGGGCAGCGTGCTCGAAAACCTGATCGACATCGACGAGCACTATGTCGCCGAGATGCAGGACCGCGCTTTGGTGCTGGCGGAGGATCCGCTGCGCTGCCAGTCGCTGCCGCACATGACGCTGGCCGGCTGGGACCTGCTCGAACTTCTGATGGAACAGCAGGCGCTGGGCTATCCCGAGCATTTCACGCTGACGCGCGACGGCGACAAATGGCGCTGGATCAACCGGCCGCTCGGCATCGACGACAGCTTCACCTTCGGCGATGTCTCGACGCTGCCTTACGGGCCGATGGAATACATCACACGGCAGAGCCAGGGCGATTTCTGCATCCTCGACCAGCGCGACGGCAATCTGTGGATGGATGCCGGCATGGTCACCACCCAGGCCGACTGGTCGCTCGATTTCGACATCGGCATGAACTTCTTCGAGTGGCATGCGCCGGTGCCGCTGGCGCATGAGAAGGGGATTTTCACTCGCGCGCTCAAATTCCTCACCAACATCCAGCAGGGCAAGCCGGCGCGGCGGCTGAACTGGACGATGACCATCAATCCGCGCCTCGACACCAGTCCGGAAAATTATCACAAATGGGGTCCGGACCGGGCGACGGTGACGCCCGAAAACGTCGGCGACAAGGTCCATCTGCGCGTTGAGCTGCAAAGCTTCTGGCGACTGCCGCGCTCGAACGGTATCGTCTTCCCGATCCGCTGCTATCTGATCAAGATGGACGAGCTGGTGACGCAGCCGAAATGGGCGCGGCGCCTGCATCGCGTCATTCGCGACCTGCCCGAAGAACTCGCCAATTACAAAGGCTTGACGCGCTATCGCGCGACGCTGGTTGAGTGGCTGTCGAAGCTCGACGACGGCAGCCCGACGTCAGCCGGCTTCGGGCCGGACTGAGTTTTTGCCTAGGATCCCGTTGCGCTGCCCTCTCAAGACCTGGGTTCCTCGCCCCACCGCGAAGCGGGGGAGAGGTGGCCGCGAAGCGGCCGGAGAGGGGGCTTTCGTAATGCGCGGTTCCCCCTCTCCGTCTCGGCTTCGCCGAGCCACCTCTCCCCCGCTTTCGTGGGGGCGAGGAAGCCAAGCTGGAATGAGGCGCAGTCCTTCGCAGACCAACCCTCTCAACCCGCGCTGCCCTGCGGATAGCAGATGATCGAAAGATAGCGCATCGGCAGGACGGTAAGCACCTCCGGCCCGTGCGGCGCATCGGCGTCGAAGAACAGGCTGTCGCCGGGCTTCATCGGATAGAGATTGCTGCCGTGCCGGTAGGTGACCTCGCCTTCGAGCATGTAGAGGAACTCCATGCCTTCGTGCTGGAAGGTCGGAAACACATCGGAATCCTCGGTCAGCGTGATCAGATAGGGTTCGACGACGACGCCGCTGGTGTTGGAGCCGATATGGCCGAGCAGATTGTACTGGTGGCCGGCGCGCGTGCCGCGGCGCTCGACGTCGAGGCCTTCGCCAGCCCTGACGAGGACGGCGCTGCGCTCTTCCTCGAAGCGGCGGAAGAAGGCGGTGACCGGAACGCCGAGCGCCCGCGATAGCGCCTGCAAGGTGGTCAGCGACGGCGAGGTGATGCCGTTTTCGATTTTCGACAGCATGCCAAGCGAAATGTCGGTGGCAGCGGCAAGATCGGCAACGGTGATGCCGAGTTTTTTGCGAAACGCCCGCACCTCGCGGCCGATCGCGACCTCGAGGACCTTTTCGCGGGTGTCGCGGACGGCGTGCGGGTCCTGGGTCAGTGGCGTCCGGATCGTTGCCACGCCCTTCGGCTGTGGCTTGGCCCTGGCGGCGGCCCCATTCCTCAAACTGGAAGCTTTCTTCGCCATGTCGCCACCCGGTCCTGCAGATTAATTTCACTCAGGGTGAACATATTCGCTGCTGATACAGAGCGCAACTGCGACGGCAAGCCACTTTATGTCGAACGCTTGCTCTCCGGGTTTCCGCCATGCGGTTCTGCTGAAAATCCCATTGGTGAAACGTGGTTTCAGCAGAAGGCCTGTTGACAGCATCGAAGGGGCAATTACTGTCCTGTCAGTGAAATTTGTTTCGTTAGGGAAATGAGACCCGGAGGCTCGCAATGAAAAGTCGTGTTGCCGTCATCGGAGCCGGACCGTCCGGCATGGCCCAGCTTCGAGCCTTCAAGTCGGCAGCCGACAAGGGCGCGGACATCCCGGAAATCGTCTGCTTCGAAAAGCAGTCCGACTGGGGCGGCCTGTGGAACTACACCTGGCGCACCGGCCTCGACGAGCATGGCGACCCGGTGCACGGCTCGATGTACCGCTACCTCTGGTCGAACGGGCCGAAGGAATGCCTCGAATTCGCCGACTACACGTTCGAGGAGCACTTTGGCCGGCCGATCGGCTCCTACCCGCCGCGCGCCGTGCTGTGGGACTACATCAAGGGCCGCGTCGAAAAATCCGAGGTGCGCCAATGGGTGCGCTTCAACAGCCCGGTGCGCATGGTGACCTTCTCCGACGCGACGAAAAAGTTCACCGTCACCGCGCATGATCGCAGCAACGACGTCACCTATTCCGAGGAGTTCGACAACGTCGTTGTCGCCTCGGGGCATTTCTCCGTGCCCCACGTCCCCTATTTCGAGGGTTTTTCGACCTTCAACGGCCGCATCCTGCACAGCCATGATTTCCGCGACGCCATGGAATTCAAGGACAAGGACATCCTGATCATCGGCCGCTCCTATTCGGCCGAGGACATCGGCTCGCAATGCTACAAATACGGCGCCAGGTCGATCACCTCCAGCTACCGCTCGAAGCCGATGGGTTTCAAATGGCCTGACAACTGGCAGGAAGTGCCGCTGCTGCAGAAGGTCGTCGGCAAGACCGCGCATTTCAAGGACGGCAGCACCAGGGATGTCGACGCCATCATCCTGTGCACCGGCTACCTCCACTCCTTCCCGTTCCTCACCGAGGATCTGAAGCTCAAGACCGCCAATCGGATGTGGCCGGACGGGCTCTATGAGGGCGTCGTCTGGGAGAAGAACCCGCAGCTGTTCTATATCGGCATGCAGGACCAGTTCTACACCTTCAACATGTTCGACGCGCAGGCCTGGTTCGCGCGCGACGTCATCATGGGCCGCATCGAACTGCCTTCGGCAGAAGCGATGGCGGAACATGGCAGGAGATGGCGGGCGCGCGAGGAAACGCTGGAAGACGCCGAGCAGATGATCTGGTTCCAGGGCGACTACACCAGGGAGTTGATGGAGCAGACCGATTATCCGGGATTCGACGTCGAGGCGACAAATCAGACCTTCATGGAATGGGAGCACCACAAGGCGCAAGACATCATGAGTTTCCGCGACCACGCCTACCGCTCGCTGATGACCGGCACGATGGCGCCGCTGCACCATACGCCCTGGCTGCAGGCGATGGACGATTCGATGGAATCCTATCTCGAGGTGAAAGGCGTCGCGGCGGAGTAGCGGCTTCTTCACCACACAGCTTTGCGCGACATGCGTCAGTTGCTGCGCGCCTCGCCCACCTCTTTCGTCGCTTCAATGATCCGGCGGAGCAGGGCATGGAGATCGTCGCGGTGGCCGCTGCGGCCGGCGGGGCCGTTTTCATCTGAAGTCATGACCACGTTCAACGCGCGCCCGGGCACAACATAGACCATCTGCCCGCCATATCCCCACCCGTAGAAGACCGCGTCGCCCGCGATCTGACGGATGAACCAACCATAGCCGTAACCGTCACCGGTGAAACGCGAGGCGGTGCGTGGCTGCCAGGAGAGCTTGATCCAATCGGCCGGCACGAGCTGCCGTCCGCCGCGGCTCATCCCGCCGCTGCGGTAGAGCTCGCCAAAGGCCAGCAGCGAGCGCGGGCTCATGGCCATCTGGTTGCCGCCGAGATAGATGCCCTGTGGGTCGCGGTCCCAGGTGGTGATGGAAAAGCCCTCCTGCGGCCCGAGCCATTCACGCGCCAGTTCCAGGGTCGAGCGGCCGGTCCGCCGCGTCAGGATCGCCGAAAGGAGATGGGTCGAGCCGGTGGAATAGAGCATGGTGCCGCCCGGTTCATCGTCGAAGGGCATGGCGAGCGCTGCCCGCACCCAGTTGTCGCTTGCCACCCAGCGCCCGTAGTTTGGGCCTGAGGTCCGACCCAGCCCGGCCTGCATGGAAAGCAGATGACCGATCGTAACCTGCTGGAGACGCGGATCCGCGTCGGCTGGCAGGTTGGCCTGAAGAAGCGGAGCGATCTTCTGGTCAGTGCCTTGCAGCACGCCCTTGTCGATGGCGATGCCGACGAGCGCCGAGATGATCGACTTGGAGGCCGATTTTATGTTGGCGGGACGTGTCGGAGAGTGGCCGCGATAGCCGCGCTCCGCCACCACCGCGCCCTCATGCGCGATGGCAACCGTGCGCAGCGGCGTCAGGCGCTCGGCCTCGTCGAGGAGCTTTCCAAGCCGCTGCTCCAGGCCATCCGCAGCGTGAGCAGCGACGGAAAGGATGAGCAGAAAGGCGAGAATCACGGTGGGGCGCTTCAGCATGAAGCCAGCTTGGGATGCATTTTGGGCAAGACGAAGGTGGGACGCGATCCGCTGTTTTGCGGCTACCCCAGCCTTGCCCGCGCCTTGGCCGTCCAGGCGTTGAACAGCCGGTCGGCGACGATGCCGATGAAGGCGATGGCCAGTCCGGCGACGATGCCGCGGCCGGAATCGGCCTTGGAGAGCGCGATGAACACCTCCTGGCCGAGATCCCGCGTGCCGACCATAGCGCAGATGATGATCATCGCCAGCGCCATCAGGATTGTCTGGTTGACGCCGAGCATGATCTCGGGCAACGCCAGCGGCAGTTGCACGCGCAAAAACGTCTGGCGCTTGGTGCAGCCCGATACCTTCGCCGCCTCGATCAGTGCCGGCGGCACCTGCCTGAGGCCGTGATTGGTGTAGCGGATGGCCGGCACCACGGCGAAGGCGACCGTGGCGATCATCGCCGTTACGTCGCCGACGCGGAACAGCATCACCACCGGGATGATGAAGCAGAACGACGGCAGCACCTGCAGCGTGTCGATGACCGGCATGACGACCTTCTCGACACGGTCGCTGCGCGATGCCATCAGCCCGATCGGAATGCCGATCAGGCAAGCGATGAAGGCCGAGATGCCGCAGAGATAGACCGTCGCCATGGTCTTTTCCCAGAGACCGGTTACCGCGCAGAAGACGGTCAGCGCCGCGACCAGGGCGGCGAGGCGCAGGCCGCCGAGCTGGTAGCCGGCAAGGCCGAGCAGAAACACCGCGCCCAGCCACGGGAAGCCCTCGCAGAAGGCGCGCACCGGGTTCAGCACATTGAGGATCAGCGCCACGCGGAACGCTTCGATCGTGTCGAAGAAGTTGATCGTGATCCAGCTCACCGCTGTCTTCCACATCGGCGCGGTGGTGAAGGTGATCGCCTTCGGCACCGCGGCGAAGGCCGGCACGAACAGGCCGAGCAGCGTCGTGGCTGCAAGGATGGCGACGGCCAGCGTCAGATTGGGGTAGCGGCGCCAGAAGCTCGGACTAACCTCCTGATAGACATGGCCCTTCGCGTGATTGCGCGCGATCGCCTGGCTCAGCCGGTCGAGCGCGATTGCCAGCGCGACGATGGCAAGGCCGGCTTCCATCGCCTCGCCGACCTTCAGCGCGCGCAGCGCCAAAAGCACGTCGTAGCCGAGGCCGCCGGCGCCGATCATCGAGGCGATGATCACCATGTTGAGCGCCAGCATGATGACCTGGTTGACGCCGACCATCAATGTGGGACGCGCCGACGGCAGAAGTACCCGCCACAGTTTCTGGCGCGCCGTGCAGCCGGCCATCTCGCTGAAATCGTCGATTTCGGATGGCACCCGCGACAGCCCCAGCATCGTCGCGCGCACCATCGGCGGCGTCGCGAAAATGGCCGTCGCGATCATCGCCGAAACCGGACTGTTGCCGAACAGCAGAAGCATCGGGATCAGATAGGCGAAGGTCGGGATGGTCTGCATCAGGTCGAGGGCAGGGGAGATCAACAGCCTCTCAGCCCATGGCTTGCGCCACGCCCAGATGCCGACGAACAATCCGGTGACGATGCAGAACGGCACGGCGATGGAGATCAGCCCCAGCGTCAGCATCGCGCTGGTCCATTGGCCGAACAGCGCGATGTAGAGAAAACAGCCGCCGACCAGCGCGCCGAGCTTCCAGCCACCGGCAGCGCGGCCGGCCAGGAATGCAGCGATGCACACACCGACCCAGGATAGGCGCGGCAAGATGATCATATCCGCGCCACGGCCGATCTTGAAACTCTTGGCAAGCAGATTGAGCGCGAAATCGAGCGGCACGCCAAGCGCCGCGGTGATCGACCGCGTCAGCCAGGAGAAGTTCGACTTTATCAGGTTCATCAGCGCGCTGACCCAGTCGGCGACCGGAACGATTGCGCCGGCCGGATAGTTGACCGCCCAGGGCAGCCTGTCCTGCAGCAGGAATACGGTAAGCACCGCGGCAAGGGCGCAGGCCCAGACCACCAGCCATATCTGAACCGGCCGCGATCTCGCCTCGCTGGTGCTTGCCGTCACCGTCATACGCTTGCCCCGGGACGTTCGATGCCTGCCAGAAGATCGATCACCGCTTGCGGCGTGACTTCGCCGATCGGCTTGCCGCTGCTGTTGACGACGGCGAACGGCTTGCCGGCCGAGACAATGCTTGCCGAAAAACTTGATATCTTGGCATCCGGCGCAACCACGCCGCCATGCTCGGCGCCGTCGCAGGCGCGCATCAGGCTTCGCGCCGAGATCACCTTGGCGCGGTCGACGTCGCGGGTGAATTCGGCGACATAGTCGGTCGCCGGGTTGACCACAAGCTCTTCCGGCGTGCCGATCTGGATGATCTCGCCGTCCTTCATGATGGCGATGCGGTCGGCCAGCCGGATGGCCTCGTCGAAATCATGGGTGATGAAGACGATGGTCTTGTGCAGCATGGTCTGCAGCCGCATCAGCTCGTCCTGCATCTCGCGGCGGATCAGCGGATCGAGCGCCGAGAACGGCTCGTCGAGAAACCAGATCTCCGGCTTGGTGGCGAGGCTGCGGGCAATGCCGACACGCTGCTGCTGGCCGCCGGAAAGCTCACGCGGATAGAAATGCTCGCGGCCACGCAGGCCGACAAGCTCGATCACTTCCCGCGCGCGATTCTCGCGCGTCGGCCGGTCCTGCCCTTGTATGCCCAGTGGAAAGGCGATGTTCTCAAGCACATTCAGATGCGGCAGCAGGGCGAAATTCTGGAACACCATGCCCATGCGGTGGCGCCGCAGCTCGATCAGCGCGGCATCGGAGATCTTGAGGAGATCCTTGCCCTCGAACTCGACCTTGCCATGCGTCGGCTCGACCAGCCGTGACATGCAGCGCACCAGCGTCGATTTGCCGGAGCCGGACAGGCCCATGATGATGAAGATCTCGCCCTGGCGGATTTCGAGGTCGACGGCGCGTACCGCCCCGACCAGCCCGGCCGCCGCCACTTCCGCCATGCTGGCCTTGCCGTCGCGCTGGCGGATGAAACCTGCCGCATTCGCGCCGAACAGCTTCCAGACGTTGCGGCAGGCAAGTTTTATCGGGCGGGCATCCTTTGGCGTGCCCGCCGCTTGCGGCACCTGTTCAGTCGTATCGGCCATGCAGTCGTCCTTCTGGAATATGGGATAGAGGCCCGGCCATGAATGACCGGGTCTCGCAGTTTCCAGTTGGAACGATCACTCGGCCCAGGCTTTCCAGTCGGCTTCGTGGGCGGCGATCCAGGCAGCGGCGACGTCTTCCGGCGTCTTGCCTTCGAGATCGATCTCGCCGCTCATCTTGTTGAGCTCGTTGGTGTCGACCGTGTAGTTTTTCGCGACCTTGTAGGCGACCGGCCATTTGTCCTTCATGCCGGCCCAGGAATATTTCCAGATCTCGCCATGCGGCTTGCCGCAGTCATATTTCGCTTCAGGGTTCACGCCCCATTTCGGATCGTTGTAGCACTCCGGCGTATAGGCGGGGAATTCGACCCATTCGCCCTTGTATTTGGCCGGCGCCCAATGTGGCGAATAGACCCACAACATGATCGGCGCCTTGCGCTGATAGGCCGAATCCAGTTCGGCGAACATCGCCGCATCGGTGCCGGCATGGATGACGGTGAAGGGCAGCTTCAGCGCCGCGGCACGCTCATCGTCAAAACCTTCCCATGTCACGGGGCCGCCGAGATAGCGGCCGTTCGGCGCTGTTTCCGCCGTCGAGAAGGCCTCGGCGCATTTCGGGTCCTTCAGCGCTTCCCAGTTCGGCAGGCCCGGGCATTTCTCCTTCATGTATTCGGGATACCACCATTCCTCCTTGGCCTTGGGCCCGAGCGCGCCGAGGCGTTCGGTCTGGCCGGTCGCATCCGAGGCCTTCATGGCTTCGCCGGCAGTCGTGTCCCAGAATTCCAACGCGACTGTGAGATCGCCATTTGTAAGGCCGGTGGTCAGGCTGGAGAGATAATCGGCGGTCGGGTACTCGACCGTGTATCCGAGCTTTTCCAGAATGCCGCCGAGGATCTTTGCGTTCAAATTGACGCTGGTCCAGTCGAACAGCGCGATCTTGATCGGGTCGTTGGATTCTGGCGCCGCCGCATGGGCCGAAGGCGTCAATGCACTTGCAGCGGCAAGTGTTAAGGCTCCCATTGATAATCTCGAAATCAAACTCCGAAGTGACATGCCTGTTCTCCTGTCAAGCTCTGGTGGAAGTTATCGTTCGTTCCCTTCTTGCGTCCTTTTGATTGTGTTGGAAAAGCCGGTCGTTGCGCAAGTCCATTGGCACCAAATTGCTGTCGGCGCTGAAGTAGGCGCAGACGCAATGATGCCCAATTCGATGAAGATGTCGTGCGGGACGGGACCGCGTCATGGCTGCCGTGCTGCCGAAGCAGTGATCTGCGGATCGATCGCCGGTCTTGCGGCGCCCTCAAGCTTGCGAGCCATCAAGTTCCCATGATGTCGGCTGCCGGCAGTCGCCGAAGCCATTTTCATGGGATGAAATTATATATACCAACGTTCATGTCGCGCAACGACTAACGCGGCGCGGATCGCGCAATTCGGCTGCAGTTTCGCCGCCTGCCGATTATATCAGCAGATTGACGCGTGAACCTGCCCCGTTGCTCACGACATGATCAGCCCGCCATCGACATTGATGGTCTGACCGGTGATGTAGGCGGCGTCGCTGCTGGCCAGAAAGCTGACCAGGCCGGAAATGTCCTCGCCGCTGCCGGCGCGGCCCATCGGGATGTTCTTCACCCATTCGGCCATCAACTCGCCGGGCTTGTAATGGCCCATCAGTCTGCCCCATGCCGCGTCGTTGTAGGCCCACATATCGGTGTCGATGATGCCGGGGCAGATCGCGTTGACGGTGATCTTCTCCTTAGCAACCTCCTTGGCGAGGCTCTGAGTGATGCCGACGACGCCGAATTTCGAGGCGGCATAGTGCGGCGTGTAGATGAAGCCCTGTCGCGCCTGGCCGGATGCGGTGTTGATCAGCCTGCCGCCGTCGCCATGTTTGCGGATGCGCGCGATCGCCTCCTGGCAGCACAGGAACACACCCTTGGTGTTGACCGCCATTACCTTGTCCCATTCGGCCTCGGTCATCGCCTCGATCCTGGCGATGGTGATGACGCCGGCATTCTGTACGGAGATGTCGACGCGGCCGAACTGCTGTTCGGCCAGATCGTAGAGGGCGGCGACCTCGTCCTTCTTGGTCACGTCCATGCGCAGCGATGCGACCTTGGCGCCTTCAGCCTTCAGTCCGGCGGCGATCTCGTCGACGCGCGCGTCGATGGCGCTGACGACGACAGCCGCGCCCTCAGCCGCGAAGCGCCTGGCCATCGCCGCGCCGATGCCGCCGCTGGCGCCGGTGATGACAGCCGTCTTACCCTCAAATCGCTTCTGCATTTTTTCTCCTACCAGCAGACGAAGCCGCCATCGACGATCAGGTCGATGCCGGTGACGAAACTCGAAGCGCGGCTGGCCAGGAACACGGTCGGGCCGACCATCTCCTCCGGCGCCGCCATGCGCCCCATCGGCGTGTCGCGCTCGAAGATCCTGACCTGGTCGGCGACCTCCGGCCGCTTGTTCATCGGCGTCAGCGTGTAGCCGGGACTGACGACGTTGACGCGCAGGCCGCGATCGGCCCATTCCATGGCGAGACTCTTAGACATATGGATGACGGCGGCCTTCGACGAATTGTAATGCGCCTGGGTCAGGCCGCGATTGACGATCGAGCCCGACATCGAGGCGATGTTGATGATCGAGCCCTTGCGCCGCGTCAGCATTGCGCGCGCTTCGGCCTGGCAGGACAGGAACACGCCGTTGACATTGACGTCGTAAAGCTTCTGCCATTTCTCCAGCGAAAGCGTCTCGGCTGGCTCGGCCGCGGCAACGCCGGCATTGTTGACGGCGACGGTCAGCGCGCCCAGTTCCTTCTCCGTGCGTTCGATCGCCGCCGCGAGATCAGCCTCTGAAGTCACCGTGCCGGTCAGCACCAGCGCCTTGCGGCCGAGCGCCGAAATCCTGTGCGCGGTTTCGTCCAGCCCGCCCTTCGAGGCATGGCCGAAACAGGCGATGTCGGCGCCGGCCTCGGCCAGGCCGATGGCGATTGCTTGCCCGATGCCGCTGCCGGCGCCGGTAACGAGGGCAACGTCCCCTTGAAGATCGAATAGTTTCATCGAAATGTTTCCTGTTGAGCCGCCGGTGCTGCCTAGGAAGGAAGGGGCGCCAGTCCTAGCTGGCGCCCCGCGCGGTCCGGTGCTTGGGAGGGTATCACCTGCTGCGCTTTATTCCGATTCCCCAATCGCGGGTCACGTCCTAGCTTGTGGCGAGCTCCATGACGGCGACGTTGCTCGCTTCGCTGCGGTCGAGAATGCCGCGCTGGCGGCCACGGCTCAGCACCAGCACGCGATGCGACAGGCCGAGCACTTCCTCGAGATCGGAGCTCACCACCACCACCGCCATTCCGGAGCGGGCGAGGTCGGCGATGACATCGTAGATCGCGGCGCGAGCGCCGACATCGATGCCGCGTGTCGGCTCGTCCAGGATGAACACCTTGGGCGGCCGTGAAATCCATTTGGCGATAATCACCTTCTGCTGGTTGCCGCCGGAAAGCTTGCTGATCGCCTGGTTGGGCCGGCCCTTGACGCCGAGCCGGCCAATGCCGGCCTCGGCGAATTTCTGTACCGCCTTGGGAAATACCCAGCCATTCGGCGCGACATGGTCGAAATTGCCGATCGTCAGATTCTCGCCGATGGTCTGGTCGAGCACCACGCCTTGCGCCTTGCGGTCTTCCGGAACCAGCACGACGCCGGCCTTGATCGCCGCCGCCGGGCCATTGAGGTGCACCGGTTTGCCGGCGACACGCACCGACCCCGAGGAGATCGGATCGGCGCCGGCGATCGCCCGCACCAGCTCGGTGCGGCCGGCGCCGATCAGGCCGGCGATGCCAAGGATTTCGCCGGTTCGCACCGAGAAGCTGACATTCTGAAAGCTACGTTCCGGCGAGGACAGGTTCTCGACCTCGAGCAACGTCTCGCTGCCCGGCTCCGAGAGCGGCGGGAACATCCGCTCGACGCTGCGGCCGACCATCTGCTCGACTATCGCGCGCACCGGAATGTCGGCGCGCTCGTGGCGGGCGACGATGCGCCCGTCGCGCATCACCACCACTCGGTCGGCGATCTCAGCGATCTCGTCCAGCCGGTGGCTGATATAGATGAAGGACATGCCTTCCGCCTTGAGCTTGCGGATCTGCTTGAACAACAGCTCCGTTTCCTCGCTGCCAAGTGCTGCTGTCGGTTCGTCGAAGATCAGAAGCTCGGCATTGAGCGTCAACGCCTTGGCGATCTCGACCTGCTGCTGGGCGGCGATGCGCAGCGTGCGCACCTTGCGTTCCGGCGAGACATCGAGGCCGAGCCGCTTCAACTGCGCCGATGCCCGTGCATTCATTGCCGCGCGATCGATGCGGCCGCCGCGCATCAGCAGGCGACCGACATAGACGTTCTCGGCGACCGACAGATCCGGCAGCAGCTTCAGTTCCTGGTGGATCATTCCGACGCCGGCGTCGATGGCGGCGGCGGGAGAGGCGGGGGAATAGGGCTTCCCCCGCCATGTGATGGTGCCGGCATCGGATTTGGTCGACCCGGCGATGATGTTCGAAACGGTGGACTTGCCTGCGCCATTTTCGCCAAGCAGCGCCACGACCTCGCCCGGCCGCACCTCGAAGCTCGCATCAGCCAGCACCTGGACCGGTCCGTAGCTCTTGCAGAGGCCGCTGACGAAGAGCCCCAGATGCGGGGTCTGCGTGTGGCTGGGATCCAGGGACATCGTTCCGCTCGTTAACCGTCAGAAATGCTTGGGATCAGGGATGCCTGATATTATGGATGCTTGGCGATGAACTGATCGACATTGTCCTTGGTGGTCAGCGTCGCGTCCTGCAGCTGTTCTGCGGGAACGGTTTCGCCGGCCACCAGCTTGATCGCCGCATCGACGGAAAGCCGGCCCATGCCTTGTGTCTGCTGCGTCGCGGTTACGTCGAAAACGCCGCCCTTCAGAGCCTTGAGCGCCGCCACGTCGCCGTCGAAGCCGGCAACCCAGACCTTGTGGCCGGGATTGGCGACCTTGACCGCCTGCGCAGCACCGAGCGCCAGCGCGTCGGCCTGGCCGATGACGATCGATACGTCGGGATGGGACTGCAGCAGGTCCTGCGTCAGCTTGAAACCTTCGTCCTGATGCCAGCCTTCGCTCCATAGCTCGCCGACCACCTTGATGTCGGGATAGGCGCTCAGCGCTTCGCCACAGCCCTTCGACCGGTCGACCTCAGGCGTCGTGCCTTTCTGGCCGTGGATGATGATCAACTCGCCCTTGCCGCCGGCCTGCTTGGCGATGTAGTCGCACACCGCCTTGGCCGACGCCACGCTGTTGGTGGCGATGAAGGTGTCGCCGGGTGCGCCTTCGGCGTTGCGGTCGACATTGATGACCGGGATGCCGGCCGCCTTGGCCGTCTTGGTCGGCACGGTGGCGGCGGTGGCGCCGGCCGGGATGTAGATCAGCGCATCGATGTTCTGTGTGATCAGATCCTGCACCTGACTGACTTGGGTCGCCGAATCGCCCTTGGCGTCGACGGTGACAATTTCGATGCCCTTTTCCTTGCCGTAGGCTTCGACGGACTGCTTGATCTGGTTGAAGAAGTCGGCCTGCAGGTTGGCGACGGCAAGGCCAAGCTTCTTGGCCTCCTTGGCCGACGCGATCTCGGACAGTCCGAGCAGCGGAATGACGGCCGCGGCAGCAAGCAGCAATGAACGTTTGGTCAGCATGTGTTTCCTCCGTTGATGTTCAATCTGTCCCGCCGGCGCATCACGGCGCCCCTTGGCCGAACAACTCCCAGTTTCGGATCACCGATCCGTTTTCGCCCGGACATCCGGGTGAATCTCATTGCGCCCCGCTCTTCATTGCGCCCAATCTTCATTGCGCCCAATCTTCATTGCGCCCAGTCTTCATTGTGCTCTGCGCCGCCATGTATCCGTGGCCACCGCCAGCGCGATCACCACACCGATCACCACCTGCTGGACGAAGGGCGACACGCCGAGCAGGTTCAGCCCGTTGCGCAGCACGCCGATGATGAGCACGCCGATGGCGGTGCCGCCGATCGAGCCGATGCCGCCCGACAGGCTGGCGCCGCCGATCACCACCGCGGCGATCGTGTCCAGTTCGTAGCCGAAGCCGGAGCTCGGCTGGACGGAATCGAGCCGTGCCGCAAGCACGATGCCGGCGAGCCCGGCCAGCACGCCGCAGATTGCATAGACCCAGTTGGTCAGCGACTTGACCGGTATGCCGGACAGCCGCGCGACCTCAGCGCTGCCGCCGATCGCGTAGAGGCTGCGGCCGGTCGCGCGATAGTTCAGGAAGATTGCGAAGATGATGGCCAGCACGATCATCAAGCCGACGGTGACCGACAGGAAGCCGAAATGGCGGATAATCGACAGGCTGGTGAACCAGTCGGGAAAGCCGATGATCTGCGAGCCGTCGGTGATCATGTTGGCGAGACCGCGCGCCACCGACATCATGGCCAGCGTTGCGATGAAGGGCGGCAGTTTGGTGACGGTCACGAGCAGGCCTGAAACCAGCCCGCAAAGTCCAGCAACGACAAGCGCTGTGACGATGCCGGCGGGCATGCCGAGATTGAGATGGTCAGGATGGGCGACGAACCCCATCACCATGGCGGCGAGCGCCAGCACGGAGCCGACGGAAAGATCGATGCCGCCGATCAGGATGACCAGCGTCATGCCAATCGCCATGATGCCGAGCACGGTGACCTGGTCGAGCACGTTGAGGATGTTGCGGACGGTCAGGAACGTGTCGGTGGTCAGCGACAGCGCAAGGCACAGCAGCACCAGCCCGATCAGCGGTCCCAAGGTTCCGGCGAACAGGGCCGAAAGCTTCGCGCCCGCCGCGGCCTGCGCACCTGGGCCGGCCTTCAACTCGCTTGCACCGTTGCTCAGAGCCATCTTGTCTCCTCCATCAGCGATCCGGCGATGCGTCGTCGGCTCACTCTTGCTCACCAGGCACCTCCCTGTGAACAATTTATCTTTGATATGCAATTTTGTTCAGCTAAACTGTTCGTCGGAAAATTGTCAAGGCCCGCCGCATCATTCCACGCCGGTTTGCGCCGCCAGCCGGTTTGCCTTACGAAAGGGCATGAAATGCCGCGTTTCAGGTCCGCTCTCATCCTGCGACTTCGTTTCGGCTGCTTGAGCAGGCCGAGACGGCCAAGACAAAGTAAATGTTGACCATTTTGGCTTTCATCTCGCATTGTGGACGATATCCTGTCGATGTCTTAAACCTCGAATCCTGGGCACGCAGATCGATTTCGTGGCGCTTGGTCGGATACGCCATTTGAATGGCATTTAAGGATTCGGACGACCGCGGGAGGGCAAAAAGATGGCGATGATAGAGAATGACAAGGCCTCGCGCTTCCCAGATGCCGAGCTGAAGGCCCGTGCCGCATGGCACTATTATGTCGAGGGGCTGACGCAGGAGAGGATTTCGGAGATCCTCGGCATCGGCCGCATCAAGGTGCATCGCATCCTCTCCGCCGCGCGTGAGGAGGGCGTCGTCCAGTTCCGCATCCGCGACAGCGTCGTCGAATGCTTGGTGCTGGAAGAGGCCTTGAAGCAGCGTTTCGGGCTCAGCCAGGCCATTGTGGTGCCGTCGGCCGCTGACCGAAGCAATGCGCCGCTGATGATCGGCCATGCCGCGGGCGCCTATCTGGCCGACAATGTGAATGCCGGCGATGTCATCGCACTTGGCTGGGGGCGGACGCTGAAATTCGCCATCAATGAATTGCCGCGGCGGCCGATCGCCAGGACCACGGTGGTCTCCATGCTGGGCGGCCTCACCCATGCCCAGCCGCTCAACCCGACCGAGAGCGCCTGGGAATTCGCCGAAAAGATCGGCGCCGAGTGCTTCCTGCTGCCGGTACCGGTCTATGCCGACAGGCCGGAGCAGCGCGAAGCCTTCATGAGCCAGCGCAGCGTTCAGGACGTCGTCTTCCGCGCGCGCCGGGCAAACATCGCCGTGCTCAGCGTTGGATCATTTTCCAATGACAGTCCGATCGCCAATTACGGCTTCATCAAGCCCAGCGAACTCGAGGAGCTGCAGACGGCTGGCGCAGTTGGCGATATTTTATGCCATTTCATCGACGCCGACGGCCGGCTCGTCGACCATGAGGTCAACCGGCGGGTCTGCGCCTATCCGCTGCAGGACCTGTCGGACATCCCGGCCATCATCCTGGTCTCGGGAGGGCAGGAAAAAATCGCCATCATGCGGGCGGCGCTCGCCAACACCAGGATATCGGTTCTGATCACCGACGAAGACGCGGCCAAGGGCCTGCTCAACCGCTAAACCTGCCCGACTTCACCGAGCCGCACATGGGTCTCGCGCGTCGCCTGATAGAGGTCGCGGTAGATTGCCTTGCGCGCGCGGTAACCGGCGACCAGCCCGTCGACGGGGTCGACATGCCTGGTCGGCGGCGCGGCCATCGCCTCAGCCGCCGTTTCAGGCGAGGCAAACCATCCGATAGCGGAAGCCGCCAGCATGGCGGCGCCGAGCGCTGCGGCTTCGTTGACCGGCGAGACGGAGAGCGGCCGCTCGAGCACGCTTGCCATGATCCGCATCAGCAGGGCGCAGTTGGTGCCGCCGCCGGCGGCGATCATCGCCGCCGGTTTGCCGCCGGCCAGAGTTTCCGCCGCCTGCGTTTGCGCCGCTTGGGTTTCCGCCGCTTGAGTTTCCATTGCCTCGCTGGCGATCGCCTGCTCGAAGGCGATGCCTTCCAGAACCGCTCGAAAAAGGTGCTTCGGCTCATGGTCGAGCGACAGGCCGACAATGGCGCCGCGCGCCGCGCCGTCCCAATAGGGGCTCATCACACCGGCCCAATACGGCATGACAAGCAGGCCCTCGCTGCCGGCGGCAACGTCGACCGCTGCTTTCTCCAGGGCTGCAGCCGACGGCGAGCCGGTGGTGCGAACGATCCAGTCGACCAGTTGCATGCCCGAGCGCAGCACGGTCTCCAGCATGAAGCCCGAGCCGGTCGGCGAGACCAGCGTTCGAAACGCGTCCGAAGTCGTGATCCCATGGGAGTAACAGCCGCTGACGATGCCCGAGCCGAGCGAAAGATAGTTTTTGCCGTCGCCATAGACGCCCATGCCAAGGCCCATCGCCTGGCCGTCGCCGGCGCCAGCGACAACAGGCGTGCCGGCCTTCAACCCGATCAGCCGGGCCACGCTTTCGCCAAGCCCGCCGCAGATCGCGCCGGGCGCGACCAGTCGCGGCAACTGGTCCGGGCGCAGCCCCGCGGCCTCGACGAGCTGAGGGTGCCAAGTGCCATTCTTGACGTCGAGCAGCCCGAGCGGATCCGCACTTGCCGTGCTGGTGACCAGACGTCCGGTCAGCCGGTGGACGAAGAAGCCATGCACGTCGACGAGTGCGGCTGCGTCATCAAGCGTTTGCGGCTGGTGCTCGGCAAGCCAGGCGATCGCATAGAGCGCGGGCGTCGGGTCCGGCGGCTTGCCGCTCCAGTCGCGGATCGTCTCGCGACCGAGCTCCGCCGAAAGCCTGGCAACTTGCGGGCGCGCCCGCTCGTCCAGCCACAGGATCGCCGGAATAAGCGGCTTGCCGGCGTGGTCGATCAGCGTGAAGGTCTCGCGCTGGTGAGCGATGGCGATCGCCGCCACCCGCGCAGCGCCAACCGCCTCGGTGACCTGCTTCAAGGCGCCGAGCAGCGCGGTCCACCAATGTTCGGCATCCTGCTCGAAATGGCCGGGCCTGGGATTTGAAAGCGGATAGGCTTCGCGCGCCTGGAACAGCTCCTTGCCGTCGCGCGTGAAGGCAATCGCTTTCACGGCCGTAGTCGAAGCGTCGATCCCGATTACGACATCGTCCATCAGGCGGGAATCCAGCGGATCAGGCGGCGTTCGTAACGAACCGTCCGTCCGACTGGTCGAGACGACGGCGGATCTGGGTTATCACCATCGAATCGTCGGGTACACAATTTTCATAGGTAAGGAAATCGCCTGTCTTGACCGGCTTGACCACCTTGGCGCGTTCGGCGAGGCCGAGCGGCAGGGCGCCGCGGGCGCGCGCGTCCTCCCAGGTCATGGCGAAGCCGCGATAGTCGTTCTCGCCGATCATGCCGAGCGACTGGCCAGGGGCAAGCTCGCTCTTGGCAACGGCCACGGCTTCGGCGACCGGATGGTCGAGCGGCTCCATGTCGGCGCGCTTGTAGACGACGGCGCGCGCCGCCGACAGCGGCACTTCCAGGCTGGTCAAATGATAGGGGCGGAAGATCGTGAAATACGGGCCCTTGCCGACCTTGAGGTCGATCATGCGCTCCAGCACGCGCGGATGCCTGGTCTCGATGATGCAGAACACGCCGGGCGCCACGCCCTTGCCGATCGAATAGTCGACCACGCCCTTGCGGTGCAGCACGCCGCCATCCTCGCGCGGGCAAAGCACGCCGGCGAGTTCCTCCAGCGTCGCGGTCGGGCCGTGCATGCCCGGCACGTCGGGCACCAGGCCGGTGGCGTTGGCGATCGCCACCATCTCGATCGCCGTCTTCGAGCCGTCGACGAACTCGACCAGCATGCGCGCATTCATGTTGCGCTCGGCCGCCTCCTTCTCGTAGTCGGCCGGCATGGCGTCGATCCTCAGCGGATTGTTCTTGCCCTTGCCGGCGGCGATGATGTTGAAGCCGAGGCTCTTGGCAAAGCCGATGATCTCCAGCGTGCAGGCCGGCTCGTCGCCGGCCGCACCGGTATAGACGACGCCGGCCTTGCGCGCCTCTTCCTTGAGGAAGCGGCCGATGGTGATGTCGGCCTCGACGTTGAGCATGACGATGTGCTTGCCGCTCTTCATCACTTCGAGTGCGAACAGCGTGCCGATGTTGGGATTGCCTGTCGCGTCGATGATGACGTCGATGCGGCCGGCGGACGCCAGCGCATGCAAATCTTCGGTCACCGCGATCTTGCCGGCCTCGATGGCGCGGTCGATCGCCGCCGCATTGCCGGCCTGCACGATATCCGAGCGGTCGTGGCCGGCGAGCAGCGCCGCATCGATCGCCGCCTGCGGCCTGACCTCGGAAATGGCGCCGATCCGCATGCCCGGCATCAGCGCGACCTGGACGACGATGTCGGTGCCCATCTGCCCGGCGCCGGCAAGCCCGATGGTGATCGGTCCCTGCTGTTCAGCGCGCTGCAAAAGTTCCGCTGCAAATTGCGGATGGGCCATGTCGCTTCCTCCAGTTCCTGACGCGCCGCAGCGTCGAAGCCATCATTTTGAACATTCCTATTTCCAAATGAAAAATATTTCAACCGGCAATTCGGCAGCCATTCCCACAAACATTCTGCGATTTAATTTGTGCAAGCCTGGCTTGCGGCTTGGCAGCGCAGTCAGCTAGGGCGCAGAAGGCGGTGATCTCTTGGGATGCAGGCAGCGACGACCGTCACAGCCCTTCTCGCAAGCAAGCGAGTGCGACGAAAAAACTGATTCATGGCCGCTCAGCTGCCGCCGCGCCAATCGCCAACGACGAAGCCGCGCAACAGAGAGCGCCAGCCGGAATGCTGGCGCATGCCAGTCTATCAGCTGCCGACCTCGAAGAAGGGCGCGCCAAGCAGGTCGGGAACAACGTCGATGCCGAGGCCCGGCCCGTCCGGAATGCCCATGCGGCTTCCCGAAACCGGCGGCTTGTTCGATGCGGTGCGCACCGTCACCCATTCGTGGAAGGCAATGGCGTGCAGCCGGCGCTCCTCCGGCGTCGACAGCGACAGATGCGCCATGGCTGATGTGTCGATCTCGGCGCCGCCGGTGTCCTCGACGGTGATCATGAAGCCCAGGTCGACGGCAAGGTCGCGGATCTGCCGCGTCCTGGTCACGCCGCCGAGCCGCGAGATTTTCAGCGTCAGCCCGTCAGCCGCCCCCTTGCGGTGGATGTCGAGCATGTCGTCCAGCGAGGTGACGGATTCATCGAGCACCATCGGCTTGTCGAGCGAGCGGCGCACCGACATGCATTCGTCGATCGTGGTGCAGGGCTGCTCGAACGTGTAGTCGATGGCGCGCGTCGCGTCAGCGAACTGGCGCGCCTGATAGGGCGTCCAGCCGGCATTGGCGTCGCAGAAGATGACGGTGCCCCTCGGCACTGAAGCGGCGACCGCGGTGACGCGCTCGATGTCGTCATGGACGTTGCCGCCGACCTTGACCTGCAGCCGGTGAAACCCGTCCTTGACGATGCGCTTGGCCAGTGCGGCCATCGCCTCGACGGTGCCATGGGTGACGACCTTGTAGAGTTCCGCCGTCTCGCTCTCGCGCCCGCCGAGCAGCGTCACCAGCGGCACCTCGGCGGCGCGTGCCGCGAGATCCGAGCAGGCCATGTCGAGCGCCGACTTGATGTAGGGGTGGCCCTTGAACACCGTGTCCATCAGCCTGCCGATACTGACTAAGGCGCGAGGATCGTGGCCGAGCAGATGCGGCGCAATTTCGATGACGCCGGCGCGAGTGCCGGCCGAGAATGCCGGCGAGTAGAAATTGCCGAGCGGCGCCATCTCGCCCCAGCCGGTCAGCCCGCTGTCGGAGGTGATGGCGACGATCACCGCGTCGAACGCGGCGGCGACACGCCCCTTGGACATGCGGTAGGGCCCGTCCACAAAGGGCTGCACGACATGGTAGGCCTTGATGGTTTTGATCCGCAATTTTTCTGTCCGTCGCTGTAGCGCCCTGACGAAGCCGCCAACCGGCATCGTCCGCTGGGCTCAACTGCCGTCAGGCCGGTTGCGCGTCAGGCCGGCGCGATCGGCCTTGACGCCTCTGGAAACACACTGTTCGAGGCCGCGCGCATAGGCAAGCAATTCTTCGAAGCTGTGCCGATGTCGCCGGCCTTGTCGAACTGCTCAGCAAAACGGCGCCCTCGGCATAGCCGGGGGCGCCGCTGGACCGGGCCTGATGGGGGGTATCAGGTGGCAGGTTTCTGTGGCAGCGGCGAGACAGGCATTCCCGGGCCGATCTTCTGCAGATTGCCTGTTATCACCTGGTCGCCTTCCGCTACGCCGCTCGAGATCGCCACCAGGTCGCCGTTGGTCGGCCCCAGCGAAACAATGCGCTGGTCGACAGTATTGTCCTTGCCGACGACGTAGAGATACTTGCCGAGCTGGCTCGATCCCAATGCCGTCTGCGGCACCATCAGTGCATCTGGCTGCTGCTTGATATGCAGCCTGACACGAACATATTGGCCCGGCAGAAGCGTGAACTTGGCATTGCCGATCGTCGCGCGTGCGGTGATGGTGCCGGTCGAGCGATCGACCGTGTTGTCGATGAAGGTGAGCTGACCTCTCTGGCGCGGTTCCGTATCGCCGGGAAGCAGGACGTCGACATCGATGGGTCCCGTCGCGCGAGCTTCCTCGATCTGCGCCAGATCCGTTTCGCTCGGATTGAAGGTGACATAGATCGGGTCGAGCTGCACCAGCGTGTTGAGCACTGTGCCGGCGACGCTGACCAGCGTTCCGACCGAGGCCTGGTTGCGGCCGACGCGCCCGGCGAACGGCGCCTTGATTTCCGAATAGCTCAGATTGAGCTCGGCGGTCCGCACAGCCGCCTGGTTGACGGCGAGCGATGCTTGGGCCTCGCGCAAGCTGCTGGTGCGCTGGTCGAACGCATCCTTGGCGATGTATCCGCTCTTGGCCAGTTCGGTGCCGCGACCAAGGTTGGATTGTGCATAGTCGAGCGTTGCTTCGTCGCGCTGGACCTGAGCCTTCGCCTGTTCAAGGGCAGCCTGGAAATCCTCTGGAGCGATCTTGTAGAGAAGGTCGCCCTTCTTGACATCGCCGCCGTCGGGCGCGACCTGCTCCTGCAGATACCCCGGCACGCGCGCCTGCAGCGTGATGCTGCGGATCGGCTCGGTGCGAGCGGCATAGTCGAGATAGATCGGGATCGTCTTCTTGACGACGCTCACCACTGGCACCGGCATGACAAAAGCCGCGGGCTCGGGCGCCGCGGGCTCAGGCGTTGCCGCCCCTGCCGTGCCGGCGTTGAGGCCGAAATTACCCATGTCGAGCAAGTGGACGCTGGCTATCGAGACCGCCCCCACGGCAACAGCCGCTCCCAACGCAATTTTCCATTTACGCATGATCATTCTCCAATTCTATTCGGCCGCTTCGGCCAATCGCTCGAAAGCGGGTTCGGCAGTTGGTTCAGTCGGTTCGGCGACAGGCTCGCTCTTGCTGCCGCGCTCGCGCAGCTGCTCGATCACCGCGTAGAAGACCGGCACGAACACCAGCGACAGGATCGTCGCTGCGACCATGCCGCCAAAGACGGTGGTACCGATCGACTGGCGGCTGGCTGCACCGGCGCCTGTCGAGAACATCAGCGGCAGCACACCGAGGATGAACGCGAAGGCGGTCATCAGGATGGGCCGCAGCCGCAGGCGCGCCGCTTCCATTGCGGCGTCGACGATGCTGAGACCTTCCTCGCGCCGGCGCCGGGCAAACTCCACGATCAGAATAGCGTTCTTCGCCGCCAGCCCGATCAGCATGACGAAGCCTATCTGCGAATAGACGTCGATCTGCATGCCGCGCATCAACAGGGCGACAAACGCACCGAACAGGGCAAGCGGCACCGCGAGCAGGACCATGAACGGCATGGCCCAGCTCTCATATTGGGCGGCGAGGATCAGGAAGACGAAGACCATGGCGAGACCGAAGACGATCGAGGCGATCGATCCGGCCTTGAGCTCCTGATAGGTGATGCCCGTCCATTCGTAGCCGAAATCCTTCGGCAGCGCCGTGGCGGCGGCACGTTCCATCGCAGCGACCGCCTGGCCCGAGGAGAAGCCGGGTGCGGCACCGCCATTGATCAGGGCCGACGCATTGTTGTTGTAATGCGGGACGGTTTCCGGGCCGACGATAGGCACCAACTTGCCGAGCGTGCTCAACGGCACCATGCCGCCGGAGGCATTGCGCACATAGAGCCGCGAAATGTCGGCCGCACCCGCACGCGCATCCTTGTCGGCCTGGATCGTCACCCGGAAGGTGCGGCCGAACAGGTTGAAGTCGTTCACATAGAGCGAGCCGAGATAGATCTGCAGCGTGTTGAACACGTCGGGCAGGCTGAGGCCGAGCAGCTTCGCCTTGTTGCGATCGAGGTCGTAGTTGAACTGCGGCGTCGAGGTCGAGAACGACGAGAACAATTGCTGCGGGTTGAGCTCGGGCTGTTTGCGCGCTTCGGCCAGCACGGCTTGCGTCGCGTCGTTGAGCGCAGCGCTGCCGCGACCGGTCAGGTCCTCCACCTGGAATTCAAAGCCGCCGGTCGTGCCGATGCCCGGGATCGAAGGCGGATCGAAGCTTAGCGCGAACGCTTCCGGAAGTTCCATGAGCTTCGAGCGCACGTCGGCGACGAGCTTCGAGGCGCTCTGGTCAGGGCCGCGTTGGTCCCATGGCTTGAGGATGGCGAATTCCACCGCCGAGTTCGACTGGGCGGCACTGGTGAGGAAGTTCAAGCCGCTGATCGAGCCGACGATATCGACACCAGGCGTGTTCTGCAGGATGTCGCGTGCCTTCCGCGCCACCGCGTCGGTGCGTTCCAGCGACGCCCCATCCGGCAATTGGATGACCACGAAGAAATAGCCCTGGTCCTCGACCGGAAGGAAGGTCGAGGGCAGGCGCTGCCAGACGAAATAGGTGGCGACAAGCCCAGCCGCGAATATGCCGAGCATGATCCAGCGCAGGCGGATGAGGAAGCGCACACCATTGGCATAGGCATGCGACAGCCGATCGAAGCCCGTGTTGAACCAGCGGAACAGCACGAATTGCGTTGCCGGGCGGTGGCGCAGGAAAGCGGCGCTGAGCGCCGGGGTGAGCGTCAACGAGACGAAGGCGGAGATGCCGAAGGAGATCGCCACCGTCAGGGCAAACTGGTTGTAGAGCCGGCCGGAAACGCCGGGTATGAAGGCGACTGGCACGAACACGGCCATCAGCACGGCGGTCGTGGCGATGATCGGGCCGGTGACCTCGGCCATCGCCGCGCGCGTGGCAGCCAGCGGTTTGAGGCCGGCCTCCAGCTGGCGTTCGACATTCTCGACGACGACGATCGCGTCATCGACGACCAGGCCGATCGCCAGCACCATGCCGAGCAGGCTGAGCATGTTCAGCGAGAAGCCGAACATGTACATGACGACGAGCGTGGCCACCAGCGACACGGGAATCGCGATCGTCGGGATGATCGTGGTGCGCCAGCTCTGCAGGAAGATGAACACCACCGCGACAACCAGGACCAGCGCCTCGCCGAGCGTGACCAGCACGTCGTGCATCGACGCCGAAACGAAACGTGTCGTATCGTAATGCATGGCGTAGCTGACGCCCTTCGGGAAGCGGGCCGACAGTTCCTGCATCTTGTCCTTGACGCGCTGCTGCAGATCGAGGGCGTTCGAGCCTGGCATCTGGTAGACCGCGAGCACCACGGTCGGGTCCTCGCCGAAGAACGCCGACGACGAGTATTGCAGGGCGCCGAGTTCGATGCGCGCGACGTCGCGCAACCGCACCAGCGAACCGTTCGCGGCATCGGCGCGCACGATGATATCGCCGAATTCCTTGGGATCGCTCAGTCGGCCGACGGCATTGACCTGCATTTCGAAAGCGGTGCCGGCCGGCGCCGGCGACTGCCCGATCTTGCCGGCCGCGACCTGGACATTCTGCTCGGCAATGGCGTTTTGGACATCGACGGCGGTGATGCCGAGATTGGCGAGCTTGTCGGGATCGAGCCATACGCGCATCGAATAGCGCCGCTCGCCGAAGATCTGCACGTCGCCGACGCCGGGCAGGCGCTTCAGCGGGTCGACCACTTGCAGGTAGGCGAGGTTGCTGAGCGCGACCGGATCGACAGAGCCGTCGGGCGAGGTGAGGTTGACGATCAGGACGAAGTTCGGGTTCTGCTTCTTGATCGTCACGCCGCCCTGGTTGACGATGGCAGGCAGCGAGGACGCCGCCTGTGACACGCGGTTCTGGACGTCGACGGCGGCGGTGCTCAGGGGATAGCCGACCTCGAAGGTGACGGTGATCGTCGAGGAGCCGTCATTGGAGCTCGACGACGACATGTAGGTCATGCCTTGAACGCCGTTGATCTGCTGTTCGAGCGGCGTCGTGACGGTGTCGGCCACAACTTGCGCACTGGCGCCCGGATAGTTGGCGCTGACCACCACCTGAGGTGGCGTGATGTCGGGAAACTGCGAGACAGGCAGCAGGAAATAGCAGATCGTCCCGGCGAGCACCATGATGATGGCGATCGACGATGCGAAGATCGGACGGTGGATGAAGAAATTTACCATGACACGCACGCCTCGCCCGATGCTCTTGCCTGGCCAAAGGCCTTGGCCACCCTTGACAGCCGCCGGCTGCGGCTTTGCCCGGAATCTTCCAGGAAACGAGGCGGCGCCTTGCGGCCGCGGAGCTGCGCATCCGCAAGGGTACGCAGCATCGTCTCGAAAGCGTGCGGGTCGACACGGTCGGCTTTCATCAGCATCCGGATCATCGGATCCTTCACAACATCGTCGATCGTCAAATCTTTGCGCTGCGACATCGTAGCGGCTCCTGGCTTGGCGATCTGCGGCGTACGCCGCCGCAGACCGGGTGGTCTTCCTGTTCGCGGCCAAAGTCGCCTGGGGCGCAGTTTCATGCCTGGGCCGATTTGGCGGAGGCTGTTCACAGGCGCCTGCGAGATTGACACGAGGCAATGGGGGTGTTACCAGTAAGTAACATCTAGAAGTTACAGACCGGTAACACCCTAGTCAAGAGGTGTGCCGAGGGATTTTTCGGAAATCCCGGAAACCAAGGAGGTTTTGATGGAAGACGGCACTGCGGAACGCATCCGCCCTCGGGATCGCATCCTGGAGACGGCACGGGATATGTTCCACAAGCATGGCATCAAGGGCGTCGGCGTCGACGCGATCACTGAGGCCGCCGGTACCAACAAGATGACGCTCTACCGTCATTTCGAGTCCAAGGACGATCTGGTCATCGAGTGCCTGCGGGCGACCGCATGTAGCGCCAACGCGATGTGGCAAAAGTTCGAGGCGGAGCATCCGGGCGACAAGCTTGCGCAACTGCATGCCTGGGTCCGGATGGCAGCCGATTGCCTGATGATGGACGGCCGCGGTTGCGACATGGCCAACGCCGCCATCGAGTTGAGCGAGACCGACCATCCGGCCCGTCGGGTAATCAAGGAACTCAAGCAGGCTCAGCGCGACCGTCTGGTCGGCCTGTGTCGGGATGCCGGCATCGGCCAGGCAGAGCTTCTCGCCGATACATTGTCGCTGCTGCTTGAAGGCGCCCGTGTCAGCCTGCAAAGCGTCGGAGCCGAAGGCCCCAGCGCGCAGTTTGTCCGCATGGCGGAAGGCCTGATCACCTCGTTCAGGGCCAGATAGTCTCGCAAGCGGCGAAACGATCGGTGGCGTGTTCATTGCAAGCCGCGCCGCTTGCTGCTCTTTTTTCTTGGGATGTGCTGTCATCTCACGTCTCCGTTGCCGGTCTGTCGCCGCGCTCTTGCGCGCGGCGGTCGCTGCTGGTTGTGAGCAGGCTAGGTCCGATGGCGAATTGGTGAGAGTGACAAGTGTGGCGGGATTCCGATGGGACTGCGGCGCTGCCCGAACCAGCCGTTGGCGATTGCCGCCGCCTTGCCCGAGACCCCAGAACAAAAAAAGCCCGCTGCCGGGAGGAGGTGGCAGCGGGCTCGATTTCGAATACGGCACGGGAGGAGGTGCGCCGCACTCAGCGTCGGCATCGCATCTGGGAGGAGTAGATGGCCGACACCTGCAAAATTAGCGGTTGCCCAATGATTCGGCAATAGCAAAAGATGCATAGCAGATGTGCAGATTCGCGGTATCAACCGAATTTTAACCATCGCCGAGACCGACCGTGGCGCTTGCGCGGCATCACTGCACCGGGACGTTTTCCTTGAAGATAAGGCGCGGTTCGATGAATTTCCGCGTCAGATAAAGCGCCGAGGAAGCGATCGAGCCGAGCAGGCGAATGACCGATTGCTCGGCGATCAGTCGTGCATTCTGGTCGATGACGACATCGAGCAGATCGTCGACGAGATAGCCGCGTGTCGCCCTCGTCAGGTCGTGACAGATGAACACCGGCTTCCTTTGCGGCTTGGCTTCCAGCAGCGCTTTCGCCACGCCCGAGCGTCCGGCGCCGACGCAATAGATGCCGAGCAGTTCCGGCTCGTTGTGCAGCGCCTTCATCGTCGCAGTATAGCTGATATCAGGCTCGTCGTTGATCTCGACGGCGCTGGTCACCGTCAAATTGCGGAACTCCTCGCTGAGCACCGAGCGAAAGCCCATTTCGCGTTCTTCATGCCCGCGATAGGAGCGTGAGCCGACGATCATCGCCAGGTGGCCCGTGCGACCGCCCAGGAAACGTCCCATCAAAAGGGCTGCGGTGCGCCCGGCGACACGGTTGTCGATGCCGACATAGGCCGATCGCGGCGCGCCCGGAACGTCCGACACCAGCGTGACCAGGCGGATGCCGGCCTCGACGATCTCGCGCAGGATGTTGCGCGTTCTCGGGTGATCGATGGCGATGACGCCGACGCCGTTTGCCTTGAGCGAGAGGTTTTCGACGGCCGCCTGCAACGCGTTCGGCGAGATGCCGGCGAGCTTGTGGATCCGACAGGAGGCGACAAGTGGCAAGCGTGCGGCATAGTCCTCGATATGATTTGCAAGATCCATCATGAAGGCGTTGGAGCCGATCGGCAGGAAGAACTCGAGATGCGCCGGCCGCGAGGGCAGCGTGACCTGATCCACGACCGGCAAATAGCCAAGCTGCTTGGCCGCCTCCATCACCCGCTGCCGGTTGGCGGCGCTGGCACCCGGCCGGTTGTTCAGCACCCGGTCGACCGTCGCGGTCGACAGCCCGCAGGTTCTGGCGATGTCCGCAACGGTGGCTTTCATTGTCGCAGTCATAGGAGCCGATGTGATCCTGTACCAGAGATACGGCCAACCCGGCTTCCAACTGGCCACTCAGCCTTGTGGTTGCTTCCCCTGCACGATGGCGTCACGGATCTCCTTGTCGGACATGCCGGTGATGATCCGTTCGACTTCCGCGACGTTGGTGTTCTTCGGATCGATATCGTCGGCAACCACCTTGCCGCGGCGCATGACGACGATGCGGTCGACCACCTGGAAGACGTGGTGGATGTTGTGGGCGATGAAGATGCAGGAATGGCCCGAATCGCGGGCGCTGCGCACGAAGCTCAGCACACCTTGCGTCTCGGCGACGCCGAGATTGTTGGTCGGCTCGTCGAGGATGATGAGGTCGCTGTCGAAATGCATGGCGCGCGCGATCGCCACGGCCTGCCGCTCGCCGCCTGAGAGTGAGCCGATTGGTGTGGTCGGCGGGATGTCCTTCGAGATGCCGACCTGCTTGAGCAGATCGCGGGCAACCACGTTCATCGCCTCCTGGTCCATACGGTTGAGGAAACGCGGCGGCTTGATCGGCTCGCGCCCGAGGAACAGGTTGCGCGCGATCGACAATTGCGTGACCAGTGCGGAGTCCTGGTAGATCGTCTCGATGCCGTGCGCGATGGCGTCGCTGGTGCTGCGCAAGTCCACCTTCTTGCCGCGGATGAAGATGTCGCCGCTGGTCAGCGGGACCGCACCCGACAAGACCTTGATCAGCGTCGACTTGCCGGCGCCATTGTCGCCGAGCAGGCCGACGATCTCCCTTTCGTTGACATGGAAATTGGCGTCCACGAGCGCTTGCACGCGCCCGTAGGACTTGCGGATGTTTTCCATGCGGACAAGCGGTTCAGCCATGGTTCAAGTCCCCGCCTGATGCCGGCGTTCCAGCCATGAGTGGAGCGCCATCATGCCGAGGATGATCGCGCCGATGAAGATGTTGTAGGCAAGCCCAGGCACGCCGATCAGCACGATGCCGTTGCGCATCACGCGTAGGATCAGGATGCCGAGCACGGTACCGATGATGGTGCCACGTCCGCCGGTCAGCGCCGTGCCGCCGATCACCACCATGGCGATGACTTCCAGCTCGTAGCCAGTGCCGCTGTTCGGGTTGGCCGCGGAAGTGCGCAGCGAGCTGATGACGCCGGCAAGCGAAGCCATGATCGACGACAGGATGAACAGGCCGATCTTGACGCCGCTGACATTGACGCCGCGCGCCCTTGCCGCATTGGGGTTGCCGCCGGCCGCCTGGATCCAGTTGCCGGTCCGGCTCTGCGTCAGCACGTAGCCAAGTGCGATCGCGGCTGCGATGAACCAGAACAGCGACATGTAGATGCGGAACGGTCCGATGAAGAAATCGCCGACCAGCGCCTCGGCGAGCCAGCTGCCTTCGGCGCTCCAGGTGCGTTGCGGAAATCCGCTGGTGACGAACAGAGCGGTGCCGCGCACCACCAGCAGCATGCCGAGCGTCACCAGGAAGGACGGTATCTTGAGTTGCGTCACGAACCAGCCATTGACCAGCCCGATGAAGGCGGCAACCAGCAAGGCCACGACGAAGCCGGCCTCCAGCGAGGTGAGGCCGCTGTTGAAGAGCGTCCACATCAAGACGGGCGAGAAACCGAACAGCGATCCGACCGAGAGGTCGAATTCGCCTGAAGTCATCAACAGCGTCATCGCCAGCGCGATCAGGCCGAGCTCGACCGTGAAGGCCAGTATGTTGCTGATGTTCTGCGGCGACAGGAAGTCGTGGTTGAACCCCCAGAACACCGCGAGCTCGACGACAAGCAGCACGAAGGGCCCGAATTCCGGCCTGGCGATCGAGCGTTGGATGATGGAACTGTTTTCCACGTTGGACCCGCGACATGGTTGGAACTGGCCAAGCCCGGCGCCGCATAAGGCGGTTCGAGGCTCAGCGGGATGATGGGGATGATCGTGGCAGGCGTGCCGCGACCATCCCGATCGCGGTTTTATTTTCCGGACAGGATGTCGTCGTAGACCTGTGCGGTGTCCTTTTCGTAGAGTGCGCCGGTGATCACATCGAAGCCGGGCGGAATGCCGCTGGCGGCCATGTTGGCGATCGAAAGCGCCACATAGCTGGTCGCCTGCGGATCCTGCCATTGTGCGGCATTGACGTAGCCGGTCAGCACCTCCTGGGTGGTGTCGAGCGAGTTGCCCCAGCCGACGACCGGGATTTCACCCGGCTTGATACCGGCCTGGTCGAACACCCGCTTGATCGAGCCGGTCACCAGGTCGCCGAGACCGATGATCGCCTTGACCTTGGCCCTGTTGGCGGTGAGATAATCGACCATGCGGTTGATTGCTTCGGCCTGGTCGAGCGTGGCTTCGGTGATTTCATAGGTGATGCCGAGCGGCTCGAAGACGCTCTTGATGCCCTCTTCTTCCTGGACGCCGTAGGTGGCGCCGGGGATTTCAACCGGCATCCAGACAAAATCGCCCTTCTTCACCAGGCCCTTGTCGACCAGATACTGAGCCCAGTTCTTGCCGAAGGTGACGTTGTCGCCGCCGACATAGGCGTTGAAGTCCGCCTTCGGATCGGGCGTGTTGAAGTTGATGATCGGGATGTTTGCCGCTCGTGCCTCCTTGACGAGCTCGATAAGGCTGCCCGGGTCGGGGCTGGTGGTGGTGATACCGTCGGCCTTCGCCGCGATGGCGGCGCGAACAGCCTCCTGCTGGGACGACACGTCGCCATTGTGGAACGAGGTGTTGACGGTGTTGCCGGTGTCCGTCGCCCATTGCTTGGCACCGGCGAGGAAGTAGGTCCAGACCGGATCGGCCGGGCCGCCATGCGAAATCCAGTAGAAGGTCTTGGCCTGTGCCGCCGCCGGAATCGCCAGCGCCACGATCAAGCCGAATACAAATAGTCGTAGCCTCGTCAGCATTTGATTTCCTCCCATTTTGAAAACGTCCTCCAGCTCCGGCGACGATCACGGCAAGCCCTGACCGAATTCTTGCCAGCGGCGATCTGGATGCATCAGAGCATCCGCTTTTTCGATCAATGGCAAGCCTCCATTTGCCAGTGGTAGTTGGCGCACGACCACGCGCCATCAGCCATCCCATCAGATCGCATCAGTTTGGCTGATATCTTGTGCGGCAAGCGGTACTCGGCGCCGAAGACGAGGCGCAGGCGGGACGGAAGCTAGATGAGATCGGCCCTGGCAAGGTCGCGCATGAGATGGCTGGCGCCGTAGGTCCAGTGGGGACAGTCGGGCGACAGCCGCACCCGGTTGATCAGGGCGCCGAATTTCTCCGATGAGATGGTGACGATGTCGCCGACCTTGTGCGTGAAGCCCTTGCCCTTTTCGCCGCGATCCTTCGACGGCACGAACATGGTGCCGAGATAGAGCGCCAGCCCGTCGGGGTACTGGTGATGCGGGCCCATGGCGGCGGCGACCAGTTCTTCGGGCGAGCGGCTGATCTCGGCCATCGAACTGGCGCCCTCCAGCGAGAAACCGTCCTCGCCCTCGACCTTCAGCCGCACGGTGGCCTGCTTCACGTCACCAATGGAAAAGGTATCGTCGAACAGCCGGATGAACGGGCCGAGCGCGGCCGAAGCGTTGTTGTCCTTGGCCTTGCCGAGCAACAGCGCCGAGCGCCCTTCGACGTCGCGCAGATTGACGTCGTTGCCGAGCGTGGCGCCGACGATCTTGCCGTTGCCGGCGGCGATCATGGCGATCTCCGGCTCCGGATTGTTCCAGGTGGAGACCGGATGCAGGCCGACATCGGCGCCGAAGCCGACCGACGCCATCGGCTGGCATTTGGTGAAGATTTCGGCGTCGGGGCCGATTCCCACTTCCAGATATTGCGACCAGGCGCCGCGCTGGATCAGCTTGGCCTTGATCTCCATCGCCTCCGGCGAGCCTGGCTTGAGCTTCGACAGATCGTGGCCGATCAGCCCGGCAATGTCGGCGCGAATGGCGTCCGCTTTCTCGGCCGAGCCGCGCGCCTGCTCCTCGATGACCCGTTCGAGCAGGCTGACGACGAAGGTGACGCCGGACGCCTTGACGGCCTGCAGGTCGACCGGGGAAAGCAGGAACGGTTTTTGCGGATCGCGCGCGGCCTGGAAACTGTTGGCGGCGATTGCATCGAGCGACCCGATCGGTTCGCCCGCGGCGGCGTGGACGTAGCCTGCCGGGTCCGGCATCTCGCAGACGTCGCGCACGGTTGGTGCCATGCTGGAGGTGATGTCGAAGACCGTGCCGCCGTGTACCGTGACCACCAGCGGATGCGATGCTTCGCTCGTCCGGGCGCGGCCGATGAAGAGGCCCTCGTCGGGCAGGAGGGTGGCGTTCGTCATGGCTTGCGGTCCTCTGCTGTCTTGTTCTGCGTCGTCGCTGCGGACCAATGGTTCAACAAAAGCCTGGCCGCGGCGGCGGCACTTTCAACAAATTCCCGCCAAAGGTCTATCCCGTTCCTCGCGGTCGAGCCCTGCGCTGCATTTCGCATCGGCCGACGCCATCCTCTTCAATCCCCCTGATGCCGAGATCAAAGGCTCTTTCAAAATCATGAAATCGTCACTAGGATTTTCATTTGATGAAGTACATTCAGGTGACTCTTGCCCTTACCGTTTTCCGATCCGATCTGGCAGAAGCCGCCGGCGGCCTTTGCGTTCCGGTCGCTTATTCCCGGCGGCCAGCGTGCCGATGTCGTCATTGTGGGTGGCGGGATTCTCGATCTGTCGACAGCCTTGCATGCAGCCCGGTTCGGCCTTGCCGTGCAGGTGCTGGAAGCCGGCGAAATCGGCCAAGGCGCATCGGGCCTGAATGGCGGTCAGGTCATCCCCGGCCTGAAATATGATCCGGAATGGCTGCTGGAGCATTTTGGCTCCGAACGCGGCGAGATCCTCGTCAATTTTGCCGCCTCGACGGCGGACGCCGTCTTCGAATTGATCCGCGACGAGAAACTGGCGGTGCCGTTCGTCCGCGATGGCTGGATTCAGGCAGCGCACACCGAGACGGCGCTGAAGGCGGCGGCGAACAGGGACCGGCAGTGGCGGAACCGTGGCGCCGATGTCCGGCTTCTGAGCCAGACCGAGATCGCCGCGTTGACTGGCGCGCAGGGCTATCTCGGTGGCTGGCTCGACCGCCGCGCCGGCGTGATTGATCCGCTTGCCTACACGTCGGAACTGGCACGGATCGCCTCGGCCGCGGGCGTGAAGATCGCCGAACACCAGAAGGTGATACGCCTCGACAACAACGCCGGCATTTGGCGCATCTCGACGGAGGGCGGCGCCGAATTGCAGGCCAAAGCGGTCATTCTAGCGACGAACGCCTATACCGGCGACCTGCTCCCTGGTCTCGCCGAAACGATCGTTCCGCTGCACTCCTTCCAGATCGCGACAGCACCGCTGCCGTCCGATCTGGCGGCCGGGATTTTACCGGAAGGGCAAGCAGTATCGGACTCACGTCGCATCCTCGTTTATTACCGCAAGAGTGCCGGCGGGCGCTGGTGCTCGGCGGGCGCGGCCGAATGGCGCTGCCGACCAGCGAAAGTGATTGGGCGCATCTCGAGCGCGCGCTGCTCCGGCTCTATCCGGCGCTATCCGGAGTCGCCATCGAAAAGCGCTGGTTTGGCCGGGTGGCGATGACGTCGGATCACCTCCCGCATATCCACGAGCCCGAGCAGGGCCTGATGGCAGTGTCGGCTGCCAGGGCCGTGGCGTCGGCCTGATGACCGCGCTTGGCGAGCGCATTGCTGGCTATCTGGCGAGCGGCGACGCCAGGCAATTGCCGTTCCCGGTTTCGCAGATCCGGCCGATCCCATTCCACGTCCTTCGGCAGGTCGGCGTCGCCGCGACGATCGCCTGGTATCGTATGCTGGATGCATTCGAGCGCTGATTTTATGCCGATGCAGGAATCAGCTTGACAGTTTCATGATTCTGAAAAATTCTTGAGTGATTTCAAATTTCGATGGGCAACCCCGATGTCGACCATCGTTGCAAGGCAGCCGCTGCCGGAGTCCCGATCCTCGACGGGTTTCCGGTTGGCCATGCTGCTGCCGGGCGGGCTGGTCACCTTCTTCCTGATCCTGTTTGCCCTCGGCCTCGTGGTTTTCCTCGCCCTTCGCGGCAATGACGGTTCGCTGCTGGGCGCCGGTTTCACTTTTGCGAATTTCATCACCGTGGCATCCGACCCGCTCTACTGGACGGTAACGCTGCGCTCGCTGGCCATTGCCGGCCTGGTGACGCTGGCGACGGTCGTCACCGCCTATCCCGTCGCCTACTACCTTGCCTTCCATGCCGGACGGCGGCGCGGGCTGCTGCTGTTTCTGGTGACGCTGCCGTTCTGGACCAGCTATCTCTTGCGCGTTTTCGCCTGGAAGATCGTGCTTGCCTACAATGGCGTGCTGAACTCGGCGCTCGTCGAAAGCGGCATCTGGTCCGAACCGACATTGGCGTTTCTCAACACGCCGGCCGCCGTCGTCGTCTCGCTGGCTCACGCCTATGCGCCGTTCGCCATCCTGCCTATCTATGTGGCGCTGGACACGATCCCGAAATCGCTGCTCGAAGCTGCTTCCGATCTCGGCGCCAGACCGTTCACCAGCTTTCGCCGCGTCGTGCTGCCGAATTCGATGCCGGGCGTGCTGGCGGCGGCTCTCGTCGTCTTCGTGCCGACGGTCGGCGATTATGTCACCCCCGCGCTGGTCGGCGGCCCTGCCAGCACCATGATCGGCTCGCTGATCCAGGCCCAGTTCGGCAAGGCAAATGACTGGCCGTTTGGCGCAGCACTCGCCGTTGCCGTCATGCTGGTCATCCTTGCCGTGGTACTGGTCGTGCGTTCCGCCGACCGCAGATTTGGCAGCCGGACATGAGCGCCGCGCGGAAAGACGCTAAGAAAGGTGGGAGTTGGCTCGGCGCCTACGTCCTTGTCTACCTGGTGTTCCTCTATTTGCCGATCTCGCTGATCCCGCTGTTCTCCTTCAACGATTCGATCCAGGCGGCGTTTCCGCTGCAAGGCTTCACGTTTGAATGGTACACGACTCTGTCCGGCAATTCGGCGCTGTCCGGCGCGCTTGCCAACAGCCTCGTCATCGGTGCAATTGCCGCCACCGGTGCCACGCTCTGCGGCATCACCGTGTCCTACATGGATCTCTTCGGCCGTTCGCCGCTTGCCTTCACGATCAGCGCTATCGCGCGGCTGCCGATCCTGATTCCCGGCGTCATCGTCGGCATCTCGCTGCTGATCCTGGTCAACCTCATTGGCTTCGGACCGTCACGCACGGCCATCGTGCTCGGCCACATATTGGTGGCGCTGCCGACGACGGTGGTGATCATGAAAAGCCGCTTCGCCGCTATACCCAAGACCATCCACGAGGCGGCACTCGATCTCGGCGCCTCCGACTGGACGACATTCAGGCGGGTCATGCTGCCGCTCAGCCTGCCCGCCATTGTATCAGCGTTCATGCTGGCCTTCCTGATCTCCTTCGACGAGTTCATCGTCGCCTTCTTCCTCGCCGGCACCGAACCGACCTTGCCGCTTTATATCTGGAGCCAGCTGCGTTTCCCGAAATCGCTGCCGACCGTCATGGCACTGGGCACGGCCATCCTAGCCCTGTCCTTCGTCATCGCGGCAATTGCCGAAATCCTGCGCCATCGCGGGCTCGCCGCCGCTCAGCGGCCAGTGCCCGCCAACCTGCCCAAACCAGAAGAAACCGAAAGAGGAGAACTGCAATGGCATTCGACCTGAAATCGATAAATCGCAAGACAGTCCAAGCCGGATTGGCAGCCTTCGCGCTGGCGCTTTCGTCGACCGTCGCGCTTGCGGCCGACAAGCTGCAATATTTCACCTGGTCGGGCTACGAACTTCCCGACTTCAACAAGAGCTTCCTCGCCGCACACCCCGATGGCGTCGAGGCCTCGATGTTCGGCGACGACGATGACGCCTTCACCAAGGTCAAGGCCGGTTTCCGTCCTGACGTCGCGCATCCCTGCTACGACAAGGTGGCGCGCTGGAACAAGGAAGGCCTGCTGCAGCCAATCGACACCAAGCGCATCAAGAACTGGGATTCGATCTTTCCGGTTTTCAAGAACCTGCCCGACCTGCAGGCCGGCGACGGCAAAGTCTGGATGGTGCCGTGGGATTGGGGCAACACCTCGATCCTTTACCGCACCGATCTGGTGAAGAACCCGGAGCCGAGCTGGAACCTTTTGTGGGACAAGCAATATGCCGGGCGCATGGCGACGATCGATGCCGTCCACGACACGCCGGTGGTGGCGGCGCTTCTCGCCGGTGTCAATCCGTTCGACATGACGCCGGAACAGATGGAAAAGGTGGCTGAAAAACTGCGCGAGCAGCGCCCGCTGCTCTCCAACTACACCACCGACATGACCTCGGTCGAACAGGCGCTGGCGAGTGGCCAGTTGGTCGCCGCCATGACCTGGAACGCGTCGGCCACCTCGCTGAAGAAGCAGGGCGTGCCGGTCGAGTTCATGAAGCCTAGGGAAGGCATGCTGACCTGGTCGTGCGGCTTCGTCATGCTCAAGGACGCCAAGAATGTCGACCTCGCCTATGATTTCATCAACAGCCGGCTGGAGACGGATTCGGGAAAATACCTGATTCAGACCTATGGTTACGGCAGCTCAAACAGCTCGGCATTCGCCGCGGTGCCGAAGGAGGAACTGGAAAAGCTGCAACTGCCGTCCGATCCGGAAGTGATGCTGAAGACCACCGTCTTCACCGGGCCGATGAAACAGAATGACGAACTCGCCAAGATGTTCGAGAAGGTCAAGGCAGGCGGCTGAGTTCGCTCTTCCTTCTCCCACAGGGGGAGAAGGGAAAGTGCTGGCGAACGAGGAAGTATGCATGGATATACTGGACCAAGCGGCTGAAAAGCCGAAAGACGACGCCGATGTGCGGGTCGGTCGGCGCGTGCGGGCGCTCAGGCTGGAACGCAGTCTTTCGCTGGCCGAGCTTGCCGCCAAGGCCGGTGTTTCGATTGGTGCGCTCAGCCAGATCGAGCGCGGCCTGTCCTCGCTTCGCGTCAAGGTGATCTGGCCGCTCGCCGCCGCTCTCGACATCGAGCCGTCGGCGCTGATTGCTGACGGCAACGATGCAGTCAGCGATCTCTATTGCGTGCGCGCCAACAGCCGGCGCCAGGTCCCGGTGAAGTCGGAAGGCATCGCCAAGGCGCTGCTATCGCCGCCGGCCGCTACGCTCAACGGCATGCTGGTGACGGTGGAAGCCGGCGGCGGCACCGTCGAAGCCTACGCCCATCCCGGCCACGAATTCGGTTTCGTCCTGTCGGGCGAGGTCGAACTCGTGATCGATTCAACCACCTACGGGCTGAAGACCGGCGACAGCTTCGCCTTCAAAAGCACCTTGCTGCATGCCTTCCGCAATCCGGGCGCCGAGCGCTGCCAGATCCTCTGGGTCAACACGACCAAGCCGTCCGAGGTTCGCGATGGCGCCTGATCCTCTCGTCCGGCTGGAGGCGGTGTCGAAGATTTTCCCCGGCGGCATTGTCGGACTCGACGCCGTCGATCTCGACATTGCCCGCGGCGAGTTCCTGACCTTGCTCGGCCCATCCGGCTGCGGCAAGACCACTAGCCTGCGGGTGATCGCAGGGTTCGAAAGCCCGTCGAGCGGACGAGTGCTGCTCGACGGCAGTGACATTACTTCGCTGCGGCCGTTCGACCGTCCCGTCAACACCGTGTTCCAGGACTATGCGCTGTTTCCGCACATGGACGTCGCCGAAAATGTCGGCTTCGGCCTGTCGCTGCGCAAGCTTTCCGGGACCGAACAGGCAAAGCGCGTCGGCGAAGCGCTCGACATGGTCGGCCTTGCCGAGAAGCTCGGCGCCCGCGTGTCCGAATTGTCTGGCGGCCAGCGTCAGCGCGTCGCGCTTGCCCGTGCGATTGTCTGCGAACCACATGTGCTGCTGCTCGACGAGCCGCTGTCGGCGCTCGATGCGCATCTGCGCGAACAGATGCAGGTCGAATTGAAGCGGCTGCAGTCGCGGCTCGGCACCACTTTCGTCATGGTCACCCACGACCAGACCGAGGCGCTGTCGATCTCCGACCGTATCGTCGTCATGAACAAGGGCCGCATCGAGCAGATTGCGCCGCCGGCCACGCTCTACGACCGGCCCGCCACCAAATTCGTCGCCAGTTTCATCGGCACGATGAACCTGCTGCAGTCGCGCTTTGTCGGCCGTGACGGCGATCGGTTGCGTTTCGCCGCCGGCGCCCTGCCGCTCGAAGCCACGTCGGAAACCGGCGAAGCGCCGGGAGAAGGCGCGGTGCGAACCATCGGAGTGCGTCCGGAGGATCTTTTGGCGGCGACCGAAGCAGCGACCGGCACCGCGCCGGTGCGGGTGAGCAGCATCGTCTTTCACGGCCGCACCTTGCGCCTGCACGCCGAATTGGGGCAGGGGATACCAGTGGTGATCGATGCGCCACGCCGGGCGGAAGGTTTTCAATTCAGCGTCGGCGATGTGGCGCATATCAGCCTGCGCCGCGGCGCTAACTGCCCTATGCTGCCCATCTGACCCTATCCTTCCAGAAAACCGGAGCACCACCCATGAGCAATCACTTGAACTTCTTCATCGACGGCAAATGGGTCGCGCCGGTGGTGCCGGCGACGCTGGATGTGATCGATCCGTCCACCGAAGAGGCCTACACCAAAATCTCCGTCGGCTCGAAGGCCGATGTGGATCGCGCCGTGGCGGCGGCGAAGGCGGCCTTTCCGGCCTTTTCGCAAACCAGCAAGGCCGAGCGCCTGAAGCTGCTGAAGCGCATCCTCGAAGTCTACAACGAGCGCTACGAGGACATCGCCCAGGCTGTCAGCCAGGAGATGGGCGCGCCGATCACCTGGGCGCGCGAGGCGCAGGCATGGGCGGGCAGGGCTCATATGGAGTCCACCATCAAGGCGCTGGAGGATTACGAATTCAGCGAGAAGCGCGGCGCCACCATGGTGGTCAAAGAGCCGATCGGCGTCTGCGCGCTGATCACGCCGTGGAACTGGCCGCTTAACCAGATCGTCTGCAAGGTGGCGCCGGCGATCGCCGCCGGCTGCACGGTCGTGCTGAAGCCTTCCGAGATCGCGCCGATCAGCGGCATCGTCTTTTCGGAAGTGATGGAAGCGGCCGGCACGCCGAAGGGGGTCTACAACATGGTCAACGGCACCGGTCCGGATGTCGGACAGGTCATGGCCGGACATCCCGATGTCGACATGGTTTCCTTCACCGGCTCGACCCGGGCCGGCATCATCGTCGCCAAGACGGCGGCCGAGACGGTCAAGCGCGTGGCGCAGGAACTCGGCGGCAAATCGCCCAACATCGTGCTTGCCGATGCCGACTTCGAGAGAGCCGTGCGCAAGGGCGTCAACGCGTGTTTCGGCAACAGCGGCCAGTCCTGCGACGCGCCGACGCGCATGCTGGTGCCGGCCGCCCGCCACGATGAGGCGCTGGCGATCGCCAAGAAGGCGGCCGAGGCGCACAAGGTCGGCGATCCGCGCTCGGAAGAGACCAAGCTCGGGCCGGTGGTCAGCAACATCCAGTTCGACAAGATCCAGCGGCTGATCGAGGCCGGCATCGCCGAGGGTGCAACGCTGGTCGCCGGCGGTCCCGGCCGGCCGGAGCATCTTAATCGCGGTTATTACGTGCGGCCGACCGTCTTCGGCCACGTCACGCCGGGCATGACCATCGAGCGGGAAGAAATTTTTGGGCCGGTGCTTTCGGTCATCTCCTATGATGACGACGATGACGCGGTGAAAATCGCCAACGACACCGTCTATGGCCTCGCCGCCTACGTGCAATCAGGGGATATCGACCACGCGCGAAAAGTCGCCGGCCGGCTGCGCGCCGGGCAGGTCTCGATCAACTATCCGGAGTGGGACACCTTCGCGCCGTTCGGCGGCTACAAGCAATCCGGCAACGGCCGCGAATATGCCGATTGGGCGATCCACGATTTCCTCGAGATCAAGGGCATCATCGGCTACGGCGCGTAGGGCTTAACCCGAACAACGCCGCGCATCCAAGAAGGTCGCTGTAGCGGGTCATCTGAGCTATTCGGCGGCTTCGCGGACAGGGATCAGGCGCCGCTCGACCTGCTGGAGATGCAGGCGCATCGCTGCCGCCGCGCCGCCGAGGTCACGCTCTGCGATCGCCTCGACGATCCGTTCATGGTCGGCGAAGCTGTGATGGTCTGCCGGAGGGCGGGCGCCTTCTGAACGGAGACGTCCCCAGACCACGGTGCGGCGCACGGCGTTCAGCACGTCGAACAGGCCGAGCAGCACATTGTTGCGGCTCGCCTGCGCAATCTGCCGGTGGAGCAGATTGTCGACATTCTCATATTGCCGCCACGTGACGGCCTCCCGCGTCTGCACCAGCGATTGCCGCATCGCGGCGATATCCGAAAGCGTGGCGTGCAGCGCCGCTTCGCGCGCAATTTCGGGCTCAAGGATGAGGCGCGCGCGCATCACGTCGGCCGGATTGGTGCGCCCGGCGATTTCCGAAATGCCGATCGTCTCCTCGACCGGCCCGCTGCCGACGAAGGTGCCCCTGCCGACGTGACGCCAGATGCGGCCGTCCTTCTCGAGCACCGCCAGCGCCTTGCGCAGATCGCCGCGCGATACGCCGAGGCTCTCCGACAGTTCCCGCTCGGCAGGCAGCCGCGTCTCACCGGCATGATCCATCTGGGCAAGATAGGCCTGCAGCTGAACCAGGGCGGCGTGGCCGCCATTACCGGGACCGTCCATCAATTTAACCAATCCGCATATGATTTCCCTTTGTCGGTGTTAAAACGATTAGCTCAAACCGTCAACTGCCGAGTTTTCTGGGCACACCCGTTCGATACGGTGCAGTTTCTCCTTGACCAATCCGTCCCATAGTCTTAACCAATCAAGGAAATGGTTACAAAAAACGGGAGGAATGACAATGGCCGGCGTGTCCAGACGTACCATCCTTGCCACCGCTTTCGCCGCGGTCCTGGCATGTGCAGCGCCCTTGTCGGCCGCAAATGCGGGCGACATGCGCATCGCATTCGGCGACCTTCCGGGCATCGAATCCATCCAGACGCTCGCCGCGATAGAGCGCGCCAAGGAACGCGGCGTGAATGTCGAGCTCATTGTTCTCAATGACGAGGATCTGGCTGCCCAAGCCATTGTCGGCGGCCAGGCCGATGTCGGCATCGGCGCGCCCTATACCTTGATCCAGAAGGTGGGCGTGCCGATCCGCATTTTCGCGCAGATATCGACGCTGCGCTTCTTTCCCGTCGTCAACAGCGAATTCTACAAGGAATGGAAGGATCTCGACGGGCAGGAGGTCGCCGTCCAGGCGCGCGGCTCCGGCACCGAGGCGGTCATGCTGCTGATGGCGAAAAACCACGGCATCAAGCTCGGCAACATCAGCTATGTCCCGGGTTCCGAGGTTCGCCGCAATGCGCTGCTCCAAGGGACCATCAAGGCGTCGATCGTCGATGCCGCCAACAGGCGCGCGCTCGAGGCCGAAGCCCCCGGCAAGTTCATCGTTCTGCCGGTCGAGGATCTCGGCGCCTCGGACGAAGCGCTTTTCGCGACCGCGGACTATCTGAAGAACAACGCCGCCGACGTAGACATCCTGGTCGAGGAACTGATGAAGACCGCGCGCGAGATCACCGCGAGCCCGGCGGTCGCCGTCGAGCTTCGCAACAAATATAAACTGCTGCCGGATCTCGGCGCTGAAGCCGACAGCGAAATCACCGAATACTACAAGGAAACCGCGGAAGCCGGCAGTCTTGCGCTGAACGGCGGCGGAGCCGATGCGGCCAAGGACGACTTTGCCTTCTTCAGCCTTGCCGGCCAGATCGAAGGCGATCCCGCCAGCCTCAAGGTCGAGGACTTCTGGGATGTCTCCGCAATCGACCGCGCCGTCGCCAAGCTCGGCAAGAAATAGGCGGCCTGCCGGATGGCCGTAAGCATCAGAACCGACGGGGAGGCTGCCGGCCTCGCTCCTCTTTCCAATCGCAGCGCAACGGGCGCATCGTGGGACCAGCCGGTCCTGCTTAGGCTGGTGTCGATCGCCCTGTTCGCGGGAATCTGGGAGGTGGCTGGGCGCATTCCGGTCAGCTTCGCCTTCCCGACTTTTTCCGATACGGTCGTCGCGTTCTTCGGACTGCTCGCCGACGGCAGCCTGGCAACCGCCTATCTTTCGACGCTGCAGCCGCTGGTGCTTGGCGTTGTTCTGTCGGCGTTCCTGGGTGTCGGCCTCGGCACGATCTGTGGCCTGTGGCGCACCGGCGAATGGCTGGTGATCCCCGTGTTCATCGTGCTTCAGGCAGCACCGGTCGCCGCCTTCATTCCGATGGTCACCTTTGTCTACGGAATAGGCATGACCGCCAAGACGCTCGCCGTCATGATCCTGGCGCTGCCGGTTATCGTGCTCAACACCTACAAGGCCGTGCGCAACGTCAACGAGTCGTTGCTGGTCATGTGCCGATCCTTCCTCGGCACACGCTGGCAGACCGTCGCCAAGATCATCCTTCCGGACGCCAGCCCGGTGATTTTTGCCGGCTTGCGCCTCGGCGTCGCTGCCGGCTTCGTCGGCGTGGTGCTCGCCGAACTGTTGATCACCCCGACCGGCATCGGCGACCTCATCACCTTCCACCGCTCGCGCGCAGACTACGCCGAGATGTACGCAACAATCGCCTCGATCATTGCGCTTTCCACCCTGACGCTCGTCTTTCTGCAGTGGGTGGAAGTCCGCGTTTTCAGGCCCGAGAGCAGAGGTGCTTAAGATGGGCGCGACCGCATTGCGAAATGGACCGTCGCCGGTTCCCGCACCGATCGATTCAATCGTGGAAGTGAGGGGAATCTCCAAGACCTACGGCAATGTCGAGGCGCTGCGCGGCATCGACCTCGACTTTCCCAGGGGCAAGCTGACCAGCCTTCTCGGACCCAGCGGTTGCGGAAAGACGACGCTGCTGAAGATCATAGCGGGGCTGATACGGGCCGATGGCGGCACCGTCGCGATCAACGGCAAGCACGTCACAGCACCCGGCCCCGAACGCGCTTTCGTATTCCAGGACTTTGCGCTGATGCCGTGGGCGACGGTGACACGCAACGTGGCCTTCGGACTGGAGTTGCGCGGCACCAACAAGGCCGAGCGCGAGGAGATCGCCCGACGCTACATCGCCGAGGTGGGTCTCGCCGGCTTCGAGGACAAATACCCGCACGAACTGTCGGGCGGCATGCGCCAGCGCGTCGGCCTGGCGCGCGCCTTGTCGGTCGATGCCGACGTCCTGCTGCTCGATGAGCCGTTTTCGGCGGTCGACGAGCAGAACCGGCGGAAATTCCAGGAAGACCTGATCCGGCTGCGCACCAACCAGAACAAGACCTTCATCTTCGTGACGCACTCGATCGAGGAAGCGGTCTACATCTCCGACCGCATCGTCTTGCTGTCGCCGAGACCTGGCCGGGTTTCGCAGATCATCGAACCTGAAATCGATCGCTCCGGCGACCCCGAGCGCATCCATCGCGACAGGCACTATCTCGATACAGTCGAGGAGATCTGGCAGGGGCTGAAGCAGTATGTGGAGTGACCGGCCGTGACTTTGTTTGGCTACCGTGTGCCCATGATGGCGTCCCTGCTGGTTTGGTGCGTCGTATGGGAAATCGTCGGCCGGCTCGACCTTGTCTTTCTGCTGCCGCCGTTTAGCGACGTGCTGGTTGCAGCGATCAGCCTGGTGCAGACGCCGTCCTGGCAGAGCGCGACAGTCACGACCCTTCGCGCCTTCGCGACGGGCATGGCCCTGTCGATCGTTGTCGGCGTGCCATTGGGTATCCTGATGGGACGCGTCAAGATCGCCGACGACCTGCTCGGCATGTGGGTCAACATCTTTTCAAGCGCGCCGCTCTCGGCGATCGTCCCGGTGCTGATGATCCTGTTCGGCTTCGGCGAGAAGACGATCGTTGCGGCGGTGTTCCTGTTTGCGATCTGGATCATCGTTCTCGACACCCGCGCCGGGGTCCGTCATATCTCGCCGTCGCTGATCGAGATGGCGCGTTCCTACGGCGCCTCGCGCCCGGCGCTCTATAGCAAGATCATCCTGTGGGCGGCCCTTCCGGAAATCCTTGCCGGCATTCGCCTCGGCCTCATCCGCGGCGTCAAGGGCGTCGTCATCGGCCAGTTGCTCGTCGCCATCGTCGGCTACGGTGCGCTGTTCGAAACCTTCTCGCGAAATTTCCGCATGGCCGAATTCTGGGCCTTGACCATCATCCTTTTTGCCTTCGCCCTGCTGATCGCCGAACTGATCGAACGGGCCGAAGCCAAAGTCGAATATTACGCAGGAGCAAGACAGTGAACATGCACGGCACGACTTCAAGCTACGTCATCGAACCAACCGTAATCCCGAGCATCCCGGTGGCGGGAACCGACAAGCTGTTTCCGGTGCACCGGGTCTATTGCGTCGGGCGGAACTATGCCGCGCATGCCGTCGAGATGGGACACGACCCCAACAAGGAGCCGCCATTCTTCTTCCAGAAGAACCCCGACAACCTCGATACGACAGGAGAATTTCCGTACCCTCCGGCCTCCAACGATGTCCATCACGAGATCGAAATGGTCGTGGCGCTGAAGGTCGGCGGTACCGACATCCCGGTCGAAAAGGCTCTGGACTGCGTGTTCGGTTATGGCGTAGGTCTCGATATGACGCGGCGCGACCTGCAAGGGAAGGCGAAGGACATGGGCCGTCCATGGGAGGTCGGCAAGGCTTTCGAGGCATCGGCGCCATGCACGCCACTGGTTCCGGCAAGCTCGACCGGCCATCCCAGCCAGGGCGCGATCTGGCTGGACGTCAATGGCCAGCGAAAGCAGACCGGCGACCTCAACCAGATGATTTGGAAGGTTCCGGAAATGATCAGCTATCTCTCAGGTCTGTTCACGCTGATGCCGGGGGACATCATTCTTTCCGGCACGCCGGCGGGCGTCGGCGCGGTCGTTCGCGGTGACGTTCTTCGCGGTCATATCGATGGCGTCGGCGACCTAGAGGTTCGCGTTGTCTGAAGCGGCCTCGATCATTGAACGGCTTGCCGCCGGAGCCGACGATGCGCCGGCGATTTCGGCACCCGACCGGATCACGCTCACGCATGGCGGACTGCGCCAGCTGATCTCCGAGACGGCAGCGCAATTGCATGCACTGGGCCTCGGCCGTGGCGATCGGGTGGCCATCGTGCTGCCGAACGGGCCGGAGATGGCGACGGCCTTTGTCGCGGTGGCGGCGGCGGCGTCGACGGCGCCGCTCAATCCGGCCTACCGGGCCGACGAGCTCGATTTTTATCTCTCCGACATCGGCGCCAGGGCGATCCTCGTTGCCGAAGACGAAAGCGGCCCGGCGGTGACCGTGGCCGAGCGCCTCGGCATAGCGGTGCTCAGGCTCACAGCACTGCGTGACGCGCCAGCCGGCAGTTTTGAGATCAAGGGCAAACCGGTTGGTCCGTCTGTTTCGCCCGGCCTGGCTGAGGACGGCGACATCGCGCTGTTGCTGCACACATCCGGCACCACGTCACGACCCAAGCTGGTGCCGCTCAGCCACGCCAATCTCGCCGCCTCGGCCGCCCATATCGGCGCGACGCTCGGCCTGACGGCCGGTGATCGCTGCCTCAACATCATGCCGCTGTTCCACATTCATGGGCTGATCGCGGCGGTGCTGTCCTCGCTCGCCGCCGGCGGCAGCGTCTTCTGCACGCCGGGCTTCAACGCGCTGCGCTTCTTCCATTGGCTGGGTGAGGCGCGGCCGAGCTGGTACACGGCGGTGCCGACCATGCATCAGGCGATACTGCCGCGCGCAACGCGCAATGCCGATGCATTGGCGGCGGCGCCCTTACGCTTCATCCGCTCGTCCTCGGCATCGCTGCCACCGCAGGTGATGGCCGAGCTTGAATCGACCTTCGGCTGCCCGGTGATCGAATCCTACGGCATGACCGAGGCCGCGCACCAGATGGCTTCGAACCGGCTGCCGCCGGGCCTGCGCAAGCCGGGCAGCGTCGGCGCCGCGGCCGGACCGGAGGTGGCGGTGATGGCGCCGGACGGGCGATTGCTGCAGCCCGGTGACACCGGCGAGATCGTCATTCGCGGGCCTAATGTCACCGCGGGCTACGAGAACAATCCGGACGCCAATGCCACGGCTTTTGCGCATGGCTGGTTTCATACCGGCGACCAGGGCGTGCTCGACGAAGACTTCTATCTGCGCGTCACCGGCCGGCTCAAGGAGATCATCAACCGCGGCGGCGAGAAGATCTCGCCGCTCGAGGTCGACGACGTGCTGATGGATCATCCGGCGGTGGCGCAGGTCGTCACCTTCGCCACGCCGCACGACAAGCTCGGTGAGGAGGTCGCGGCTGCGATCGTGCTGCGCGAGGGCATGCCCGCGACAGAAGGCGAAATCCGCAGCTTTGCCGCGACACGGCTCGCCGATTTCAAGGTGCCGCGCATTGTCCTGATCCTGGACGAAATCCCGAAGGGCGCGACCGGCAAGCTGCAGCGCATCGGCCTCGCGGCCAAACTCGGTCTTGCCAAACCTGGGCTGGGATAATGCGGATCAGCATTTTTGGCGCCGGCGCGATCGGCGGCTATCTCGCGGCCAAACTTGCTATGGCCGGCCGCGTCGATCTGTCGATCGTGGCGCGCGGCGCGCATCTCGACGCGATCAGGACGGCCGGTCTTCGCCTGATCGAAGACGGTCATGAATCCGTCGCCTCGGTCAGGGCCGCCGCGCAGGCGCAGGAGCTAGGCGTCCAGGATTATGTCGTGCTGGCGCTCAAGGCCCATTCCGTCGCGCCAGCGCTCGACCAGATCGCGCCGCTGCTGGGCGAGGGGACGGCCGTCGTTACCATGCAGAATGGCGTGCCGTGGTGGTATTTCCACAGGATCGGCGGGCCGCTCGAAGGCACACGGTTGCAAGCGGTGGATCCCGGCGGGGTGATCTGGGACCGGCTTGGGCCGGATCGCGTCATCGGCTCGGTCGTCTATCCCGCGGCCGAGGTGGATGCGCCCGGCCTGGTCCACCATATCGAGGGAAAGCGGTTCTCGCTTGGCGAGCCCTCGGGCGAGAAGAGCGAGCGTGTCACCCGGCTTGCCGAGGAGATGGTCGCAGCCGGGCTGCAGGCGCCGGTTCGCGACGACATCCGCAGCGAGATCTGGGTGAAGCTGTGGGGCAATCTCTCCTTCAACCCGATTTCCGCGCTGACCGGCAGCACGCTTGCGGCAATCGCTGCCGACGAGGCCACCCGCACGCTTGCCCGCACCATGATGCTGGAGGCGCAGGCGATCGGCGAAAGCCTCGGCGTTCGTTTGCCGATCTCGGTCGACCGCCGCATCAAGGGCGCCGGCGACGTCGGTGAGCACAAGACCTCGATGCTGCAGGATCTGGAGCGTGGCCGGCCGATGGAGATCGATGCGCTGGTGACGGCGGTCCAGGAACTCGGCCGGCTGACCGGCCGGCCGACGCCGACCATCGACAGCGTGCTGGCGCTGGTGCGCCGCCTCGCCATCGAGCGCGGCTGCTATCTGGTATGAGACATTTTATCAGGCGCTTGCCTTAAGGAGATGGACGGAACGCCCTTGTGAAGAAAAAAGCTTCACAGCCATTTTGTCAAAGGAAACGAGGACTTCCCCGCTTAACCAGCTACCATCATAGGCAATCACACCATCAGCAAAATCACCACCAGCATCAAGGACCGATAGGCCGGCTTCAACTGCGGGCCGATTGACCACGACATTTTCCGTGTTCAGCAGGGCACGGATCGCGGCGGGAAATGTCTTCACGGGCAATCTTATATTGGCGCGCCAGGACCTACGTGAATTCACAAAGGGACTGTAAGCTTACAGCCACGATATCCGCACTTGCCAGCAGCTCGACAGCAGCACTCGCCTGTTTTGCATCGTCAGCCACATAGGCGCGGAGCAGGATTTCGTATCAGCCGTCATCTTAATTCCTTGCCGGCCCCGGCGGCCGCACCAGCCTCGGCGATTGCCTCATCGATCTCCTCAATAGTGAGGACTTGGCCATTCGTCTTCCCTTTCAAGAAGCCATGGAGGTCCCGAAACGATCCCTTCGGCTGCGATGCCCTTAGCTCTGCCCGGCCATCCGGCAGCAAAGCCAGTTCGATTTTATCTCCCGGCTTGATGCCGAGGTGTTGCAGCACTTCTTTCCGAAAAGTGACCTGCCCCCGCGCCGTTACGGTCAGTGTCGTCATGGCAGAATCTCCTGATTGGCAGGAAACGTAATGCAAAAGCGCATTACATACGAGCACCGGCCTTCCCCGGCCGACTCGATCTCCACTTGACTCTCCAGTTTGTTCCTGTTTTGTTTCACGCCTTCGTCGCATCAAAAGTGCTTTAAGGGCACGCGATATTCATCCTGACATAGGTTGTCAGCTATCGAGCGGACCGCCAGTGGCAGATTAGCAAACGGTTCCCTACTTGGAACGCGTCTGAACAGGAGGAACACGCATGACTACCGCGGAAATGGCCAAGGAATTCACAGAGCTGCTCAAGCAAGGTCAGAACGAAGCTGCTGCGGAGAAGTACAATGCCGATGACATCGTCAGTTACGAAGCGATGGAAGGGCCGATGGCGGTCTGCAATGGCAAGGAGGCCGTGAAGCAGAAGGGCCAGTGGTGGGAGGAGAACAACGAAGTTCATGGCGGCTCGGTCGAGGGCCCATATGTCAACGGCGACCAGTTCGCAGTGCGCTTCAAGTTTGACATAACGCCCAAGGCTACAGGCGAGCGTGTCAGCATGGATGAGGTTGGTCTGTACACGGTCAAGAACGGCAAAATTGCCGAAGAGCGCTTCTATTATTGAGGCTGAAACCGGATTTCGTAAGCTCTGTCGCTCGCTGCATCGTTGGTATCAGGCATGGCGGCCAGGGCGCTGCCCTGGCCGCCATGTGAGCAAGCTCAAATCCCCTTCACATATGGTCGCTGGCAATGTTTGAACGGTGTTTTACGGTGCGCCAGATTCGATGAGCGATCAGTCCGAGGTCAAAAATATTGACGATCACCATGTACGGCATCACCAATTGCGACACGATCAAGAAGGCGCGTGCCTGGCTGGAAAGCCATGACGTCGCCTATCGTTTTCACGACTACCGGGTCGAGGGGCTGGAGGCGGACCGGCTGGACGGCTGGTCCGGCAAGGTCGGCTGGGAAATCCTGCTCAACAAGGCGAGCACGACGTTTCGCGAACTGTCGGACACGGACAGGCTGAGCCTCGACGAGAGGAAGGCCAAGGCGCTGATGCTGGCCAAACCGACGATGATCAAGCGGCCGGTCCTCGATCTTGGCGATCGTATCCTCGTCGGCTTCAAGCCTGATGTCTATCAGCAGGCGTTGGGAGGGTTGAAGTAGTCGGACGGACGCTTTTCACGCTCCAGTTCGCCAGGCGAATTGGGTCGCGGAAAAGACCTTGGCCTGCCTGGCCGAGAGCGCGTCCCACGCTGCGCGGCAGCTGGGGTCCGGCTCGATTGTCTCGGCGATGCTTGTCATCGCATCCGCAGCCTCGGCAAAACCCTCGAACCATCCGATGCCGACCGCAGCGCTGATCGCGGCGCCGAGCGAGGAGGCTTCGGCATTGTGACCCTTATGGATCGCGATCCCGGTTGCGTCCGCGATCATCTTTGTCCAAAGCCTGCTGTTGGCGCCGCCGCCGATCGCCACCATTTGCGCCGGCGAAAGACCATGGCTGCGCATCTCTTCGAGAGCCCGGGCGGTTTGCAGCGTCATTGCCTCGAGCCCTGCACGATAAAAATGACCGAGCGTGTGCGAGGGGTGCATGCCGATGAAGCTGGCGCGTGCGCTCGGATCCCAGTGCGGGTCCATGCAACCGACGAGGGTGGTGCCGGCGAGAAGTCCGTCCGAGCCGATCGGCACGGCCGCCGCTTCCCTTTCCAGGCGGTCGAAGATCGCCGGATCGGAGCGCCCGCCGGCAAACATGTCGACGAACCAGTTGACGAAATAGACACCCGCCCGCTGCACGGCCTCGAGGAAATAGCCATCGCCGGTTGGCGAGGTCATGGTGCGCCAGAAGGCGCCGACCACCGGTTCTGGCGACCAGATTCCCGCGATGATCGCGGTTCCGAGATTGAGATAGACGACGCCGTCGCGCATGGCATTGACGCCGAGCCCGGCGCATTGCCCATCGCCGCCGGCGGCAATCACCGGCGTTCCTTCCGAAAGGCCGGTTGCGGCGGCGGCTGCGGCATGAACGGTCCCGACTCGCGTGCCGGACCGCACCGCATTGGGAAGTTGCGACGGCTTGATGCCGAGATGATCGAGGATCGGCTGCGACCATGCCTTGCGCGAGATGTCGAAGAGACCGAACGGATCGGCGCTCGTCCAGCTCGCGCTTGGCGTTCCCGTCAGTCTCAGCGTCAGATAGCCATGCACGTCGAGGATTTTGTTCGCCTGGTCCAACCGTTCCGGCTCGTTCTCGCGCAGCCATTTCAGGCGATAGACGACTGGCGTCACGTCGATCGGCTTACCGGTGATCTGGTGCAGCCGCTCACGGCCGATCTCCGCCGCGAAACGGTCGACCAGCCCGGCGGCACGTTCGTCGAGCCACAGGCTCGCGGGTCCGATCGGCGCGCCGGCACCGTCGATGAGGGCTACGGTCTCGCGCTGGTTTGAGATCGCGATCCCGGCGATGCGTGTCGCGTCGACCGTGCCGACAAGCTGTCGCAGCGCCACTGTTGCGGCCCGCCACCAGTCGGTGACCTCCTGCTCGACATAGTCCGGCCTCGGCTTCATCAGCTCGAGCGGCACCCGGCCTTCCGCCACGGCTCGTCCGTCGCTGCTCCAGGCAATCGCCTTGCAGGATTGCGTGGAACTGTCGAGGCCGACGACAAGCGGTCCGTCGCTGCTGCCCATGATTGTCCTCCCGAGACGATGACTTCCACCGGTGCTGGTTACCGGTTATTCCAAGAGACTGTTCGCGGTGGCCATGTCGGTGACAAAATGTGTCGCATATCCGCCGCCGAGCCCGGCCCTGATCGCCGCCATCTTGCGGGCGCCACCGGCGGCGCAGATGCGGACTGGCACCGCTTTCAGTTCGTCGAGTGTGATGCCGACGGTGCGTCCGTCGAGCGGCGTTGCGAAAGCAGTTCCCTGAGCGTCGATGAACCGCCCGATGATGACCCCGAGCGCGCCCTGCTCGATCATGCCGGCAAGTGCGTCGGCATCCGATATCCCGGCTCGGGCATAGGTGCTCTCCGGCCCGATATCGCCGATCCCGAAGATGACCTTGCCGGCGGCACGGATCATGCGGAACTGGTTGACGAGCATCGGCTCCTGCATGAGTTCATCGTGCAGTTCGTCGGTGGAGACGATCGCCGGGGCAAGCAGGTTGATGCAGCGGGCGCCGAGCCGATTGGCCATCAGCGAGGTGCAGAATTCCGGCGAGAAATCGCTGGTCCCGATCGAGCTTCCCGAGAGCTGGACGACGGTGAGGTTCCGATCATGCCGTAGTCGTGGGATCGAGCGGGCGGCAGCGAGCACCGTTTTTCCCCAGGCAACGCCGATCGTGTCACCCGGATCGACCATCGACGCCAGCAACCGTCCTGCCGCTTCGCCGATGCGGCGGTCGGCGTCGTTGAGATCGAGGTCGGGGATGACCGCCGCGCCGCGAAGCCCGTATTTTTCCATGAGACGCCGCGAGGTCAAGGTGCGGGCAAAAGCGTCGTGGTCGACCTGCACGGCGACAAGTCCGCTTTCGCGCGCCTCCTGCAGATAGTGCACCACGCTCGCCCTGGAGACGTTCATGACCTTGGCCACGTCGCTCTGGTTGAGCTGGTCGACATAGTACAGCCAGGCAGCCCACGCCACCGCGCTGTCGAATTCGGGCGGCAGTGCCGAGAGCCCAGATGGTCGGACCACGTCGATGTCGGCATTGGCATTCATGTCCCTTTTTCCGCAGGTTTGCAGAACGAAGTCAAGCGTCGCGGGCAAATGCTTGACAAAAGACAGTGATAGGTGACTATTGTTTACAACGCCAACGCTCCTGCGCCTCGATTACGGGGTCGCCAGCATGAGGACGTCATGACCAATCCGGAAGCCGGATCATGGACGGCATTGATCGACGACATTCTGGACGGGCGCTGGACCAACCCGGAGACCGGTAAAAAGGCCGTGGTGCCGTATGACCGGATTGTCATCGAAGAAAGCCTCGACGGGCGGGCGGCCGATCTGGTTTGGGAACTCGATCTGGGTGAGCGGTTCACGGTCGTTGCGGATGCCGCCACCTATGAGGCGCTTGGCGAACGCGTTGCGCGCGAACTGAAGACGCTCGGCCCCGTCGATGTGGTGATCCTGGATCATCCGCATGCCGACATGGCCAATGTCGAAAGCCTCGCCGTCAAACTCGCCGATGCGGATGCCGTGGTCGCGGTCGGTTCCGGCACCATCAACGATCTCTGCAAGTTCGTCACCGGAAGGAGTAAGCGGCGCTACTGTGTATTCGGGACGGCCGGTTCGATGAACGGCTACACATCGACGACTGCGTCCATCACACTGGAAAGCGGCCTGAAAGTATCGCTCCCTTCCCACGCCCCTTCAGGCTTTTTCGTCGACCTTGGCGTCTCCGCTGCCGCCCCGACCTACCTGTCGGCGGCGGGGTTCGGTGACTGCCTTTGCCGCTCGGTCGCCCAGATCGACTGGTGGATGTCGCACCGCCTGCTTGGCACGGCCTACCATCAGGTCCCGTTTCTCATCCAGGAAAAGGATGAGGCGGCGCTCAACCAGCGTGCGGCAAAGCTTGCCGAACACGACATCGAGGCCAATGGCTACCTCTATCGCGTGCTGACGCTCTGCGGTCTCGGAATTTCCTTCACCGGCGTCTCCAATCACGGTTCCATGGGCGAGCATCAGATATCGCACTACATCGACTGTTTCGCCGGCGAGCGTCACCCCGGCACGCTGCACGGCACCCAGGTCGGCGTCGCTTCGCTCACTATGGCGCGATTGCAGCAAGCCATGCTTGCAAGCGACAAGCCGCCGGTGGTGAAGGCGACGAAGATCGATCCTGACGACATGGTCCGCCGCATGGGTCCGGCTGTCGCCGCACAATGTCTCGACGAATTGAAGAAGAAGGCCTTCGACGAGACTGCCGCCGCCGCATTCAACGAGCGGCTGCAGGAGCTGTGGCCGACACTCAGGCAGGAACTCAAGCAATTCATGGTGCCTGTCGACGAGATGCAGCGCCTGCTGAAATCGACCGGCGGGCCGATTTCAGCGGCCGAATTGGGCACCCCGGCCGATTTTTATCGCGAAGCCGTCGTTCATTGCCGGGAGATGCGCAATCGCTTCTCGTTCCTCGACATTGCTGCGGATGCAGGAATGCTGGAGGATTTTGCGCGCGGGGAAGCCTGACCGGATGCGCGACCTCGCCGAATTCGGACCCGAAACTGCATCGCGCATTCGTGGCGTCTTCTGCGATATCGACGACACGCTGACCACCGAGGGTCGTCTTCCGGCGGATGCCTACCGTGCGCTCGAACGCCTGCACGAGGCGGGCCTTGTCGTTGCTCCCATTACCGGGAGACCGGCAGGCTGGTGCGACATGATTGCCCGGTTCTGGCCGGTCACCGGCGTGGTCGGCGAAAATGGCGCTTTTTACTTCGCTTATGATCAGGCAACGCGAAAGATGATCCGGGTTTTCGCGGCAAGCGCTGACGAACGCCGGGAAAACAGGCGCAGGCTCACCGAACTGGAAAAGCACATTGTCCAGGAGGTGCCGGGTTCGGCAGTATCCGCCGACCAGCAATATCGCGAAGCCGACCTGGCCATCGACTTTTGCGAGGATGTTCCGGCGCTGCCGCTGTCCGATGCCAGGCGCATCAAGCAGATTTTCGAGGAGGCCGGCGCTGTCGCCAAGATTTCGTCGATCCATGTGAACGGCTGGTTTGGCCGTTACGACAAGCTGGCGATGACGCGCCGCTTTGCAAGCGAGAGGCTGGGAACCGATCTCGATGCTGAAAGGCAGGCCTATGCTTTCGTTGGAGACAGCCCGAACGACGCCCCGATGTTCGGGTTCTTTCCGAACTCGTTCGGGGTCGCGAATGTGGTGGATTTCCAGGGACAGATCGACGCCGAACCCGCTTTCGTCGCCAGGTCGCGGGGTGGCCGCGGCTTCGTCGAGATTGCCGATATGATCCTGGCGAACCGGAGGTCGGGATTGGGCTGATCGGCGGGCGCGAAAAATGCGGACTGCAAAAGACGCAAAAAAGGATGTTCTGCAGGCGATGGAACCGAACCAGGGACGGCTTAGGCAAGCGGGCGCGATGCGCCAGGCAACATCGCACGGCAGGTTCGGCTGCCGCCGCAATCCCGGCCGGTCACAGCGAACTGCCCGTCCCCTGGTCGGTGATGAGGCCGGTGAAGAACCCCTTTTCCAGGAGCTTGGTCATGATGCCGACCTTGTTCTTTCCGCCGGAAACGAGGATGCGCTTGGGAATGTTCAGCGTGTCGCGAGGATAGACCCCGACAATGCGCTCGTTGACGGGATGGTCGATGAGTTCGGCGTCCCGGTCGAAGAAATAGCCGAGAAAGTTCCCGATCGGCTTCAGTCTCAGGATATCGTCGAATTCCTCGTCGGTCATGTAACCGACGCTCCGCAGCGTCGAACTGGTTGTGCCGCCGACGCTCATCAGCGCAAGGTCGGCGTTCAGCGCCTTCTGGATAACCTCGCGCGCGCTCGGTTGCTGCAGGATCGTCTCACGGCTTTCACGGCTGTCGCAGATGATGGGTCCGGGGAGATAATAGGATTCGGCCTGGGTGCGCTGGGCAAAGACGGCGGCCGCGTCGTATTTGTCGATCGACGACCGGCGCGACAGCGAGCCGAGAAGCGGTACGACGGTAACGTTTCTGAGCGCCACCGGCTCGATGTTGGAAGCGAGCCATCTCATGGTTCGGCCCCACGCCATGGCGACCGTCATGTCGTCCCTGAGCAGCGTCTCGACAGTCTGCGCGGCATAGATGCCGATCACTTCGGAGAGCCCGAGTTCCGACCCGGTGTCATCAGGTGTGACGCTGCATATGTCGAGCCGGTACTTCCGCCTGAGCTGTTCTTCCATTTCGAGCGCTTGGGACGTCCCGGCGTTGATGCGGATCGAGACGATGCCGCGCTCCTTCGCCTCGGCCAGCAGCCTGTGGATCTTGGTGCGGTTGATCTGCAGCCGCTCGGCGATGGCCTGCTGCGTTTCGCCCAGCACGAAATACTGATGGGCAACCCGTGCCAGCAGACCGATCGACGTCATGAGGGTCCTCCGATGCTTGTGGCGCACCCATCCGAATGCCGCTGTAGCCGGCCAACAAGTGCTTGCCACAGACAGTGCGACGATATAGCATTTGAACAAATGCACAAGATATGAACATTTGTGCATCGCAAAACGAAGCGGTTCGGGAGGAACGCGTGCGGGTTGCCCAAGCCAGACGTTTCGTCATTTCGGATCACCCGCTGCCCTGGCTGCTGCCGCTGGTGGCGATCCTGCTTGTCTTCACCGTCTATCCTCTCATCTACAACATCTGGCTGAGCTTCCATGAGTTCGTCCCGCGCCGGCGGGCGCTCGAATTCGTCGGAACGGAAAACTGGGTGCAGCTGTGGAACGACACGCGGTTCTGGCAGTCGCTCGTCATCACCTTCACCTATTTCGCCATCGCGCTGATCTTCGAGCTGGTGCTCGGCATGGCGATCGCGCTGCTCCTGGACAGCGACGGCTTCGGTTTCGGATTCCTGCGCGGCGTGCTGACGATGACGCTCGTCATCCCGCCGGCCATTGTCGGCATGATGTATCTGCTGATGGAGGATCCGCAGTTCGGCGTGATCAGCTATCTCCTGCAGTCGATCGGGCTGCTCAATCCGAACAACCCTATCCTTGCCACGGCTTCGACCGCGCTTGCCGGCGTTCTCGTCGCGGAAATCTGGCAGTGGACGCCGTTCATGGTGCTCATCTTCCTTGCCGGTCTCAGGGCGCTGCCGCCGGAGCCTTACGAGGCCGCGATGATCGACGGCGCCTCGTCGTTCCAGATTTTCCGGCGCATCACCCTGCCGATGATGTCGAAGGTGATCGCCATCGCCGTGCTGGTCCGCGGCATCGATCTGTTCCGCGTCTTCGACTACGTCTTCGTCATGACCTCCGGCGGGCCGGGAGCGTCGACCTATTCGCTGTCCATCTATGCATGGCAGCAGACGTTCAGCTTCGTAAAGTGGGGCTATGGAGCCACGCTCAGCCTCGTCACCCTTGTGATCATCCTCGTCATTGCCAACCTCTTCATCCGTATCGCCAAGGTGAGGTGGTAGAATGAACGGCTCCTTCTCGACCCGCATGCTTCGCACCATCGCCGCCTGGGTTGTGGTCGCAATCTTCTTCTTTCCGATCTACTACTGGACGTCGGTGGCGTTCAAACACGGCAACGACATCTTCAACCGGCCGCCGAAACTTTTCGCCTTCACGCCGACCTTCGACAATTTCCAGAAGGTGTTCGGGATTTCGCTGGGCAGCGGCGGCATCACCGTGACGCCGGGCGGCGGCAATTTCTACATGGCCCCCCGCGTCTGGGATTCGATTGTCATCGCGACGCTGTCGACCGTGCTCGCTGTCGCCATCGCCACGCTTGCCGCCTATGCCCTGTCGCGCATGAACTTCCGCGGCCGGCACAGTTTCGTGGGCTGGGTGTTGTCGACGCGCATGATGCCGCCCGTCGCGGTCGCGGTGCCGATGTTCTTCATCTACAAGAATTTCGGTCTCATCGACACCTATACCGGCATGGTGCTGATCCACGCACTGATGAACCTGCCGCTCGCCGTCCTCCTGATGAAGAGCTTCTTCGACGACATTCCCTCCGAGATCGACGAGAGCGCGATCGTCGATGGCGCCAGCCGCTTCATGATTTTTCGCAGGATCGTGCTGCCGATGGCCAAGGGCGGCATCGCCGCCACGGCGGTGCTCTGCTTCATCTTCAGCTGGACCGAATTCCTCTTTGCGCTGACCCTGACCACCACCTCGCTCAAGACCGTGCCTGTCGTCTCGTCGACCTTCGTCACCTCGATCGGCACCGCCTGGGGCAACATGGCCGCGCTTGGCGCCGCATCCATCATTCCCGCTTTCATCTTCATTCTGTTGGTTCAGAAGCACCTCGTGCGGGGTCTCACAATGGGATCGTTGAAACAATAGATGGGAGGCTCGAATTCGCAGCCTTGAGAAAATCGCGAATTAAACCGGAGGAGTAGACAATGAAAGACAGCATCAGAAAGACGCATCTTGCCTCTGTCACCGACCGCTTCGTTCGCGGACAGATGGACCGCCGCTCGTTTCTTCGCGCAGCAGGCATTCTCGGCCTCGGCGCCGGCGCGCTCGGCATGGGCCTGGCACGACGTCCGTTCTACGGCATCAGCCAGGCATCGGCTCAGGAACAGGAACTGAAGCCCAGCGCCGAAATCACCAAATGGCTCTCGGATGTCGGCAAGCCCTTTGCCGGAACGACGCTTCGTCTCGCCACCGAATCGACGCCGCCGTCGAATGCCATCGCCACGCAGCTCAAGCAGTATTTCGAGGAGGCCACCGGCATCAAGGTCGAGATCGAAGTGCTGCCGCTCGAGCAGGTGCTGCAGAAGCTGACGCTCGACGTGGCCTCGAGCCTCGGCACTTACGACCTCTACTATATCGACCAGAGCTGGGCGGCGAGCTTCAGCCAGGACGTCTTCGATCCGCGCGAGCAGCTCAAGAACGCCGACCTGGCAATGCCGAACTACAACATCGACGACTTCCTGAAGCCGCTCGTCGACGGTATCGCCATGTACGAGGACCGCATGGTCGGCGTGCCCTACGACATCCCAATCTTCATCATGCAGTACCGCAAGGACGTCTGGGACGAGCTCAAGCTGCCGCCTCCGGCGACGCTGGACGATTTGCTGAAGGCATCTGCGGCGATCACCGACGCCAAGGGCCCGAACATGTACGGCACCAGCGGCCAGATGAAATCGGGCCATTACAGCCTCGAATGCGATTGGACGGCGTGGCTTTGGGGCCATGGCGGTTCGATTTTTGGCCCCGACGGCAAGTTCACCGGCAATGACGACGCCGGCTTGGCCGCCATGGCCTACTGGGACAAGCTCAAGGCGACGATGCCGCCCGGCGTCGACGGCTGGACATGGGATGGTGAGGGCCAGTCGGTCGGCCAGGGCGTCGCCGCCTCGATGCTGTCCTGGGGCGAATTCTTCCCGTTCTTCGACGATCCCAAGGCCTCCAAGGTCTCGGGCCTGATGGAAGCGATGGTTCCGCCGAAACCTGCCGCGACGCTGCGCACCGTCGAGCAGACCGGGTTCGGCGAAATTCCGGGCGTTGGTCACCAGGGCGGCTCTTCGCTCGCGGTATCGAAATACTCGAAGAGCCCGGACGCCGCCTGGATTTTTATGCAGTGGGCGACCTCAGCCGATACCCAGGCGCTGATAACCGTTCTGGGCGGCGGTACCGGGCCAACGCGCACCAGCGTCTATGACGATCCGCGCGTGCTGGACAATGCGCGTGTCGGCGCCGGCACGACCCGCCACTTGCCGGTCGTGCGCGACACCATCGCCAACTACATGGGATCCGAGCCCGACCTGCCGGCGTGGGCAGAACTCTCGAGCGACATGATCCCGGTTGCGCTGGGCAAATACTTCGCCGGCCAGTCGGGCTCGGCCAAGGAGTCACTCGACGCCCTGAAAACCCAGGTCGACGATCTCGTCGCCAAGGGCTGAGTCTTCCCCCGGGCTGGCTGCCCTAGGGCCGCCAGCCCGGCGTATCGACAATTTTCGATTGAGGAAAGTCATGGCTGGAAAACAGCTCGTAGCAGTGACAGGAGCCAGTTCTGGTATCGGCGAGGCGGTCGCCAAGGCGTTTTCGCGCGCCGGCCACCCTGTTCTGATGATGGCCCGCCGTCTGGAGCGCATGGAGGCGCTCAACCTGCCCGACAGCATGGCCCGGCAGGTCGATGTCCGCGACCGCGCCGCGATCGCAGCCGCCGTGAAGGAGGCGGAAGCCGAGTACGGACCGGTCGACATGCTGTTTGCCAATGCCGGCATAGCGCGTCTCGCCGACATAGGGCGCCAGCCGCCCGAGGAATGGGACGAGATGATCGACATCAACACCAAAGGCGTGCTGAATTCGGTCCACGCCGTGATGTCGGGCATGATGGAGCGCCGTCATGGAACGCTGTTCATGATGAGTTCGATCGCCGGCCGAAAAATCTATCCGGATCATACGGTCTACTGCGGGACGAAATTCTTCGTTCACGCCGTGTCGGAATCGCTGCGCGACTATCTTTCCGACTATGGCGTCCGCGTCGTCGTGCTTTCGCCCGGGGTGATCGAAACCGAAGTTCTGAGCGGCGTCCTCGATCCGCAGACGCTCGCCAACTACAAGGCCAACAAGCTCAAGATCGGCGGCGGCATCGGCCCGGAGCACGTCGCAGACCTCATGCTGCACGCCTACCAGATGCCACAGAACGCTCTCGTGCAGGAAATCGTCATCACACCGACCAGGCAGAAATACTGACGACCCTGACCCGGGCGTCTGGAGACAAAGAATGGCCACCGTAGAATATAAGAACATCGCCAAGAATTTCGGCAATGTCGAGGTGATGAAAGACATCTCCTTCGGCATTGCCGACCGCGAATTCGTCGTGCTTCTTGGGCCGTCGGGCTGCGGCAAGACCACGCTCCTGCGCATGACGGCCGGGCTCGAGCGGGTGACCAGCGGCGATCTTTTGATCGGCGACAGGCGGGTCAATGACGTTCACCCGCGCGATCGCGACATCGCGATGGTGTTCCAGAATTACGCGCTCTATCCGGCAATGAAGGTGTTCGACAATATCGGCTTCAGCCTGGAAGTGGCGAAAGTGCCAAAGGCGGAGATCAGGAAGAAGGTCGAATGGGCGGCGGAAATCCTGAATCTCACGCCCTATCTCGGGCGCTATCCCAAGGAACTGTCGGGTGGCCAGCGCCAGCGCGTCGCCATGGGCCGCGCCATGGTGCGCAATGCCGCCGTCTTCCTTTTCGACGAGCCGCTCTCCAATCTCGACGCCAAGCTGCGCACGCATATGCGCGTGGAAATCCGTCAACTCCACAATCGTCTCGGCACAACCACGATCTACGTCACCCACGACCAGATCGAGGCGATGACGATGGCCGACAAGATCGTGCTGATGCACGCCGGCAGGATCATGCAGATCGGCACGCCCGACGAGGTCTACGAGCGCCCGAACTCGAAATATGTCGCTGATTTCATCGGCTCGCCGTCGATGAACTTCATCGCCGGCGCTGTCGAGACCGCAGGCGGCAGTCCTCGCTTCGTCGCCGAAGGCGTGTCGATCGGCCTGTCGCCGCAGATCAAGGCAACACCAGGCCAAAAGGTCATCATGGGCGTCCGGCCACACGATCTCGGCATTTCGGATACGGGTGAGATCAAGGGCGAGGTCGTGCTGTCCGAAACGACCGGCGCCGATGTCCAGATTCATTTGCGCGTGGCCGGATACGATGCCGTCGCCGTGGTGCCGCGTGACGAGCGCCGCAGCGCCGGCGCCGCGATCAATCTTTCGGTGCTGCCGGGCAAGGTGCACCTCTTCGATGCGGCGACGGAACTGCGTGTCGCCTGAGCTAGCGATGACGGCGTCGGCAGAGCGCTGCCTCAGCCCTTCAGGCTGAGATAATCAGCCAAAGCCACCGCGTTGTTGTGCAACTCGTCCTGGGCGCCGTAGAGCAACGTCACCCGGCCGTTGTCGAGCAGGGCACGCAACTGGCCGACCGCCTCGCTGTTCCGGTCGAGCTCGCCGCGATAGCGCTGCTGGAATTCCATCCAGCGCGTCGGCTCGTGGCCGTACCATTTGCGCAATTCATCGCTTGGCGCGATGGTCTTCAGCCATAGCGTCAGCGCGGCGTCTTCCTTGCGGACGCCGCGCGGCCATAGGCGGTCTATGAGCACCCGCTGCCCATCGCCAGGCGAGGGCGGCTCGTAGACGCGTTTGACCCTGATATCGAGTTTCATTGCCAACTCCGGGGTTGCCGCCATGTCGTCTTGCTGGCCATGTCGTCTTGCAGGCGGCTGCTTACGCCCACTCGCCCTTATGTTATGCCCATTCGCCCCTACGCCCACTCACCCTTGCGCATCACCGGCACGCGGCTGCCGTCTTTGCCGACGCCGTCGATGTCGACCTTGTCCGAACCGATCATCCAGTCGATATGGATGAAGCTCTTGTTGCCGCCGCGCGCCGCGATCTCGTCGGGAGTGAGCGAGGCGCCGTCGACAAAGCACTTCGAATAGCACTGGCCGAGCGCGATATGGCAGGCGGCATTCTCGTCGAACAGCGTGTTGAAGAACAGCAGGCCGCTCGCCGCGATCGGCGAGGAATGCGGCACCAGGGCGACCTCGCCGAGCCGGCGCGAGCCTTCATCGGTGTCGAGCACTTTTTTCAGCACATCCTCGCCGCGGCTGGCCTTGGCCTCGACGATGCGGCCCGCCTCGAAACGCACCGCAATGCCGTCGATCAGCGTGCCTTGGTACGACAGCGGCTTGGTGCTCGTAACATGGCCTTCGACGCGCCTTGCATGCGGCGTGGTGAAAACCTCCTCGGTCGGGATGTTCGGGTTGCAGGTGATGCCGTTCCTGGCGGTCGAGGCGCCGCCCATCCATTCATGGCCGTCGGCCAGGCCGACGGTCAGGTCGGTGCCGGGTCCGGTGAAATGCAGCGCATGGAAATTATGGCCGTTCAGCCATTCGGTGCGGCTGCGAAGAGCCGCATTGTGCGCCTTCCAGTTGCCGATCGGGTCGTCGACATCGACCCGTGAGGCGGCAAAGATCGCGTCGGCGAGCCTCGCCACCGCGACGTCGTCGCTGTCGCCCGGAAACACCTGCCTGGCCCAGGCCAGGTCGGGGTAGGCGACGATGTTCCAGTTGATGTCGAAGCCGGTGATCTTTTCCAGTGCCGGCTGGTAGGCGATCGAGTTCGCCTTGTTGGCGCGCGCCACTTTCGCCGGATCCTGCGCCGACAGCAGCGACGGATCCTCGCCGCGCACGGCCAGCCGCGCCACATTGTTGGCGAAGGCCTTGGCCATGCCCTCGTAAAGCCAGCCGGCGGCGTGGTCGAAGCCGGCATCGGCGCCGTAGCGGAAGCGTGCCAGCGTCATCTCGTCGTCGTTGAAGATCGGCGTCACCAGGCCGGCGCCGGCCTTGTAGGCGTGCTCGACGATCCGCCGCGTCAAAGGCAGCGCTGCGATCGACGATGTCAGCACCAGGTCCTGCCCCGGTTGCAATTGCAGCCCGACCTTGATGGCGACTTCTGCCAGCCTGTCGAGCTTCACCGGGTCGATCGTTGCGGAAACGCCGCGCGAATGTGTGGTCATGATCCTGCCTGTCGCGATGTGGGAGCCTGGTTCTTACATAGACCGGTGCCATCGGTCTTTCCACCGTGATCGACCGGGCCTGCTCAGGCCGCGCCGGCGAGCGCGCCGAACTGCGCCATCGTCGCCTCGATCTCCTCGCGGATCCAGATCTTGAAATCGCGCACCTTGCGGCTCTCGCTCTTGCTGGCCGAGGTCACCAGCCAGTAGCCCAGCCCGCTCTCGGCGCGGACGCCGAACGGCGCGACCAGCCGGCCGTCGGCGAGAGCATCAGTCGTCAGCAATTGCCAGCCGAGCATGACGCCGTGGCCGGCGATCGCCGATTCCAGGCACAGCATCGGGTCGGTGAAGCGCGCGCCCTTGAGGAAGCTGACCGGCTTCACCCCGGCCGCCTCGAACCAGCTTTCCCAGCTGATCATCGCTTTTTCGTCGGTGATCGCGCAGGTCAGGGCGAGATCATCGATCGATTTCAGTTTGTCGGCGATCACCGGGGCGCAGACCGGGAAGACTTCCTGCGCCAGTAGCAGTTGCGCGCGCACGCCCGGCCATTTGCCGTCGCCAAGCCGGATGGCGATGTCGATGTCCGAGCGATCGAGATCGGCAATCCGCACCGAGGCGTCGATGCGCAAAAGCACATTCGGATGCCGGGCGAAGTGACGTGATAGTCGAGGCAGCAGCCACTTCGAGGCAAAGGCCGGCGCAACCGAAACCACCAGCGTGCATTCGGAGGCCTCGTCGGCGAGCGCCACGGCTTGGGCGAGCTCGCGGAAACCTGCCCCGAGCCGGGCGGTGAAGACGGTGCCGAATTCGGTTGGCACCAGACCGCTTGCCGTTCGTTCGAACAGCGCCTGGCCAAGTTGCGCTTCCGTCCGCTTGACCTGCTGGCTGACGGCGCTGGCGGACACGTTGAGTTCGCTCGCCGCAGCCGAAAGCGATCCCAGGCGGGCGACGGTTTCCACGGCGCGCAGGCCGTTGAGGTGGACGCGGTTGAGCATGGCCATACAGTTTTTCTAAACCAGAACGGTTGAAATCTCAATTGAAATGCGGGGAGGAACGGCAACTTTTAAGGAACAAGCAGACCTGTGGAGGAAGAATACGATGAAGATTTTGTCACTGCTCGGGGTCTTTTCCGCTGCCGGCGCGCGGCAAAGCCGGCCGCAAGAAAGCGAAGCCACCCGATGGGCCACCGATCCGCTGTCGCATCCTGTGCTGGACACCATGTCGGAGCGCGAACTCGGCGACGTGCCGTTCCGGCTGACGGCCCGGCGCACTGCCTATGAGACCGGCACCGGGCAGGTCGGCTGCGGCTGAAGATGCGAGCAAAGGTGGGAGCGGGCTCAGTTCCTTTCAGGGACAAATCGCAAACCTTGGAGATTGGCTGAACCATCCCTCTCTTCGTCATCCCAGGGCGCAGCAGGAGCGAAGCGACGTCGCGGAGACCCTGGGATCCATGCCGTTGCCTGGCGGCAGTGCTCCGACGGATCAGAAACTGGTGCTTCTTCGCAGCGGACACGAGCGCCATTCCGAACCGCCGCATTTTACGCCGGATGTCACGGCATGGATCCCACGGTCTGCGCCGCGTCGCTTCGCTCCTTGCTTCGCCCAGGGATGACGAAGCCATGGTGGTCTGCGGCAATCGCAAACGTCGGATATCGGTCGGCTGGAAGCTGCTCGTCCGCCGCTGCAACCCGTTCTGGCCCAACAACAAGCGGATTGTTTCACCGGCTCGTGCACTTATTGTGCGCCGCAATGAAAGCCGCTTCGCCGTCCCCTTTGCGCCTCGCCTTCGCCGGCATGATTGCCCTGGCCGTCGCCATGGGCATCGGCCGCTTCGTCTACACGCCGATCCTGCCCGGCATGATGGAGGAACTTGGCCTGACGCCGGCCGATGCCGGCTGGATCGCGTCCGCCAACTATCTCGGCTATCTCGTTGGCGCGCTCGCAGCCGTCGGCGGCTGGGCGCACGGTCGCGAGTGCCTGCTGATGCTGGCCGGTCTTGCCGCCACCGCGGTCCTCACCGGGCTGATGGGCCTGGCCGACACGATGGCGGCCTTTCTCGTCATCCGCTTTCTTGCCGGTGTGGCCAGCGCCTTCGTCCTGGTGTTCATGTCCAGCATCGTTTTCGGCCATCTCGCCGCGGTCGGCCGAAACGACCTGCAGGCGCTGCATTTCGGCGGCGTCGGCCTTGGCATAGCGGCGTCCTCGGCGCTGATGGCAATACTCGTCACCGAACAGGCCGGCTGGCCGGCGGGCTGGTTCTGGTCCGCCGCGATCTCGGCCTGCGCCATTGCCGTCGTGATGCTGCTGCTCGGCAGCACTGCGACCGCCAACGGCGCCGATGGTCGCGAACCGGCGCTGCCAAAGGACCGCGCGCTGGTGAAGATCATCGTCGCCTACGGGCTGTTCGGCTTCGGCTATATCGTGACGGCGACGTTCCTGGTCGCCATCGTCCGGCAGGGCGGCGGCGGCCGCGTCTTCGAGGCCGTGGTGTGGATGGTCACCGGCCTTGCCGGGATTCCATCGGTCTGGCTTTGGCAGAAGATCGCGGCAAAGATCGGGCTCTACCGGGCTTATGCCTGGGGGTGCCTCGTCGAGGTGGTTGGGGTCAGCGCGAGCGTCACTATGGGCGGACACGTTGGGCCGCTGCTTGGCGGGTTTCTGCTTGGCGGCACCTTCATCGCCATCACCGCGCTCGGCTTGCAGAGCGGAAGGCAGCTTGCCCCGCAAGCGCCACGCCGGATCCTGGCGTTGATGACGGCGTCCTTCGGCCTCGGTCAGATCATCGGTCCGATCGTCGCCGGCCTGCTTGCCGAAGCCTCGGGCGACTTCTTCCTCGCATCGATCGTGGCCGCCGCCGTGCTGCTTGTCTCCGGCGCGGTCATCTGGTCGGCTGCGCCAAAATCGCCATGATTGTGGTCTTGCTCGGTGCCGGGCATCACGCACCGGCCATTTTCATTCCGATCGATGTGTGACCTTATGCCCGCTGAACAGCAACGCCGCTGATTTGCGCATCGACCGAGGATTTCCTAACAGTGTTCGTATCCTTCTTCCCGCAGCCGAAGTTGTTTTTCACTTCGGCCGTCGCCTGGAGCCTTCTGCTCGTCCTCCTGTGGTTTTTCGGCGGCGAGCACCTTGGCACGATGCTCGGCATGCCGCCGGTCGACCCGCAGGCAGCACCAGTCATCAGCCCGATAAGATTCCTGACGCCGGCATTCCTCTGGTTTTACGGATATTTCTTCGCCGGTATGGGCGTATTCTACCTTTTCTGGGCGCTGTATTCCCCGCATCGCTGGCAAAACTGGTCGATCCTTGGCTCTGGTTTGATTATTTTCGTAACCAATTTCATCGTGCAGATCAGCGTGGCGCTCAATGACTGGCGCGGCATGTTTTACGACATGGTGCAGAAGGCGCTGACCACGCCGGGCTCCGTTACCCCTGCCGAGCTGTACTACGGAGTATGGCAGTTTCTGTCCTTGGCGCTGGTCTATATGAGCATTGCCGTCCTGAACGTCTTTTTCGTAAGGCACTATGTGTTTCGCTGGCGCACCGCGATGAACGATTATTTTACCGCTTACTGGCCGCGGCTGCGCCATATCGAAGGGGCGTCGCAGCGCGTTCAGGACGACACGATGCGCTTCTCCGGCACAATGCAGGGGCTCGGAGTGAACTTTATCGACTCCATCATGACCCTGATTGCATTCCTGCCCTTGCTGGCCTCCCTTTCTCTCCATGTCTCAACGCTCCCAATCGTCGGAGCAATCCCTTATCCGCTGGTCATTGCGGCGATCGCCTGGTCGCTGTTTGGCACCGGCTTGTTGGCAGTCGTCGGCGTCAGGCTGCCCGGGTTGGAATTTCGCAATCAGCGGGTTGAAGCCGCGCTGCGCAAGGAACTTGTCCTCGGCGAGGACGACACGGCACGAGCGCAGCCACCAACTCTGGCCGAGCTTTTCAGAAATGTTCGCAAGAACTATTTCACTCTCTATGCACACTATGTCTATTTCGACATGGTCCGCTATCTATACCTTCAAGTCGACAACGTATTCGCCACGCTTATTCTTGTTCCGACCTTGGCAATAGGCAAGATAACATTTGGCGTTTTCCAGCAAATTGTCACCGCCTTTTCACAAGTCGCCACTTCGTTCCAATATCTCGTGAATTCCTGGCCGACCATCGTCGAGCTGATATCCATCTACAAGCGCCTGCGCGCCTTCGAGGCGACACTTGAAGGGGCGCCGCTGCCGGAAATCGACCAGGCCTATCTGGAGCGAGAGCGAGCCGGCTTGCGCCCTGAGGATCAGCCGGTAAGTTGAGAGTGACGGGGCGGCGAGCGCTTTCGGCTCAGCCGCCCACCGACGCCTGCTTTTCCCCGGCGCGTTGGCGCGAAACATAGTCGCGATAGCTGATGCACTCGACGTCGGGCCTGGTGCAGACCTCGCCGGCAAAGCGCTCCAGCGCCTTCCAGTAGGCGCCGTCATTCATCAGTGTGAAATGGAAGCCGAGTTCCAGCGGAATGCGTTTGCCCTGATATTGCGCGTCGAAGGCGGCGCGAAAGGCGTCATGGGTCCGGTTGGCGAATTCGTCCGCCTGGCTCGGCCGCTCGAAGCCGCCGGAATGCCTGACATAGAGATTGTAGTCCATCGCGATCACCCGCCTTGTGTCAGGACCTTCCGGAATCTGCGGCAGTGAGAAGCGCGTGATGCCGTCGCTGGTCGGTGGCCGGGCAGGGCCGCGCGACACACCGCTCGCGTCGAACCAATAGCCCGCCTTTGGCAGCGACTCGTAGAGCGCCTTGTTTGCCGACAGATAGGGTGCGCGAAAGCCAACCGCCTTACGTGCAATTTCGCGCCAGCCTGCGGGTTCGGAGGTAATAGCGTTGATCGAATAGGCATTTTCGAGAATGCGCTTGAACGAACCGAACTCGCTCAGCCAATCGGCCTTGTTCCAGTCCTTGCCGTCGAAATGGCCGCAAGCGTGACTGCCGATGTCATGGCCTTCCGTGGCGGCAAGGTTTATCTGCTCGAGCCGGTCAGCGATTTCCTGTTTCGAGGCGGCGAAGCCGATATTGGATTTGCCTGGTGTCTTGCCGGGCGCCGTGTATTGCTTGCGCGTCTCCGGCGAGAGCAGGAAGACGCAGGACACGAAGTAGGTGAAATGGGCGCCGGTGCGCTGGGCCAGCGCCCGGCTGCGCTTCCATTGCGAAATATCGCGGGCGCTGTCGAACGAGATGAGGACGGCCTGCTTCGGCTTTACCGGCGCTGGCGGGTCGGCGACAGCAGCGCCCCCCGCAGCAAGCGACGCGATCGAAAACGCAACAGCGCGGGACAAACGAGGCATCAGTGTCCGGATCTGGATTTTGAGGAGGGTTCGCGCACCGGCTATCGGCGAAATGTGGCGTGCGTGCGGTCGCCCTTTTCAGCCATCCTTTTAAATCGCCGTCGGCGATTAGCCGATTTTCCGGTCGAACCCCTTCCATGCCGGCAAAATTTCGCTAAAACGCGGGCTACCGCATCGGCCTGAAGTGCAGAATTGATTTTGTTCAGGAAACACGATGCGCAAATTCAAGTGTTAGAGCGTACTTTCAATGGACGCACGTCGCTCTAAACCGCCCTGAGGCGGGCAGGATGGTTTTGAGATGTCGGACGACAGTTTTATCCGCGAAGTCAACGAAGAGATGCGTCGCGATCAGGCGCATGCGCTGTGGGACCGTTTTGGTCCTGCCTTGCTTGCGCTCGCGATACTGGTGGTGGTCGGCACCGCCGCCTTCGTCGGCTATCGCTATTGGGACGAGACCCGCGCCAATCGCTCGGGCGATGCCTTCTCGCAGGCGCTGAAGCTTGCCAATGAGGGCAAGAGCGACGAAGCGCTGGCGGCCCTCGATGCGCTGGAAAAAGATGGCTACGGCGCTTATCCGCTGCTCGCCCGCATGCGGGCGGCAACCGTCAAGGCGGATAAGGGCGACGTCGCCGCCGCCGTCAAGGACTTCGACGAGGTCGCCGCCGATACGGACATTCCATCAGGCCTTCGCGATATGGCGCGCCTCAGGGCAGCGCTGCTGCTCGTCGACCACGGTTCGTTCGCCGATGTCTCGAGCCGCGTCGAGACGCTCACCGCCGACACCAATCCGCTGCGCCATACCGCGCGCGAGGCGCTCGGCCTTGCCGCCTGGAAGGAAGGTAAGGCAACGGACGCACTGAAACTGTTCGACCAGATCGCCTCGGATGACAGCGCCCCGCGCAACGCGCGCGAGCGGGCGACGTTGATGTCCGAGTTGATCCGTGGGTCGGGCAATGTGTCGTGACGGATGACGTTCAAAGTCGCCATCATCGGCCGGCCTAACGTCGGCAAATCGACTCTTTTCAATCGTCTGGTGGGAAGGAAGCTGGCGCTTGTCGACGACACGCCGGGCGTCACCCGCGACCGTCGCGTCCATGCCGCCAAGCTCTACGATCTGCATTTCGACGTCATCGATACCGCCGGCTTCGAGGATGCTGCTGCTTCGACGCTGCCGGGCCGCATGCGCGCCCAGACCGAGATCGCGATCCGCGAAGCCGACCTGATCTTTTTCACCATCGACGCCAAGTCCGGGCTGATGCCTGACGACAAGACCTTCGCCGAGATCGTGCGCAAGTCCGGCAAGCCGGTTGTCGTGATCGCCAACAAGGCCGAAGCGCGCGGCGCCCAGGGCGGCATGCTGGAGGCTTGGGAACTCGGCCTTGGCGAGCCGATCCCGGTCTCGGCCGAACACGGCCAGGGCCTGCCCGATTTGCGCGATGCGGTGATATCAGCACTGGGCGAGGCACGCGCCTTCGACGAAGAAGAGGATGCCGACGAGGAGGCCGCCGCCAGCGAGGTGCTGATCGGCGAGGACATCACCGATCCGGATGCCGAGCCGAGCTATGACGATACCAAACCGATGCGCATCGCCGTCGTCGGCCGTCCGAACGCCGGCAAATCGACGCTGATCAACGCGCTGATCGGCGAGGAGCGGCTCCTGACCGGGCCGGAAGCCGGCATCACCCGCGATTCCATCTCCGTCGACTGGGAGTGGCATGGCCGCCGTCTCAAACTATTCGACACCGCCGGCATGCGCCGCAAGGCCCGGATTCACGAAAAGCTGGAAGTCATGTCGGTGCAGGACGGCTTGCGCGCCATCCGCTTTGCCGAGATCGTCATCATCGTGCTCGACGCCACCATTCCCTTCGAGAAGCAGGATCTGCAGATCGCCGACCTGATCATCCGCGAGGGCCGCGCGCCGGTGATCGCCTTCAACAAATGGGATATGATCGACCACCCGCAGGAACTCCTGGCGGAACTGCGCGAGAAGACCGAGCGGCTGTTGCCGCAGGCGCGCGGCATGCAGGCGGTGCCGGTCTCGGCCGAGACCGGGCGCGGCCTCGACAAGCTGATGGATGCCGTCATCAAGACGCACAGAGTGTGGAACAGCCGCGTCTCGACCGGCAAGCTCAACCGCTGGCTGGAAGGCATCCTGGCGCATCATCCGCCGCCTGCCGTCGCCGGTCGCCGGCTGAAGATCAAATATGTCACCCAGGCCAAGACGCGGCCGCCGGGCTTCGTCGTGTCCTGCTCACGGCCGGACGCGATGCCGCAATCCTATGTTCGTTACCTCTCCAACAGTCTGCGCGAAGCCTTCGACATGCCCGGCGTGCCGATCCGCATCGCCTTGCGCACCTCGGAAAATCCGTTCGCCGGCAAGGCGAAGAAGCGCCGCTGAGCGCCACGTCTTCCTGGTGCCAGCATCAGCTACGCTCCGCAGCCGGCTCGCCGGCAGCGGCGCTTTAATGGGCGGTGTAAGCTCCGTCCACCAGATGGTAGCTCCCGGTGATAAAGCTGGCCTGATCGGACAACAGGAAGCACACAAGAGCCGCTACCTCTTCCGGTTTGCCGCGCCTGCCCATCGGCTGAAGGGCTGCCATGCGCCGGGTGGTTAAAGTCTCCATTTGCTCCGATAGAAGAGGCGTTTCGATCCAGCCGGGGCCGACGACATTGATGCGGATGCCCATCCTCGCATATTCAATCGCCGCAACCTTGGTGAGTCCAACGACCCCGTGTTTCGCTGCCGTGTATGCGGACGCAGTCGGCAAGCCGACGGAACCGAGAATCGAGGACATGTTCACGATGGCGCCTCCGCCTCGATCCAGCATGGCGGCGATTTCGTACTTCATGCTGTAGAAAACGCCATTCAGATTGACGTTTATCAGCTGGTGCCAGTTGTCGAGCGGATAGTCTGCCGTCGCTTTTCGAACGCCGTCGATACCTGCATTGTTTACCGCCATATCCAGTCCGCCGCATTTCTGGACAGTGAACTCGATCAGCTTTTCGACGGCTGCCGCATCCGTGACATCGACCGCAAAGTCGTGGGCCCTGCCTCCTTGCGCGCTTATTTCGGCGGCTCTGCAGCGCGCGGCCTCGGCATCAAGGTCGGCGACAACAACCTCGGCTCCTTCTTGCGCAAGTTGCCGTGAAACAGCAGCTCCTATTCCGGAGCCCGCGCCGGTCACAATCGCGACTTTACCATGGAAGTCAGGCTTCATCGTTTCTGTCCTATGCCCATTGTGACATAACCGAACAGAGGCAGACGGTTATCGCAAGAAGTTTCGCTCCAATTCGCTTGTCAATCCTGTGAATTCATTTTGCCGCCACACAGCGAGACTTGGCCCGCAGGCCGTGGAATGGTAGAGACGACGGTGGCGGTAGATCGACCAGTTTCCTAGCAGGTAGAAATGAAAGAACACCACATTGCGCGCCGGGGGCTCGTGCTGGGTACTCTGGCTCTGATGGTCTCCGGATGTACGTCGACGTTACGACAGGTGACGGAGCCGATTTCATCCGCGTTTGGACCAAGAAGTGGCCTCAGTCCTCGTTACCGACGGCAGCATGTGCGGTACGACGGAAACGAGCCGCCTGGAACGATCGTCGTCGATACTTCGCAACGTTTTCTCTATTCCGTCGAGACCGACGGGTGGGCGACGCGCTACGGCGTCGGCGTTGGCGAGCAGGGACTTTCGTTCAAGGGTACAGCGACCATCGCCCGCAAGGCGGACTGGCCGTCGTGGACACCCACCGCCAGCATGATGAGGCGCAAGCCGCGCCTGGTGAAGTATGCAGGGGGGGTCCCTGGCGGACCAAACAACCCGCTTGGTGCGCGCGCCCTTTATCTCTATCGCAACGGGCGCGACACCCACTTCCGGATACATGGTACAAACGAGCCATGGACGATAGGCACAGCGGTATCGAACGGGTGCATCCGTTTGACAAATGATGACATCATTGACCTCTACGACCGTACTCCTTTGGGCACGACGGTGGTGGTTGTTTGATGGTGGGCAGGCCTGATCTTCGTTGGATGGTGCGCCCTGCCGGCACGTCACCGCAGAGGTGTCGCCTGCAACCGGGTGCCGAGTGTGTCATTTCTGCACTAGGCTTTGGTGTAGATCGCAGCTAACTTGGTGGGGCTGCATATCTTTTTATTTGTGGCGATTCTATAGGCTGTTCCGCCCCTGGGGAAAGGATTGCTTGATGAGCAGAATGTTGATTGTAATGGTTGCTACCCTCGCCGTTACCAGCCTGAGTGGCTGCGCGAACGGGATCGGTAAAGGAAAGGGGAAGGCTCCTCCGCCGGAACCCGTTGCCGTAGAAGAGCCCGTGATTAAATAAGCACCGGCTTTCGGAGATTTGGGGAAGGGCCGCCAGGCCCTTCCCCATCGATATGCAGGGGCCAAGGCCGGATTCGCAGCCTACATGCGGTTGGCGGGCAAAGGCTGGCACCAGGTCTGCCTCGGAGTTCTGGATGAGATGACGCTTGTAAGTGGCCGTTCAACAATTGTGGCCCTGCTCGCGCTTGTCGCGGCGTCATGTCAGTCGCAGGACAACAAACCCCAGCCGAGTTTTGTGTCCAATGAACGGGCACTGAGTACCGCGGCGATGCCGGCGCGCGCGGCCCAACGGCATTTCATCGAGTTCCGCTCCCGGTACGCCCTTACCTACGGCCATTCCTACGTGATTTTTGGACGATTGAACCAGGCGGGACGGATGGTCAACCCCGAAGTCGCGGGGCTCGCTCCGAAGTCCGATGATCCCAATGTCTATGTTCTCGGCCATGTGGCGCCCGTGCCAGCCACGACCGGGTGGACGGACGGCGACCTGGAAGATGCCTACCGGTCGGCAAGCTGGCGCGTTTTACTTACGGAAGCCGAATATAGGAAAGTCGTCGCGAGCATACGAAAGCTGCAGGCCAGCTCTCCGCTTTGGCACGCCTCGCTCTACAACTGCAACGCATTCGTAGCGGACATCGCCAGATCGATGGGGTATAAGACCCCCGGTACCTGGCTGCGGCCGCAACAATTCATAACCAAGCTTCGGGAGATGAACGGGGGTTGAAATGCGATTTGCAAACCCGCTTTCGCCTCATTCGCCCGGTCAACTCCGAAAGCAGCGCGCTCTGAATGTCTTCGGTCGACAATTCGGACGCTGGCATCGTTGCGACGGTTTATCGTGGTCCCAGATCGAGAAAAGGCTCCGGTGACCTGAAGTGACCATTTCTGTAGCTTCACTTGGCGAGATCATTTGGGTGATCGGCCTCGTTGCCTGGTATGTGATCCGGTATCCCTTCGAGCGCCGGGCAAGGCGCGTGCGAATTGTAGCTGGCGGCCGCTCAACTTCCGACACCGTCGGGCTTGCATCGGCTCTCCTTGGCTTGGCGATCCTGCCTGGCTTCTATGTCGCCACCGGCATCCCCGCAGCGGCTGAGCATCCGGCCAGCGTGTGGTCGGTGGCGCTCGGAACCATCATCTTCTGCTCCGCGCTGTGGATTTTTCGCATGTCCCACAAGGAACTTGGCCGTAACTGGTCGATCACGCTCGAGATTCGCGAACGGCACGAACTGGTCAGCGCCGGGCCATACGCCCTGGTCCGTCACCCGATGTACACCTCGTTCCTGCTTATGGGGCTCGGCCAGCTCTTTCTGCTGCCGAACTGGGTTGCGGGCATATCCGGTTTGATTGGTTTCGCCGTCCTTTTCCTGCTGAGAGTGGACAAGGAAGAGCGTATGATGCTGGAAACTTTAGGCTCGCAATACCGTGCCTATATGGAAAGGACCAAGCGAATAGTCCCTTATCTTTATTAGAGGTCGTTTGATGCGAGGCCGAGCCATCAAGCTTTCGGCGCCCCGGCGCCTTGTTGGCGATCTGATGAGGTTTTCGATCGGCGTGCCACGCGTCGCGGTGCAGCGTCAGATGAACCTCGGCCCATTGGTAAGGGCTAGAAGGGCGCAGCAGACCAGGCCCTCGTGGACCGCGATCTTCCTGAAAGGATATGCGCTTCTCGCCCTGGAGATGCCGGAGCTGCGGCGCGCCTATGTCAAATTGCCCTGGCCGCAGCTTTACGAGTATCCGGCAAGCGTGGCCTCGATTGCCCACGAGCGCGAATATGATGGCGAGCCGGCCGTTCTGCTGAGCTGCATCAAGTGCCCGGAGCGCTACTCCATCACGGAACTTGAGGGGTCCATCCACGCGGCTCGATCACGGCCGATCCTCGAGGTCCCGGAGTTCCGGCGTGCGTTGCGGATGGCAGCTGCGCCCGCGCCAGTCAGGTGGCTGCTTATGTGGCTAGGGTTGAACATCGCCCGGCAAAGGGCAAATTACTTCGGTACCTTCCAACTGTCCGTCTATTCTGGTCTCGGTGCGGAATCACTCAACCCGCTGACACCATTGACCACGCTTCTAAACTACGGTCCGATCGGCAACGACGGATCGGTGAATGTCCGCATCCACTACGATCACCGGGTCATGGATGGAGCGAATGTCGCGCGAGCACTGGAGCGATTCGAAAAGATCCTGAACGGCACTGTCGCCAATGAAGTGATGCTGCTCGGTCAGGGTGTTTCCGCTCCTGCAAGACGGAGGAACGCGACGTGATTTCGCACAGTGGATTGCGGCCGGCCGTCGTCGTGATTGGCGGCTCGGGTGGAATTGGCCGGGCAATTGCGGGCGTCGCTGCACGGGAGCACGGCGCGGTTGTGCTGATTGCCCGCTCGCCCGAGGGTTTGGCCGCCGCGGCGTCCGAGGTTCGGGAGGCGGGTGGCGAGGCATTCACGCTCGAGCTGGATCTCGTGGCAGGCGATGCGCCAACGCGCCTGGAGGGCTTTCTGTCCGCACACGGCCTGGTCTGTGATGTCCTGGTCAACAGCGCCGGCTATGGCCTGCGGGGCGCGGCGACGGCGCTGCCTGTTGATGGTCAACTCGGCATCATCGATCTCAACATACATTCCCTCACAGAACTGACCCTCCATTTTTTGCCCGGAATGGTGGCGCGCCGACAGGGCGGGGTGCTCAATCTCAGTTCCGTGGCCGGGTTCCTTCCCGGACCTTATATGGCTCTGTACTTCGCCAGCAAAGGTTTCGTGCGCTTCTTCTCAGAGGCGCTTCACCAGGAATTGCGCCGAACCGGTGTGACGGTCACATGCGTGGCACCAGGCCCGGTGTCGACGGAGTTTCTCGCAAGGTCAGGCGCCAATCAGACGGTGCTCTTCAACGTCTTGCCCAAAGTGGATGCGGAATATGTGGCCGAACGTGCGTGGCGAGGGTTCAGATCCGGTCGTCGCCTCGTCGTGCCGGGAATCTCGGCCAAGTTGGCTGCCCTTGCGGCATCGCTCCTGCCTTCCGCAGCGCTGCTGCCCCTGGTCGGCCGGCTGCAACGCGGCGGCAATGACCAATGTCCTTGCGGTTCAGGTATGAAGTTCAAGAAATGCTGCGGTGCCCGCCAGATCCAGCTGCGCCGGGGCCCTCGGGGAATTGTCCCCTGACCGGACCAGCACGCCACCGAAAAACCTCATTGAAGCAAGAGACCGCTCGCCGATGGCGGGCCGTTAAGTATGTTCGTGGCATCGTCGTTAAGCATGTTCGTGGCTTAGAGGAGGCTCCTCCATCTCCGAACAGCGCTCTGCGGAGTGGTTAACGGGACCGTTGGAGCCGTTTCCAACAAAAGCCTTTGAAATGATTGGCGCTGTCGACCTCCGTTAACGCCCCATCAAGGTTAATGCATCATCGTGCCTCTCCAGTGGGGTCCGTTGCGTTTCTGGAGAGTTCCGTGCATCGACGTGTTTTGAAGCGGCTTGTCGCTTTCGCCGGTGAGAAAAGACGTTCCTTTCTGTCTCCTCTGGTCATTGGACTTGGCATTTGGGTCGGCTTTCCCAATGTCATCGCCTACCAGGACATGACGAGCCTGGTTTCGGGCCTCAAGGCGCCGAACGCCCGCTGGAACGCCTATGTCGAGAAATCCGTCGCCGGCTCGGTCCATGCCGCCGAAATGCCTTTCCTCGATTCCGACACCACCGGCTCGATCTCGGGTTCCGGCGTCCGGTTGCCCGGCATCGGCGCCGTGTCGTTTCGCGGCAAGGGCAGCGTGGCCAGCACGACGCCCGACGAGGACCGCATCATGCGCGCCGACAAGAAGGGCCGCATCATCATCGTCTCGCCGGTCGCGCCGCCGAAGAACTTCAATGCCGGCTCGGTGTTTGAGCGCACCTCCTCGCTGCTTCGCCGGAGCATGGACAGCGGGCTGAAGATGGCGTTCGCCAAGCCCGAGATCAAAGGCAAGGAGATCCAGATTGCCGCCGCGTTCCATAGGCGCGTCGACAAGAAGCCGGATCCCGGCGTGCCGGCCATGCTGGCCTCGCTGGTCAACAACGACCGCCCCGACGTCCTGGCGACCGCATACGCAGCGGCCGCGCCTGACTATGCCCAGGCTTCGCCCTTCGAGGCCTTGCTTCAGGACGAGCAGCCGAACGATGGCCGCTTCATTCCGCCGGTGGCCAAGGGCGATCATTCGTGGATGCAAACTCCGCTGCCGGCGAGCGTCTTTTCCAAAGCGGAACAGACTTGCCTCGCCAACGGCATCTATTTCGAGGCGCGCGGGGAATCGGTGCGCGGCCAGGCCGCCGTCGCCCAGGTCATCCTCAATCGCGTTCGCAATCCGGCCTATCCGAACTCGATCTGCGGCGTCGTCTATCAGAACGACAAATGGTTCAACCGTTGCCAGTTTTCCTTCGCTTGCGACGGCAGGAAGAAGCGCATCCAGAGTCCCGCCCACTACAAGACCGCGCAGGACATCGCCATGGCGGTCACTGCCGGCAAGATCTTCATCGCGGAAGTCGGATCGTCGACTCATTACTACGCCAACTACGTCAACCCGGGTTGGGCGCGGACGATGAAAAAAATGACCAGGATCGGCCTGCACATCTTCTATCGCACTTATGGCGGCGGCTGGAGCTGAGCGCTCCGGCAAGGCCCCGGGCACGGCCGATCGAAGACCTGTCGCCGCAGGGATTCGGCCGCGGCACGCCAGCGGCGGTAGCGGGCACGATGTCGCACCCTGGCAAGCTCTTGATTTTCATGGGAAAAATACTTGACGCTGAAGTCCTGCCCGTGGCTTGACGGGCGGGGACCCTCTAACTATGTTGCCGGCGACTTAAGAGCGGACGGACGGTGACGATCTGACCGGGCAAGGGGGTTGCGATGGCCGACAAGAATGGGCCAGACGGAACCGGAGAAACCGGCCGCGGCAAACAGCGTCAAGCCGATATCCGCGACGACGATCTTGAGCGCCGCCGGCGCGACCTTGAAGCATCGCTTGCGACAAGGCGGCCGGACCGGCTCGAGGGGAAAGACGACGCGAAAGCGGGCAGTGCGGCCGGATATGGCCAGGCGCTCAAGCTATCCAGCGAATTCATCGCCGGGATAGTGGTTGGTGCCGGTCTTGGCTGGATCATCGACCGTGTGGCGGGGACATCGCCATGGGGTCTGATTATTTTTTTGCTGCTCGGTTTTGGCGCCGGCGTGCTCAATGTCCTGCGCTCCGCGGGACTTATGGCGGAATTCGGACAGGGCGACAAAGCCCGCGATCCGAAAGAATGACTTGAGGCGCCGCTTGCCGGCGCAGTGAACAGGACACTAAAGCCGCGCGCGGCTTTGATGGGGATTTAAAGTGGCTGCTGACAAGGTCGATCCGATCCACCAGTTCCATATCAACAAGCTGATTCCGATCGAGATCGGCGGCTACGACCTGTCGTTCACCAATTCGGCGCTCTTCATGGTCGCGACCGTCGCCGTCGCCTCGGCGTTTCTCTATCTCAGCACCTCGAGCCGCAGCCTCGTTCCCAGCCGTCTTCAGTCGGTCTCGGAAATGGCCTACGAATTCGTCGGCAACATGCTGAGGGACGCAGCCGGAACCCAAGGCATGAAGTTCTTTTCCTTGGTATTTTCGCTGTTCATGTTCGTGCTCGTTGCCAATCTGCTCGGTCTTTTTCCATATTTCTTCACCGTCACAAGCCATATCATCGTCACCTTCGGCCTTGCCGCGCTGGTGATCGGAACCGTCGTCGTCTACGGATTCATGAAGCATGGCCTTGGTTTCCTGAAACTGTTCGTGCCGCATGGCGTGCCGGTTTACCTGCTGCCGCTGGTGGTGCTGATCGAGGTGATTTCCTTCGTTTCGCGCCCGGTCAGCCTCTCGGTTCGTCTGTTCGCCAACATGCTGGCCGGCCACATCACGCTGAAGGTGTTCTCGGGCTTCGTGGTGAGCTTGAGCGCGCTTGGCACGCTCGGCATTGCCGGATCGGTCCTGCCGCTGGCGATGGCCGTGGCGCTGACGGCGCTGGAACTGCTGGTCGCCTTCCTGCAGGCCTACGTCTTTGCCGTGCTGACCTGCATGTATCTGAACGACGCCCTGCATCCCGGGCACTGACCCAGGTTGACCCAAGAGTTTCCGGCCCTGCTGCCGGGATAGAAATCGCAACGGAATTTTTAGATCCAAAGGAGTTGAACACATGGAAGCAGAAGCAGCAAAGTTCATCGGCGCCGGCATCGCATGCCTCGGCATGGGTGGCGCCGGTATTGGCCTTGGCAACATCTTCGGCAGCTATCTGGCGGGCGCATTGCGCAACCCGTCGGCCGCGGATGGCCAGTTCGGCCGCCTGATCTTCGGCTTCGCCGTGACTGAAGCGCTGGGCATCTTCTCCCTGCTCATCGCGCTTTTGGCCCTGTTCGGCTGAGCCCCTGTTCGGCTAACATTGGGAATTGGAACGGCCGGCCGCAAATCGGCGGCAGGCCTGACATCAGGGGATAGTCCATGTTCGTGACATCTGCCTTTGCGCAAGAGTCCGCGCCTGCCGTCGAAGGCGGCCATACCGGCACGGAAGGCGATACGCATTCCGGCACCGGTGTGCCTGCCGAGGCGCACGGCGTGTTCCCGCCATTCGATCCGGCGACATTCCCGTCGCAGCTTCTGTGGCTGGCGATCACCTTCGGGCTGTTCTACCTGTTCCTGAAGAAGGTGGTGATGCCGCGTGTTGGCGGCATCATCGATGTCCGCAACGACCGCATCACCCAGGACCTCGGCCATGCCGCCAGGCTGAAGGGCGAGGCCGATGCCGCCGTTGCCGCCTATGAGCAGGAACTGGCGGAGGCCAAGACCAAGGCCAATGCGATCGGCCAGCAGGCCAACGATGCCGCCAAGGCGGAAGCCGAAGCCGCCCGCAAGAAGGTCGAGGCAGCGCTTGACCAGAAGCTTGGCGAAGCCGAGGCTCGCATTTCGACCATCAAGGCCAATGCCATGAAGGAAGTCGGCACGATCGCCGAGGACACGGCTTCGGCAATCGTCGAGGCGCTTGTCGGCGGCAAGGCCAGCAAGGCCGAGATCGCGGCAGCCGTCAAATCCGTGGCCCGGTGAGGAGCGCATCATGGACGCCACATCACTCGCGACGCTTTGGGCCACCGTTGCCCTCGTCATTTTTCTGGGCATTGCCGTCTACGTCAAGGTGCCTAAGCTGATCGCCAAGGCGCTCGACGCCCGCGCCGACAAGATCAGCAACGAGCTTGAAGAAGCGCGTCGGCTGCGCGAGGAGGCCCAGCAACTGCTCGCCCAATACCAGCGCAAGCGCAAGGAAGCCGAGCAGGAGGCCGCCGACATCGTCGCCGCCGCCAAGCGCGAGGCCGACATGCTGGCTGCCGAGGCGCACAAGAAGACCGAGGACTATGTCACCCGGCGCACCGCGCTTGCCGAACAGAAGATCGGTCAGGCGGAGCGCGAGGCGATCGGCGAAGTGCGCGCCAGTGCCGTCGATATCGCCGTCGAAGCCGCCCGCACGCTGCTCGCCGCCAAGATTGACGCCAAGGCGGGCGCCGACCTGTTCCAGGCCTCGCTTCAGGACGTCAAGTCCAGGCTGAATTGAAGGCAATAACGGTCGTGTAATCGAAGCCGCCTGGGCAACCTGGCGGCTTTTTTGTTAGGCGAAAGCGGCTGAGCGTAATCTCCCCCTTGAGGGGGAGATGGCCGGCAGGCCAGAGGGGGTAGCCGCGCGTGAAGCGCCAACCTTCTCTTTTGTCCCACATGGCGTCGCGCCTGCCGAGACGACCCCCTCTGTCGCCTTCGGCGACATCTCCCCCTCAAGGGGGGAGAAAGTGCTCAATCCAGACCGGAAAAACTCTCTTCGTCCGGCACCTCGGTGCCGCCAAGCCGGAACGGTGCGAAGGACGCGCGGTGCAGCCGCGCCACCGGTCCATGCACCTCGATCGCCGTGCGATGGCGGACCGTGGCGTAGCCCATATGGAGCTCGAAACCGTAAAGCGCGTGATGGCTGCCGCAACCGCACATCATGCGGTCGCGCATCACCTTGGCGACGATCGAGGCGGCGGCGATCGACTGCGAGCGCTGGTCGCCCTTGATCAGCGCTCTGCCTTCGCATGGCAGTCCGGGCGGCACGTCGCGGCCGTCGGCCAGGGCCAGCTTTGGCTGCACCGAAAGCCCGACCAAGGCGCGGCGCATCGCCTCGAGGCTGGCCTTGAGAATGTTGCTGCCATCGATGCCTTCCGCGCTGACCGAGGCCATCGACACGGCAAGAGCGGAGCCGAGGATTTTCAGGAACAGCGCCTCGCGCTGCAGGTGGCTGAGGCGCTTGGAATCGTCGAGGCCGTCTGGAATGTTGGCGGGATCGAGCACTACCGCGGCCGCGACGACCGGCCCGGCGAGCGGCCCGCGCCCGGCCTCGTCCATTCCCGCCACCGGCCACAGGCCCTCGGCCATCGCCTTCGTCTCGAAGGAGAAATCGGGTCTCTCAACGATTTCGAAGAGAAGCGGAGAATCAGAACGCGCGCGAGCCATGTTGCGGCGAGGTTCGCATCGGCTCCGATTCTCCGCAACCCCCTCCGGGTCGGGTGAGGCACCGGACCCGGAGGGCACCGTCTGCAAGCCCGGGGACAGGACAGGCCGGACGGGATTTTTTTCGTCTGCCGTCGGCGTCGGCGGCAGACGATGTCTTCACAGCAGCATCAGTTGCTCGGTTGCCTTGGCTGCGGCGACGAACTGGTCGGTCCTGAGCGACCGCCGCTCGGCGTTGAGGCCAAGCCGTTTGGCGGCGATCTCGAAGCGCCGGCCGATCTGCCAGGCATAGGGGCCGGAGCCTTTCATGCGCTTGCCCCATTCCGAATCGTAATCCTTGCCGTCGCGCATCGAGCGGATCAGCGACATGACGTGACGGTAGCGGTCCGGATAATGACGCAGCAGCCAATCCTTGAAGATCGGCGCGACCTCCAGTGGCAGGCGCAGCAGGACGTAGCCGGCCTCGCGCGCTCCTGCCGCGCGTGCCGAATCGAGGATCCGTTCCATCTCCTGATCGGTCAGGCCGGGGATGATCGGAGCGACCATGACCGAGGCCGGAATGCCGGCATCCGAAAGCTGCCTGATCGCCTCCAGTCGCTTGGTCGGCGTCGACGCGCGCGGCTCCATCGTTCTGGCCAGCATGCGGTCGAGCGTCGTCACCGACAGCGCCACCTTGGCCAGCCCGCGTTCGGCCATGCGCGACAGAATGTCGATGTCGCGCGTCACCAGCGCGGATTTGGTGACGATGCCGACCGGGTGGCCGCGCGCCTCCAGCACTTCGAGGATCTCGCGCATGATCCGGTACTGCTTCTCGATCGGCTGATAGGGATCGGTGTTGGTGCCGATGGCGATGGTGCGCGGCTGGTAGCCGTCCTTCGACAATTCCTTGTCGAGCAGCCGCGCCGCATCCGGCTTGGCGAACAGCTTCGATTCGAAATCCAGTCCCGGCGACAGGCCCATGAAGCTGTGCGTCGGCCGCGCGAAGCAATAGACGCAGCCATGTTCACAGCCGCGATACGGGTTGATCGAGCGGTCGAAGGAAATGTCGGGCGATTCGTTGCGGGTGACGATGGTGCGCGGCTTCTCGACCTGCACCTCGGTCTTGAACGGCGGCAGCTCCTCAAGCGAATTCCAGCCATCGTCGAACACATGCCTGCTGACCGGTTCGAACCGGCCGGATGGGTTGATGCCGGCGGACCGGCCGCGATTGCGCTCCGGACGGATACGGACGCCACTCTGCTCGATCATTGCATTGGCCATCTCGGCTCTTCCAGCCCCGAAGGCAGCAATGTCGGCACGCACGATCTGTTCCATTTTCGCCCTCTCCCAGGGACTGTCGGCTGGCTGTCGAATCGCTCTGTTCATGAAAATAATCCTATTTTATCCGTCGGAACAAAGCAAGAACATTTTTATGGGGCGACGCAAAAACTGGCGCTGCGCCCGGCTTTCCGCTATTCGGCTAACGATGCTCAGCGTTCTCATCCAGACCCTGAATGACGAGGAAAGACTTGCCCGCACGCTCGCTTCGCTGATCGGCGGCGCGGTCGAGGGCGTGGTGCGCGACGTCATCATCTGCGACACCGGCTCGACCGACCAGACGCACCGCGTTGCCGAACATGCTGGCTGCCTTTATGTGGCGAGCGGCGGCATCGCTGCCGGCATCAGGCAGGCCAAGGGCGACTGGCTGCTGCTGCTGGAGCCGGGCGCGCGGTTGGGCGAGGGCTGGATCGACGAGGTCGTCGCCCACACCGCCAGGCAAACCATGCCGGCGCGATTCTCGCGGGCCCGCGGTAGCCGCGTCCCGTTCCTGTCGCGGGTGTTTTCGGGAAGCCGGGCACTGGCCGAAGGGCTGGTGATCAGCAAGCGTCAGGCCGCGGCCTTATCGAAAAACGCCCGCAGCGCCGAGGCCATCGCCCGCGGCCTTGCGACCAAGAGGCTCGACGCCGAAATCTGGGTGGCGCCGGTGAAGTGATGGTCGTCTCTTTGCCGGCAAGCGGGCGAGGGACGGTCGCGTCGTTTGCTGCGGTAATTCTCCGCCGAGGTCGTCTTCTACGAGACCGCAGTTTATCCGGGGTTAGGCGGGGTGATGTGACGCTTGTATCGGGTTGCCGACCTCTGTGTATTGCGTAAAGCCCGTAAAGCCCGTATATTCCGGAACAAAGGAGCCTCGCCGATGACCACCACCGTCACCGCCGCCGCCGTCTCGAAAAACTTCGGCGCCTACCAAGATGCCGCGGTCCGCGATCCGGTCATCATCACCAAGAACGGCCGCCCGCGCACCGTGTTGCTGGCTTACGAAGATTTTGTCCGGCTGTCGAAGCGCGATCGGCGGGTCGAGTTGACAGCAGAACTCAGCGCGGACGAAATCGCCGCGGTCGAAGCCTCCGAAATGGATCCGGGTCTCGACCATCTCAATGAGGAACTCAACGGGACAAAAAGCCTGACAGCAAAAAATGCTGCCGGCTGAAATCAAAGTCGGCCACGTCTTTCGTTATTCTTATCTCTGGCATTGGCAACACCGCGAGGGGCGCGAGGAAGGCGACAAGGATCGGCCCTGCCTCGTGCTGGCGCTGGTTGCCATGCAGGAGGACGGCTCACCGGTCGTCCGGGTCCTGCCGATCACCCACACACCGCCGTCCGATCCTGATGATGCCATTGAGATCCCGGCCCCCGTCAAGCTGCGCTTGCGGCTTGACGGCGAGCGGTCGTGGGTCGTTTTGACGGAAAGCAACCGGTTCGCTTGGCCCGGCCCCGACATCCGGCCGCTGCAGACGGAGAGCGGCTATTATGGACCGCTGCCGCCGGCGTTGTTTGCCGCCGTCAAGCGCCGGTTCATCGTCATCGCGACAGGCCAGGCGCACAAGAGCACGCCGCGCACTGCGTGACGCATCAAGGACGAGGCTATCAGTAGCGAGGGCTGTCATGCTTCCAGGCCAGAACCTCCTCGGCGGTGACGGGCTTGGCCCTGGACCGCGCGGCGCGGACTTCTTCGATCAGGGCGCCCAGGTCGTTGATTTTGGGAATTCGGCTCAGTTTCGCGATCGGTTCGTTGCCGCGCGAAATGATGACTTCTTCGCCGGCTTCGACCTTGGCCAGCAGATTTGACAGGTGTGTCTTGGCCTCTCCGACCTTGACAGTGATGGTCATGGTTCTCTCCTGAGGTCGCGCGTCAGAGCCGTCGTCGAGCGGCGTGTGGGCAGAACGGCAATCGGGAATTTTAGACGACGGTAGCGCGATTTTCCGTGTTGGTCCGTGTTGGTCAAGGCTTGATCTTACGACAATTATCCGGAGCGATTGAAGCAAATTGGATCAGCCGACGAACTCCTGCATGCGGTGATGGCCGGACATGATGGAATCCGCATTGGCGCGATTCGTCGGAGGAATGCATATGCTTGTCGTCCTGCGGGAAACTCGCGATACTCGGCGAGATTTCGGGGAGATTGCCGATGAATATATCCAAATTCGTTCGTATCGCCTTGCTGGCAGCCGCCTGGTCAGTGCCGGCGATCGCGGTGGCGCAGGAATCGTCGCTTTGGTCGGTTTATGAGAACACACTCAAATCGGCCAAGTACATCGATCTGACCCACGCCTTCGAGCCGGTGCAGCCGGTATGGCCGGGCTTCGCCAATGCCAGGTTCAAGCCGGCTGTCGCCGGGAAGGACATCGAGGGCTACGTCAAGGCCGGCGAAGAGTTCACTTACGGCAAGCACGGGTTTGTCGCGACTGCCTACGAGTTGGCGACGGACCAATATGGCACGCAGCTCGATCCGCCCTCCCACTGGAACCCGCTCGGCGCAACGATCAGCGACCTGCCGGCCACCTATGCCGTGCGGCCGCTCGTCGTCATCGACATCAGCGGCAAGGTGCGGACTGACGAAGGCTATCACCTTCAGGTCGCCGACGTAGAGGAGTGGGAAAAGCAGCACGGCCGCATTCCGGAAGGTTCAGTCGTCTTCGTGCGTTCGGATTGGTACAAGAAATGGTCCGATGCCGCCCGCTTCAACCAAAAACCGTTTCCAGGCGTCAGTTTGGACGCACTGAAATTCCTGCATCTGGAGCGGAAGATCTTGTTTCATGGTCATGAGCCGCTCGACACCGACACCACGCCCAATCTCGAAGGCGAACACTGGCTGCTTCACAACGATTTCACCCAGGCAGAAGGCGTTGCAAATCTCGACAAGGTGCCAGAGGCCGGTGCGTTGGTCACAATCGGCTTCGCCAAGCCGCTCGGCGGGTCAGGCGGATACGCGCGTTACATCGCTATTGCACCCGCCGACTGGACGGAGGGCGTCTCGGTCACCGAAGCGCCTGGTGCGCCGCTTTCCCGGCAAACCGCGCCGCTCAAGCGCGACGAGAACGGCGTCTTCCGTCCGACGCCCTGATAGTAGACGATATCATCGGGGCGGCAGGGCCGTGGCGCGTCCCATCCACGCGATTTGTGGCGCAAGTCGGGACAAAAGGTTCAGACGACCAGCCCCTCCGGCGCTCGCGAAAACGTGACTGTCCCGATGATAGCCATCACAATTGCTGGCGCTATCGTGGCACGTGCGCCAATCCTGCCACGGGAGACAGCCTTGCTCCGCCTGTCCGCCGTTGTTCTGCTGACTGTGGCTTTCTGGCCGTTCGCCGCTTCGGCCCAGGAAGAGCCGCCGCCGTCGAGATGCGTTGCGATCGCTGAAGCGCTGCCGTCGGCCACCTTTGCCAGCTTCACAGCGCCAAACGCGCAGACGTCTCGGCTGGCCCAGGCTTTCGTCGACGGCGACGTTACGATCACCTATGCCGGCCATTCGACCTATGTCATCGAGACACCCGCCGGCGTCAGGATCGCCACTGACTTTTCTGGCGTCTATGGCGCCGACCCGCTGCCGCGCGTCGTGACTATGAACAAGGCCCACCGCACCCACTATTCGGACCATGTCGATCCCGGCATCGAATATGTGCTGCGCGGCTGGAATCCGGACGGCGGTCCGGCGCGTCACGCCGTTGTCGTAGACGATGTCTATATCCGCAACGTGCCGACGGATATCCGCAATGGCGGCGATCTCGGCAAGGACGGCAATTCCATCTTCATTTTCGAAGTGGCTGGACTCTGCATCGGCCATCTCGGCCATCTGCATCACCGGCTGGAGGACACGCATTACGGCGCCATCGGCCGGCTCGATATCCTCATGGTGCCTATCGACGGCGGCATGACGCTGTCGCTCGACCGGATGACTGAAATCACCGCGCGGCTCTATTCCTCGATGATCCTGCCGATGCATCGCCATTCGACCCCGATCAGTGAATTCACAGGCAGGATGGGCGATGATTTCGCGGTGGAATTCCTCTCCGGCCGATCGTTGACGGTCTCACTGAAGACGCTGCCCGACCGGCCCACGATCATCATCCTCGAAGGGGTCTGATCGCTTCGGCTCGATCCAATCCGCCATGCGTGGCCTCTTGCTAACTTGTCTTGGTGCCGCCGCGCCGCAGATGCTCGTCCAGGCGCGGCATGATCTCGACGAAGTTGCAGGGCATGTGCCGGTAGTCGAGCTGCGGCTTCAAAATGCCGTCCCAGGCGTCCTTGCAGGCGCCGGGCGAACCCGGCAGCACGAAGACGAAGGTCGCGTTGACGACGCCGCCGGTCGCCCGGCTCTGGATCGTCGAAGTGCCGATCTTGTCGTAGGAAATGCGGTGGAACACTTCGGAAAAGCCGTCCATGCGCTTTTCGAAGATCGGCTCCAGCGCCTCCGGCGTTACGTCGCGGCCGGTAAAGCCGGTGCCGCCGGTGGTGATGACGACATCGATCGCTTCGTCCTTCGACCAGTTCTGAACCTTGTCGCGGATTTTCTCGCGGTCGTCGGTGACGATGTCGCGGCCGGCGAGAATATGGCCGGCCTCGACGATGCGGTCGGCCAGCACCTGGCCGGATTTGTCGTCGGCAGGGCTGCGCGTATCGGAAACGGTCAGCACCGCGATGCGCACGGGAATGAAGGAACGGCTTTCGTCAATCCTGGCCATATGCGTCAGGCTCCGATGTCATGCTTCGCGTCGCGGCGACGAACCAGTCGGGATGGCGGCTGCGGATATCGACGGCGGCGCGCTTGGCAACATTGCCGGTCTCGAACAGCCCGAAGCAGGTTGCACCGGAACCCGACATTCGCGCGAACCCCGCTCCGGCCTTGTTGAGCACCGAAAGCGCCTTGCCGATAACCGGTTGGATCGCCCGTGCCGCAGGCTCGAGATCGTTGCGCGTGATCTCCAGCCAATTGCGGATGCTGTGGAAGTCGAGGCTGCGCGGCAGCGGCGGCAGTCCCTCATTGTCGCGATGGGGAAGCGCATTGAACACCTCGGCCGTGGAGATGGCAGTGCCGGGATTGACGAGAACCAGCCCAAGTGCGGGAAAGCCCGGCACGGCCGACAGTTCGTCACCGACGCCGCGCGCGATCAGCGGTTTTGCCATAAGGCACATGGGAAGGTCGGCGCCCAGCGAGAGGCCGAGCCGCGCCAGGTCGGCATCGTCGAGGTCCAGCCTCCATATCTCAACCAGCCCGCGCAGCGCCGTTGCGGCGTCGCTCGACCCGCCGCCGACCCCGGATGCGATCGGCAGGTTCTTTTCGAGCTTGATTGCGACCGGCGGCGTATGCCGCGGACCAGCCTGCTTTCGCAGCGCATCGCGCGCTTTAACGACCAGATTGCTGCCTTCGAGCGGGACTGCGGAGGCATATCGGCCCGACACGAAAAACCCGTCGCTGTCGGCGAGCTCGATGTCAACCCGGTCGCCGAAACGTGTGAACACCGCCAGGCTCTCGATCGTGTGATAGCCGTCAGCGCGCCTGCCGGTGACGTGCAGCGCGAGATTTAACTTGGCATGCGCATGCAATGCCCGGACCCTATTGCCGGAAGCCACTGTCTCAGTCACGAGGGGGATGATGTCAGTCCTTGGCCAGGCGGTATTCGCCGGTCTTCGGGTCCCTGACCAGCGTGCCCATTGTGCCGTTGCTAGCCTGCTTTTCGGTGCGCCGTATCTTGGCCGTCACGCGCTCGGCTTCCCTGACGAAGGAGCGATAGCCGAAATAGGCGAGCAGGCCGACTGCGATAAAGAAAATGATTTGTGGCATGTCAAACTCCTCCCTCGCAAGGCCGACTGCGGCGCCGGTCGGGCCGGTCAAGCTTTCAAGTTAAACGCTTTCGCCGGTTTTTCAAAGCCCGAAGCGCGCCCACAGCGCGCGCTCTTCCGCCGCATCGATCACGCCGCTTGCGGCAGCAGCGGCGATCTCGGGCGCCGAAAAGCCGCCTCTGCTTGAGCCGAACCAGCCGAAGCGGCCGAACAGGCCGCGCGGCGCCGTGATCAGCTTGAGCTGGGTTTTTGGCCCGAAACGGGCCCTCAGCACGCTGCGCATATCGCCGAGCGCATCGACAAGGCCGAGTTCCAGTCCCTTCTTGCCGGTCCAGAACAGGCCGGTGAACAGGTCCGGGTCGTCCTTGAGCTTGGCCCCGCGCCGGTCCTTGACGAGGTCGATGAAGGTCTCGTGGACCTCGAGCTGCAGCGCCTTCAGCCGCTCGATATCTTCCTTCTTCTCTGGCTTGAACGGATCGAGCACCGCCTTGTTCTGGCCGGCCGTGTGGACGCGGCGCTCGACGCCGATCTTCTTCAACAGCTCGGGAAAGCCGAACGAGGCCGACACAACGCCGATCGAACCGACGATGGACGACGGATCGGCAAAGATCTCGTCGCCGGCGACCGCGATCATGTACCCGCCCGACGCCGCCACGTCCTCGACGAAGACCAGGACCTTTTTGTTCTTCTCGCTCGCCAGGTCACGGATGCGTCTGAAGATCAGCCGCGACTGCACCGGCGAGCCGCCCGGCGAATTGATCGAAATGGCGACGGCGGGCGCGTCGAAGGAAAACGCCTTCTCGATGGGGCCGGCGGTGGATGCCAGCGACAGGCTCGGCCGGAACGGGCCGCCGCCGGGCATGATGGTGCCGTGCAGCCGGATGACGGGAATGGTGACGATGTCGGAGCGCCAGGATTTCGGCAGCAGGCGGTTCAGGAAGCGTTTCACGGGGTCTCCGGTCAAAATTGGCTTGAAGGCATGTAGGGATTCGCCGGCCAACGGCAATGCCGCGACGCCGGCCGGCCAAAAGGATCAGTCGCCGAACAGCGAAGCCATCCCGTTGTTGATCATCTCGGTCCGCTCCGTGGGGCCGTCACCGGATTGTGCGTGCAGCATCAGCGGCGGGCGGATCGACAGTTTTCCGCGTGCGCCGAGGATTGCCCTGACGACGATGCGGATCGCCGCTGCCTCGGGGCGGGGGTGGACGGCCAGCATCTCGGCGTCGCCGAAGCGGCCTGATATCGCATCGAGGATGGCGCCGAGCTGATCGGGCCTGGCAATCGCGGCAAGACCGCCGCGCGGCCTGACCACAGCAGCCGCGCTTCGGATCCAGCTGTCGAACAGCCCGTCCTCCATCACATGCGCCGCCTTCCTGAGCGGGTCGGGCGTGGCGCGATCCTCGGCGGCGTTGAAGGGCGGGTTCATGATGACGAAATCGAAGGAGTTGTCGGCAAGCCCAGTGGCGGTTCGCGCCTGGCCCGACAGCGCGACGTCGGCGGCGAGCACCGAGGCGCGGTCGTTGAGATGCGCATTGCCGGGGTGGGCAAGCGTCGTTGCGGCGAAGGCCGCCATTTCCGGAGACCGTTCGATGAGCACGGCCTCGGCATCAGGACAGCGCGACAGCACGGCCAGGCCTGCGGCGCCAGCACCCGCGCCGAAATCGGCAAGGCGCCCGGCGAAGGAGGACGGCACCGCAGCCGCCAACATCATGGCGTCCATGCCGGCGCGATGGCCTGCCTGTTTCGGCTGCACCAGCCAGAACCGCCCGCGATGGAAAGCATCGACCGTATGGGCCGGCGTATCCTGGACAAGGGTGACGCGCACCGCGGGCATTACTTCTGGCGCATCTCGTTGGCGATGCCGGCATCCGTCAGGATGCGCCGCGCCGCATCGGCCTGGTCGGCGTCGACCATGATGCGCCTGGGCAAGATGCCGATCGAACCGTCGAGCACGCTCATGTTCTGGTCGGCGACGAAACAGCCGATGCCGGCATCGCGCATCAGCGATTCGACAAAGGAGATGATCACGGCGTCGTTGGTGCGGATAAGCTCTATCATAGGACGAAACTCGCAGGTTGCAGCGTCTATGTAAACGTGGCTGGCTTCCGTCGCCACCTCGACCGCGCCAAATCGCCTCTTGCCGTGCCTGTGGGTAGCGCCCTAGAGTCTGCGGCGGTATCGGGGTGCCGTCGTGCGCGTGACATAAGACGGGAGTTTGTCGTGGGTGTCGTTCTCAACATCGAAAACGGGAAGCGGGAAGCCGCCTCCATTAAGGATCTCATCGACCTGACTTCGGCCGATATGGGGCGCGTCAACAAATTGATCCTGTCGAAGGCCGGTTCCGACGTCGAGATGATCCCGGAGATTGCCAACCACCTGATCTCTTCGGGTGGCAAGCGGCTGAGGCCGATGCTGACGCTCGCCTCAGCCCAGATGTTCGGCTATTCCGGCGAGGGCCATGTCAAGCTCGCCACATCAGTCGAGTTCATGCACACCGCCACGCTCCTCCACGACGATGTCGTCGACGAGAGCGGCATGCGGCGCGGCAAGAAGACCGCCCGCATGATCTGGGGCAACCAGGCGAGCGTGCTGGTCGGCGATTTCCTGCTTGGCCAGGCGTTTCGCATGATGGTCGATGTCGGTTCGCTGGAAGCGCTCGACATCCTGTCCAGCGCCGCCTCGATCATCGCCGAGGGCGAGGTGATGCAGCTCGCCGCCGCCAAGAACCTCGAAACCACGGAGGATGAGCATTTCGCGGTGATCAAGGCCAAGACCGCTGCCCTGTTCTCGGCCGCCGCCGAGGTCGGCCCGGTCATCGCCCAGGCGACGCGAAACGATCGCGCGGCGCTGCGCTCCTATGGCATGAATCTCGGCCTTGCCTTCCAGCTGATCGACGATGCGCTGGATTATGGCGGCACCAGCACGGATCTGGGCAAGAATGTCGGCGACGACTTTCGCGAAGGCAAGGTGACGCTGCCGGTGATCCTCGCCTACCGGCGCGGCACCAAGGCCGAACGCAGCTTCTGGAAGCGCGCCATCGAGGACAATGTCACCGATGACGCCGGGCTGGAAAAGGCAATCGGATTGATGACCCGCCACGGCGCTATCGCCGACACCATCGGGCGCGCCGGCCATTTCGGCGAGATCGCCCGCGACGCGCTGGCGCCGCTCGAAGCGACGCCGCAGAAATCGGCACTGCTCGACGTCATCGATTTCTGCATCAGCCGGGTGAACTGAGAGACATCGCCGCCATTTGGCCGGCACGGCGCCGGCCCGTGATTTTGGTCTTGCCGGAATTGCGGCGGTGAAATCATGCACGTTCCGCAGCAGCATGGTTAGCAGCAGGGCAGGGCTCTGTGACGGTCAGCGCGCCCGGCAAACTGTCGAGGTCATGAAAATGACCACGCGCTCTTCAGCAGCGCCACGAGCTCGCTCTGACGGCTGGTTTCGGTTTTCCGGAAGATTCGCTCGAGATAGGTGCGGGCCGATTTGACGGCGATGCCGATTTCCATGGCCGCCTCCTGCACCGAATGGCCGGAGGCCAGCTCGACGGCGAGCCGGGCTTCCGCCGGCGTCAGGTCGAACAGGCCTGAAAGGACATTGGGCGACGGAACAGTGGCGCCGGTACCGACCGTGGTTGCGACAACCAGAATATCCGCACCCGAAAAAATATCGTGCGCGGCGCGGCGCAGCGGCAACAGCTGAACGACCAGCGCGGGCCGCCCCTTGATGGCCGCAACCGGGATGGACCGCACGACGCGGTTATCCCGGTTCTGCGCGATGGCCTGCTGGAAAAGCGCGTTTGCAGTTTGATCGGCAATCGCCATGCCGCCATAGGCTGTGGAAAGGAAGACGTCCGCCATGCCTTCGAAAAGCGGATTGGCCGTCAGCACACGGCCCGATCCACTCATGATTGCGGCCGGCAGCCCGATTTCCCGGAGAATGGATACGGCGGTCCTGGCCCGTTCCAGACCCAGGCGCCCGGCGACGAGGCCGGCCCGTGCGAGGTGCGGACGCAGTCCGTTCAACAGATCGATTGCGGCCTGGTCATAACTCCCGTCCTTCAGCCAGCGCTGGAAGACAAAAAGGACAAGCTCGCCGCCAGGCATGGGGATGGCTGTGCATAGATGCGGCCCGATGCCAAACGCGGTGGTACTTTTGCGAACGGGATCGCGCTCGATCTCCTCGCAGGTGATGAAATTATCGACCCGCACAAAGCTTGCCGGCTGCGCGGCGCACATGCGCTTCACGCTCTCGGAAAACCGCCAAGTATCCCCCTTCGTGAATTCGTCGAGCAAGGGCTGGAGATGCGTTTCGGTGATGGCGCGGACCGGCGAATGATCGCTGACTACAAAGATCGCGCCGTTTGCCGAGCGGGAGATCGCGCTTGCCGCCGCCAATACCTCCGGCCACAGCTCGGCCGCGAACGACGCTTCGTAGATTCGATCGACAATGGCGAAGGCCTGCTGGCCCTGCGGCATTTCCAGCATCGGCATCTTCCTGGGCGAAGCAACGGCATCCATCTGCACGGTTCCACGCGTCATTCCGTTGCGGAAACTATCGATGCCCGCCGCTTACGGATCGCTTACGGCATCGCGGCGCCGATGCTGCAGCAGGACAGGCCGGCAGCGCGTCAGGCCGGCAAAGCGCGGTCGACGGTCGCAATTTGGCGCCTTTCCGCGTTGTTTTTGATAGCATTACCCGATTGTGAATTCGGGCCGGGTTGAAGCCTCACCCCAAAAAGGCCATGCTTTGCTTGGAAAAGATCGAGTCAACGGCGATCCCGCTGAGGCGGGCATGGCTTCGACTGAAAGGGATACGATGCGGCAAGGATGTGCGCGCTGGCTGACAGGGCTGGCAATTGTGACGGGCATGGCGGTCTCCGGTCTGCCCGCCCTGGCCAAAGAGACCACCGAGCCGGTCAATATCACGTCGTTCTCGGGGGCCTATCTTGCCGCACGGGTCGCCGAAGGCGACAATGATCTCGACAGCGCCATCGCCTACTACAAGCAGGCGCTCGCCTTCGCTCCCGGTGACACCTCGTTGCAGCAAAGCCTGATGCTGTCGCTGATCGCGGAGGGGCGCTTCGAAGAATCCCTGGTCTATGCCGACAAGCTCAAAACGGTTCCCGACGTCGAGCGGTTCTCGCGCCTAGCGCTGGCCGTCGGTTCCTTTCACAAGAAGGACTTTTCCAAAGCCGAATATTGGCTCAAGCTTTCGCTCGAATCCGATCTCGACCGGCTGATCTCCGGCGTCATGACCGGCTGGGCCAAGCAGGGCGCCGGCGACCCCGGCGAGGCCATGGCCTCCATCGAAAAGCTGCAGGGCCCGGACTGGTTCGGCCTGTTCAAATCCTTCCATCGCGCGCTTGTCGCCGATGCCTCGGGCCTGCCCGAAAAGGCGGATGCGATCTACGCCGCCACCTTGCAGGACACCGCGACCGGCGCCGCTGCGCCCGAAACCTGGATGCGCAACGCGCAGGCCTATGCCTCCTTCCTTGCCCGCAAGGGCGACAAGGACAAGGCCCTGTCCGTGCTCGATCAGGCCGAGGCATTTGCACCCGGCAAGGTCGAGATATCGGCGCTTCGCGGCAGGATCACCAAGGGCGAGAAGATCGAACCCTTCGTTGCCGGCCCGTCCGACGGCGCCTCGGAAATCCTGCTCGATCTCGCCACCGCGCTCAATCGCGGCGGCGGTGAGCCGTTCGTCCGCCTCTATCTGCAATATGCCCTGGCACTGAGGCCCGACAGCGACGCGGCCCTCGTCCAGCTCGCCGCCGTCTCCGAGCAGTTGAAGGACGGCGAGGGCGCCATCGCCTTCTATCGCCGCATCCCGGCCAGTTCGCCGCTGAAGACGCTGTCGGAACTGCAGCTCGGCCTCAACCTTGCAGATCTCGACCGCTATGACGAGGCCATCGCCCATCTCAAGGCCCTCGTCGAAGCGCGCCCCGACGACATGCGCGCCTATCAGGCGCTCGGTGGCGTCTATGCCTCGAAGGAGGATTTCCGCTCCGCGGCCGGTCTCTATGACAAGGCGGTGGCGATGCTGAAGGCCCCGACCCGCGCCGACTGGAACATTTTCTACCAGCGCGGCATCGCCTATGAGCGACTGAAGGAGTGGCCGAAGGCCGAGCCGAATTTCCGCAAGGCGCTGGAATTGTTCCCCGACCAGCCGCAGGTTCTGAACTATCTTGGCTATTCCTGGGTGGACATGAACACCAACCTCGAGGAAGGCCTTCAGATGATCCAGAAGGCCGTCGAGCTCAGGCCGAGCGACGGCTACATCGTCGATTCGCTGGGCTGGGCCTATTTCCGCCTTGGCCGGTTCGACGATGCGGTGCGCGAATTGGAACGTGCCGTTTCGTTGAAGCCGGAAGATCCGGTGCTCAACGATCACCTTGGCGATGCCTATTGGCGCGTCGGCCGCAAATTGGAAGCCACCTTCCAGTGGAACCAGGCTCGCGACCTCAAGCCGGATCCCGGCGTGCTCGCCGCCTTGCAGCAGAAACTGCTGAAGGGCCTGCCGCCGATCGAATCCAACACGGCGCAGGAAACCCCGAAGGTCAAGCCCGAACCGATGACTGCGCCAAAGGGCTGAATACTTCTGAATTCGATTATGCGGGGCTCGTCGCCGCTGTCGCTTAGGGTCTGGACTATAAGCCATGCTAATCGTGCGCGGTGCCGAGCACCGCTCGGAGCCCTGAGTCGTTCTGTTCCTCGATCCATCGGGTCGTACGGTCGTAGGCATCCGAAAACAACTCGGAATGCCGACTCCAATCCATGAAGCTGATCGTGTTGGAAACCTCCGGACAGATCAGGATATCCTCTTCGCCGACGGCAATGTCCTGCGGCCGGTGTGCCAGCATGCTCGAGGCAATGACCTGAAGCATGCTGGGAACCCGAGGCAAGCGGGCACGACCGAAAGGGTTCAGCAAGGCCAATGCCAGTTCGGAAGCTCCGGGGATACGGTCATAGTCTATGTCGTATTTCTGCGGTGCACTCGACCCGAAGGTAACGATGACATTGGGTCCGGTCTTGAGCTCCTTCATCTGCTCCAGCGGCAAATTGTTCATGATAGCGCCGTCCACCAGCATATCGCCGTCATCCGTAAAGAACGGCGGCAGGACGCCCGGGATGGAGCCGGACGCCCGAACGGCGTGCCAGAGCTTTCCACGACGGTGGACATGGGGCTGACGGCTGCTCAGATTGGTCGAAAGCGCAAAGAACGGAAGCCAAAGATCCTCGATCAGAACGTCGCCGTATTCCAGCCGAAGGGCCCGATCAAACGCTTTGTGATCCAGAAGCGCGAAATGCGGCAAGGTGGGACGGCGAAACGCCCGGCTCTTGATAAATATGCTGTGGGTGCCTCGGTCGATCTGGTCGGCATCCAAGCCTCTAGCGAAGCCGGCCATCATCGCCGCGCCGGAACTTGTCCCGCCGAGATAGTCGAAGCAAGCGCCCGCCTCAACGAAAGCCTTGTAGACGCCTAAATGAGCGCTGCCGAGGGACCCACCCCCTGCCGCCACGAAGCCCAGTGCCTTGCCCGAAATAAATCGGACCAGGCGCTGGAAATCGGACCCGTCGTCCAGCGCTACATGATGATGCTGGTCAACATAGGGTCGCTCATCGAGCCATGCAGAGGTGCCGGAGACCGCAGCCGAGCGAGTGTCGTGAATTAGGACAAGCCGACTGGTCGATGGCGGATGGACCGATAGCGTCAGCTCCTCAGACGGGTTCAGGCGAGGCGAGCAGGACGCGTTGGCCAGCAACAGGACGGTATCGGCCTGGCGAATGCAGACTTGGGTCCATTCATTAGGTTCCTCATCGGCAACATAGACGATGAATTGGGCTTCCGCCTCCAGTTCGTTCAACCAGTTAAGGATCGGCTGGTCGTCGATCGGATGACCTGGGAACTTCGCTTGGATGTCAAGCCGGGAAACGAACCGAGCGCGCGTGGCCGCGCCGAACGCTTGCCGCAGGTGCTGGATGAACACCGGTGAGATGCGACTTCCGCCGGCTGCAATGATCGCAAGCGTTCGGATCTTGGCAGGTTCCTTGAGACGCGACGAACTGGGAGATTGGGTGGCAAACCGGCGCGCCAGAAATACCGTGACCGCCTCTCTCAGGCTCGGCAAAGTCTCGGCCGCCTTCTCGAAATGATTGCGACCGATTTCTAGGACGATCGAATCGCGCGCTGCAAGGACAGTGGCCGTGCGGGGTAGTCCCGCGAAGAAACCGATTTCACCGATGAGTTCACCCTGTGCGATCTCGGCGACCGAGCCAGTCGAATCTCCTTTGTATACCGTAAAGCGTCCAGACAGCACGATGAAAAACCTGTCCGACGCATCGCCTTCGCGAACCAGAACCTCACCGCGTCTCAGCACCCGACGGTCGGATTCGGCAGCTAAAGCCTCGAGCGCCAGCAATGACGCCCGATCGAACATCAATGTCGCCGACAATAAACTCGCTGCAAGAGAATCGACGGAGGACATCTGAGCCATCCCTTGGGATTCCATGACTTATGTCTCCTCGAGGGTGCTGGACGCCCTGCCGAATGATACCACACATGAGAGCCGCCGAACGGCTGAGGCGCGGGACTGACCGCTGGGCGCTCTCATCTCTGGCTCTCAGGAAGGGCCACGATCAGGCCGCCACGTCCCTGCCGTTTCGGCGTGTCGACGATTTCATTGAAGCTCATGAAATCACTGACCAAAGGCAGATGCTCGCCGTTTCCAGCCTCATCCGGGGGTCCGAATGCGTCGTGCGTCCAGATCAATGAAGAGCCCAGCCCAGGTTTGCCGTGAAGGTTTCGGCCCCGGCCACAACCGCAAGCAAGGAGAGCAGCAGGATTTCGTCCAGCGGATAAATGACCTTGCGACATTGCCGTGGATCCGGCAAATCAGCAAAACGATCCAGAAAAACAACGCCCTCTAGTATCGCCTCGTCCGCCGCAGCCATTCCCCGAATCTCCCAACCGAATCAATTGGGGACCCACAGATTCAGCACTTGCGCCGTATGTCATGCGTTAACTCACCCGATTGCCCTGGCTGCGGCCGGCCCCTTGCCTTGACGCTTGCCGGCGGGCGCTCTAGGGAGGGCCGCATCCCCGCCTTTCCCGTCGAGGCCGCCGTGACAGTTGATATCCCAGCCCATATGCATCCCAGCCGCTCGTTCCAGGGGCTGATCCTGACTTTGCATAACTACTGGGCGGACTATGGCTGCGTCGTTCTCCAGCCCTATGACATGGAAGTCGGCGCCGGCACGTTCCACCCGGCGACGACGCTGCGCGCGCTGGGGCCAAAGCGCTGGAACGCGGCCTATGTGCAGCCTTCGCGCCGGCCCAAGGACGGGCGCTACGGCGAGAACCCGAACCGGCTGCAGCACTATTACCAGTACCAGGTGATCCTGAAGCCGAACCCGCCTAATCTACAGGAACTGTATCTTGGCTCGCTGGCGGCCATCGGCGTCGATCCGCTTCTGCATGACATCCGCTTCGTCGAGGACGACTGGGAAAGCCCGACGCTCGGCGCCTGGGGGCTGGGCTGGGAGTGCTGGTGCGACGGCATGGAAGTGTCGCAGTTCACCTATTTCCAGCAGGTCTGTGGCATCGAATGCGCGCCGGTGGCGGGCGAGCTCACCTACGGGCTGGAGCGGCTGGCCATGTATGTGCAGGGCGTCGACAATGTCTACGACCTCAACTTCAACGGCCGCGACGGCGCCGATAAGGTGACCTATGGCGAGGTCTTCCTGCAGGCCGAACAGGAGTATTCGCGGCACAATTTCGAATTCGCCAACACCGCGATGCTGCTTCGGCACTTCGAGGACGCCGAAGCCGAGTGCAAGGCGCTGCTCGATGCCGGCGCGCCCTTCTCCCCCCTCGAGGGGGAGATGCCCGCGAAGCGGGCAGAGGGGGTTGCCACAGAAGGCACCGCAAGTAAGGCCCCAGCGACTCCTCCCGGCCAGACTTCGTCCGGCCACCTTCTCAAGGGGGAGGGGAACCACCGTCTGGTATTTCCCGCCTACGACCAGTGCATCAAGGCCAGCCACGTCTTCAACCTGCTCGACGCGCGCGGCGTGATTTCGGTCACCGAGCGGCAGAGCTACATCTTGCGGGTGCGCAATCTGGCGAAAGCCTGCGGCGAGGCGTTTTTGCTGACGCAGGCAGGTGGACTGGCGGCTTAGCGGCGACTTTCAAGTCGAACGTGCCGCCGGGTCCGATGCTCTAGCTCCAGAGGCTGTTTGCGATTTCGACTGAAGCGCTGATTGGCAATACGCCTTGACCGCTGGAACCAGCCATTGTCCGCAGCGCTTGTCTAACGCCAGGCATCGTGAACGTGCCATGAGCCTGCGCCGCAAAACAGGCGCTGAGCGCGAGGATCTGCAGGAATGTCGATGCCGTCTTCATAGTCGTTCAGCCAATAGTTCTCTGCCTGAGCGTTGGTCGCTTCAGCGCTGAGTTCGGTTCATGGAGATCTTTGACCCAAGGACGGATGGTCCCGCTCTGGTCCGACAGGCAGCGGCATATTTTTGGCAATCGTCCGTGGATGCGCCGATTGCATGGGACCAGCCGAGTTGCTATGCCGCCTGGACCATTTCGCCGCGTGAGCACAATTTATGCCCGACCTGCTTTTAGAACTTCGTTCGGAAGAGATTCCCGCGCGCATGCAGCGCAAGGCGGCGGGCGACCTGAAGAAGATGATGACGGACGGTTTGGTCGAGGCCGGGCTGACCTATGAGGCGGCGCGCGAATATTGGACGCCGCGCCGGCTGGCGCTCGACATTCGCGGCGTGACCGCGCGCTCGAAGGACATAAGCGAGGAGATCAAGGGACCCTCGACCAAAGCCCCCGAACAGGCGGTCCAGGGTTTTCTGCGCAAGGCCGGTCTTTCCTCGATCGCCGAGGCGCATGTCCACGCCGATCCGAAGAAGGGTGACTTCTATGTCGCCCATATCTCCAAGCCGGGCCGGGCGGCCGAGACGATAATCGCTGAACTGGTGCCGGGCATCATCCGCGACTTTCCATGGCCGAAATCGATGCGCTGGGGGCCGGCCTCGGCGAAACCGGGATCGTTGCGCTGGGTGCGGCCGCTGCAGTCCATCCTCTGCACCTTCGGCCCGGAGACCGAGGAGCCGGTGGTCGTCGATTTCGAGATCGACGGCATCCGCTCGGGCAACATCACCTACGGCCATCGTTTTCATGCGCCGGGCGCCATCAGCGTGCGCCGCTTCGACGACTATGTCGCCAAGCTGGAGGCGGCCAAGGTCGTGCTCGACGCCGACCGGCGCAAGCAGATCATCCTTTCCGACGCCAGGAATCTCGCTTTCGCCAACGGGCTCAACCTTGTCGAGGACGAGGGGCTGCTTGAGGAAGTGTCAGGCCTAGTCGAATGGCCGGTCGTGCTGATGGGCGAATTCGAGCAGGACTTTCTCGCCATTCCGGCCGAGGTGATCCGGCTGACCATCCGCGCCAACCAGAAGTGTTTTGTCACGCGGCCGCACGCCGTCGGTGAGGAGCTTTCCAATCGCTTCATCTTGACCGCCAATATCGAGGCCAGTGACGGCGGCAAGGAGATCGCCCACGGCAACGGCAAGGTGGTACGCGCCCGCCTTTCCGACGCGCTCTATTTCTGGAAGACCGACCAGGGCGATTTGCCCGACCTCGACCAGTTGCAGGCATCGGCGGAAAAGTTCGGGCTCGATCTCAAAAAGCCGCTCGACCAGCGCATGGCCCGCCTCGACCATCTCGGCGTCACCTTCCACGCCAAGCTCGGCACGCAGGGTGAGCGGGTGGAGCGGATTGCCCAACTGGCTGAAGAATTGGCGCCGATAATGGCGAGCGGAATCTCCCCCCTTGAGGAGGAGATGCCAAGTGGTGGCAAGGAGGGCAGGCCAGAGGGGGTCGTTGCGCGTGAAGCGCCGGCATCCTCTGTCCATAATAGGGCGTCGCGCCAGGACGCGCCGACCCCCTCTGTCGCCTTCGGCGACATCTCCCCCTCAAGGGGGGAGATTACCGCGCTTGCACGCCGCGCCGCCGTCCTGGCCAAGGCCGATCTCACCACCGAGGTGGTCGGCGAGTTCCCGGAATTGCAGGGCGCCATGGGCCGCAAATACGCGCTGCTGCAGGGCGAGCATCCCTCGGTCGCCGCCGCCATCGAGGAGCACTATAAGCCGCAGGGCCCGTCCGACCGCGTGCCGACCGATCCGGTATCGGTGGCCGTAGCGCTCGCCGACAAGCTCGACATGCTGGTCGGCTTTTGGGCGATTGACGAAAAGCCGACCGGGTCGAAGGACCCCTATGCTCTCCGCCGCGCGGCGCTGGGGGTGGTGAGGATTCTGGTCGAGAACAGGATCCGACTGGCACTTACACCGATCTTCGGCAGCGCCTATGAGTGGGCGAACTATCTCGACAAGAATACCGTTACAACGCTGGAAGGGAAGGCCGAGCAAATCTACCGCTCCGACCTCCTCGCTTTCTTCCACGATCGCCTGAAAGTTTATCTGCGCGACCAGGGCGCGCGGCATGATCTGATCGATGCGGTCATCACGCCGCGGTCCGACGATCTCCTGCAAATCGTCCGTCGTGTCAAAGCCCTGGGCTCTTTCCTCGACACCGAGGACGGCAAGAACCTGCTAGCCGGCACCAAGCGCGCGGCCAACATTCTGGCCGCCGAAGAGAAGAAGAAAACGACGATCGCCGAAAATGTTGAGCCGGCTCTATTCCGCGAAGATGGCGAGAAATCGCTGTTTGCCGCGGTGAATCAGGCCGAGAAGGAAGCCGGCCAAGGGATTCACAACGAAGACTTTTCCGCCGCCATGCTGGCGCTTAGCGCGTTGCGTGAACCGGTTGATTCATTCTTCGAACGCGTTCTTGTGAATGATGAGGACCAGGCCGTGCGCGCCAACCGCCTGGCGTTGCTGGCGCGCATCCGGGCAGCGACCGGCCAGGTTGCGGATTTCTCGAAAATCGCCGGCTGAGGCTTGGCAAATTAGGCGAGCGTCGTCCTGGCCGCGAACGGCTATCTGGCCTGGTCGATCTCGGGGATGGGCGTTGGTTGCGGCGCTGCGGGCTCAGGCGGGCTGTTCGTTGCCGTTGTTTTTTTGTCGGATTTTGTAGCCGCCCCGGGCGCTGCGGCAGCGGTTGTCGCGGCAGGTGCGGCGCTGGGCGCCGGTGTTGCAAAGGCGTCGCCGACGATGCCGCCGCGAATGATCATCGGGCTTTGCGTGAAATCATGCTTGGGCTCGGGCTGGCTCGGGATCGCAGAAACTTTTTCATAGGTGACATCGGGGACTGGCTCGCCGAGCGCCACGATCGATGGCGTCGAGGAACTCCCAGCGCCCTTCACCGGTTCAGGCGCGTCGAGCCTGATGATGGACGGCGTCGAGGGTGGTGCACCGGGAACAACGAAGGACGAAGCCTGTGCTGTGCCCGCCGCCAGAGTGAGGCCAAGCGCCCCCAGGATACGCACCCAGACCATGATAGTTCCCCTTGCCCAACAAGCTGGCACCATATCGTCCGGGAATTGATGCGGGCTTGCCAGGAAAGCCAGCATTTTAGCGATTGGCAATTCGCTTCCGCCCGGACTTGCCCCGTGAACGTCACCGTATTACGCACCCACATCTGTGAGGTGATGAGAGTGGCTGAGATACTTGCCGCCGGCGAGGCGATGGAGCGGGCGCTGGCGCTGCTCGAAGGCGGCGATGTCGTCGCCATTCCGACCGAAACCGTCTACGGGCTGGCCGCCGATGCCACCAATGGCGTTGGCGTGGCGCGCATCTTCGAGGTCAAGGGCCGGCCGCGCTTTAATCCGCTGATCGCCCATGTCGCCGATCTGGCGATGGCTGAGCGCATCGCGCTGTTCGATCCCGTGTCGAAAAGGCTGGCGCAGACATTCTGGCCGGGACCACTGACGCTGGTGCTGCCGCAACGGCCCGGCAACGGCATTCATCCGCTGGTCAGCGCCGGGCTCGATACGATCGCGCTGCGCATGCCGAAAGGCTTTGGCGGCCAGCTGATCGCCAGGCTCGGACGCCCGCTTGCAGCGCCCAGCGCCAATTCCTCAGGCAGGATCAGCGCGACGACGGCCGAGGCAGTGGCCGCCGATCTCGGTCCAAAAATCAAGCTGGTGATCGATGGCGGCGCGACGTCGGTCGGGGTCGAATCGACAATCGTGAAGATAGAGGACGGAACACTGCGGCTGCTGCGGCCGGGCGGCATTGCCGCCGAAGAGATCGAAGCGGCCGCCGGCATGAAGCTGCTGCGCGGCGCGGCGGGCATCGAGGCGCCGGGCATGCTCGCCTCGCATTACGCGCCGGGTGCTGCAGTGCGGATCAACGCCGCAAAAGTCGCAAACGGCGAAGCCTTGCTGGCGTTCGGCCCGCGCCGCGCCGAAGGCTGGCAAGGCGCAGCCGCCTTGCGCAACCTGTCAGAGACCGGCGACCTGCGCGAGGCCGCGGCCAACCTCTTTGCCCATATGCAGGATCTCGATCGCAGCGGCGCCAAGACAATCGCCGTCGAGCCGATCCCCTCCGATGGGCTGGGCGAGGCGATCAACGACCGGCTTTCGCGCGCCGCCGCCCCTCGTGACAAGATCGATTGAGCACCATAGTTTCCCATCCATGAACGATATCTCAAGGCATATCGACCCAGCCCTCATCGACCGCTTTGCGGCAATCGTCGGCGACAAATATGCGCTTCGCGACCAGCAGGATATCGCGCCTTACCTCACGGAGAGACGCGGTCTGTGGCATGGCCGGACGGCGCTGGTGCTGAGGCCCGGCAGCGTCGACGAGGTCAGCCGCATCATGCAGCTGGCAACCGAGACGGGAACGCCGGTCGTGCCGCAAAGCGGCAACACCGGGCTAGTCGGCGCGCAGGTGCCGGACACGTCCGGCTGCCAGATCGTGCTGTCGCTGTCGCGGCTGAACCGCATCCGCGAGATCGACGTCCTGTCCAACACGGTCACCGTCGAGGCCGGAGTCATCCTGCAGACGCTGCAGGAAGCGGCCGATGCCGCCGACCGGCTGTTTCCGCTGTCGCTTGCCGCGCAAGGCTCCTGCCAGATCGGCGGCAATCTCTCTTCCAATGCCGGCGGCACCGGCGTTCTCGCTTATGGCAATGCGCGTGAGCTGTGCCTCGGCGTCGAAGTGGTGCTGCCGACCGGCGAGGTGTTCGACGATCTGCGCAAGCTGAAGAAGGACAACACCGGTTACGATCTGAAGAACCTGTTCATCGGTGCGGAAGGCACGCTCGGCGTCATCACCGCCGCCGTGCTCAAGCTTTTCCCCAAGCCCAAGGGGCGCGAGGTGGCCTTTGCCGGCCTGTCGTCACCTGAGGTGGCACTGTCCCTGTTCAGCCTGGGGATGGATCGCGCCGGTGCCGCACTCACTGCTTTCGAGCTGATCGGCCAGAGGCCTTACGATTTTACGCTTCTGCACGCGCCAGGCGTCGTGCGGCCGCTGTCCGGCGATTGGCCATGGTATGTGCTGATGCAGATCTCTTCGGGTCGCTCGGCGGAGGATGCCAGGGCCCTGATCGAGGAGGTGCTCTCAGCCGGCCTCGAGCAGGAGATCGTCGGCGATGCGGTGATTGCGGCGAGCATCGCGCAGGGCGATGCCTTCTGGAATTTCCGCGAGCTGCTGCCCGAGGCGCAGAAGCCCGAAGGCGCCTCGATCAAGCACGACATCTCTGTGCCGGTGGCGGCCATCCCGCAATTCATCGAAGAGGCGGCCGGCGCCGTTCAATCAGTCAGCCCCGGTGCGCGCGAGGTGTGTTTCGGCCACATGGGCGACGGCAATCTCCACTACAACATCTCCCGGCCGATCGGCGGCGATGACGAAGCATTTCTCGGGCTCTATCACGCCATGAACAAGGCCGTGCACGATGTGGTGCGCAGCCTTCACGGCTCGATCTCGGCCGAGCACGGCATTGGCCAGCTGAAGCGGGATGAATTGATCGCGACAGCGCCGCCGATGGCGATCGAACTGATGCGCAGGGTGAAGACGGCCTTCGACCCGGCCGGCATCATGAATCCCGGTAAGATTATCTGATCCTTTCGCCGTCTTGTGAATGGTTGCATTCCGATAACCATCCCCTCGAGATCAGCAAAATTTAACCGACTTTCTTAAGCGCTGCGATAAGAAGCCCGCGCTAATGTTTCCCCACAACGAGGCTGGAAAAACCGGCCCGGAGAACCGGAAGACCGGCTCTCAGGAGAGACAGGAAAGGCACGATATGAACACTGGACTGAAGCCAGTCTGGGCTGGGCGCAATATGCGCCTCGACCCACTCCGCCTGCCGCAGGTGGTGAGCTACGCGACGCGCGACGACTATGGCGACGTTACCTTCACCATCGACCATCGTGGCGCCGTCATTCGCCGCGAGCTGGAGATGAGCGGCCTGCGGGCGTTCATCGCTCTGCCCGCCAATGCGTTTCGTGGGGTGGCAGCCCGCGCAATGGAGGATCCGGACGGCAATGTCACGGTGACGCTGGAGCTTCTGCACAATGATCCGATGCTGTCGGTGCCGCTGCTGGTGGCCGACGATCTCGAGGATGTCGCCGCCGACTGGCGCGCCTGGGCCGATGCTTACCGTCTGCCGATGCTTCTGATCGAATCCGACGGCATCGCCCGCACGCTGGAGGAATCGCTTGGCGCCGCCATCAAGACATTGCCCGCGCAGGACCGCCGCAGGGGTCGGCCTTCGACCACGCGTCGTCCGCGCTTCCTCGCCCGCCGCAGGGCCGGCGCCCTCGGCCTCAGGCTGGTGATAGGCGGCCAGGAAATTATTTCGCGCGACGAATAGAGCGAGCGCTTTCCCTTCTCCCCTTGTGGGAGAAGGTGGCCGCGAAGCGGCCGGATGAGGGGTGTTCCAGGAAACGCGAACGCCTCATTTGTTCCAACACCCCTCAACCGTCTCGGCGCTACGCGCCGATCCACCGCCCGGGGCGAGTCACGGGCCTCGCCCGCCCTTCGGGCCCCACAAGGGGAGAAGGAAAAAAGCCGCTACACCAGTGGCTTCAGCGCCACCCACAACGCACCGCCGATCAGGCCGAGGAAGACCAGCCAGCCGACCTGGTTGTTCGACCTGAACAGAAGCATGCACTGGTCGGGATCGTCGATGTCGAGCACGGTGATCTGCCGCGCCATATGGGCGCCGGCGGCGACCAGCCCGGCCAGCGCCGGCACTGGCGCCTGCGCTGCCGCGAAGGCGATGGCGAAGCAGACCAGCGCTCCGCCATAAAACCCGACGAGCCAGGTCTTGGTGTTGTCGCCGAACAGGCGTGCGGTCGAGCGCACGCCGACGATGGCGTCGTCTTCCTTGTCCTGATGCGCATAGATCGTGTCGTAGCCGATCACCCACAGGATCGAGCCGATATAGAGCATGACGGCCGGGCCATCGAGATTGCCGAATTCGACCGCCCATCCCATCAGCGCACCCCAGGAAAAGGCAAGGCCGAGAACCAGTTGCGGCCAATTGGTAAATCGCTTCATGAACGGGTAGATGGCGACGACGGCGAGCGAACCGATGCCGAGCAGGACGGCAAAGCTGTTGAACTGCAGAAGCACAGCGAGTCCAACCAGTGCCTGGATCGCGAGGAACGCCCAAGCCTGCCGGCGCATGACCTTTCCCGCTGGCAGCGGCCGCGAGCGCGTGCGTTCCACCTGGTTGTCGATGTCCTGGTCGACCAGGTCGTTGTAGGTGCAGCCGGCGCCGCGCATGGCGACGGCGCCGATCAGGAACAGCACGAGATACCATGGCGCCGGCAGCAGCGAGAGCAGGGGATCAGTAGGGCGTGGATGGGCACTCGCGGCAAGGGCTGCCGACCACCAGCACGGCCACAGCAGCAACTGCCAGCCGATCGGCCGGTCCCACCGGGCAAGCTGCGCATAGGGCCAAAGCCAGCGTGGCAGGATGCGGTAGACCCAGTGGCCGCTCGGCGCATCGGCGACGCGGCCCTGGGCTGCTTTCGACTGGATGGGTTCCATCGTGCTGAAGTGGCAGCAGCGGCGAACGGCGTCAAGCGTCAAGCGGGCCGAACCATTCCCCGTTCCCGTGTGGAATTGCGCTCAAAGTCTTCCAAATGTCTTGACCCATCGTACGGGGCGCAATAGCGCAGTCCTGATCGTGGAATGGCAAGGGAATCTGGGCATGCGCGTATTGTTGATCGGCTCCGGCGGCCGCGAACATGCCTTGGCCTGGAAGATCGCGGCCTCGCCGCTGCTGAACAAGCTTTACGCGGCGCCCGGCAACCCTGGCATCGGCCGCGAAGCCGAACTGGTGACGCTCGACATTGCCGATCATGCGGCGGTGGTCCGGTTCTGCACGGAGAAGAAGGTCGACCTCGTCGTGGTCGGGCCGGAAGGGCCGCTGGTCGCCGGCATTGCAGACGACCTCCGCGCTGAAAACATTCGCGTCTTCGGCCCGTCCAGGGCGGCGGCGCGGCTGGAAGGCTCGAAGGGTTTCACCAAGGATCTTTGCGCGAAATACGACATCCCGACCGCCGCCTATGGCCGTTTCGGCGACCTGGCGTCGGCCAGGGCCTATGTCGAAAAGATGGGCGCGCCGATCGTCATCAAGGCCGACGGCCTCGCAGCCGGCAAGGGCGTCACCGTCGCCATGAATTTGGCCGAGGCGCTGGCAGCACTCGATGCCTGCTTCGACGGATCCTTCGGACAGGCCGGCGCGGAGGTGGTGGTCGAGGAGTTTCTCACCGGCGAGGAGGCGAGCTTCTTTTGCCTGTGCGACGGTGTCACTGCGCTGCCGTTCGGCACCGCGCAGGACCACAAGCGCCTCAGTGACGGCGACGTCGGCCCGAACACCGGCGGCATGGGGGCCTATTCGCCGGCCCCGGTGATGACGCCGGAGATGATCGACCGCACCATGCGCGAGATCGTCGAGCCGACCATGCGCGGCATGGCCGAACTCGGCGCGCCGTTTTCGGGCGTGCTGTTTGCCGGGCTGATGATATCAGGCGAGGGGCCGAAGCTGATCGAATACAACACCCGTTTCGGCGACCCGGAATGCCAGGTGCTGATGATGCGGCTGAAGGACGATCTCCTGGTCCTGCTCAACGCTGCCGCCGACGGCCAGCTTGCGCACACCTCAGTGCGCTGGCGAGACGAGGCGGCGCTCACCGTGGTGATGGCGGCAAGGGGTTACCCCGGCACCCCGGAAAAGGGCTCGGTCATCCGCGGCGTCGAACAGGCCGCGGGCGAAGGCGTCGAGATCTTTCATGCCGGCACCGCCATCGACAGCGGCGCGCTGATCGCCAATGGCGGCCGTGTGCTCGGTGTCACGGCGACCGGCGGCACGGTCGGCGAGGCGCAGCGTCGAGCCTACGCGGCGCTCGACCGGATCGATTGGCCGCAAGGTTTTTGCCGCCGCGACATCGGCTGGCAGGCCGTGGCCCGCGAGCAGGCGCGCTGACGTACAAGATTAGCGGGGGCAAGATTAGCGGGGGGCAAGATCAGCGGGGGCGACGATCCAACTCGGTCGACGCAGTGCTGACCGGATCGGTAGGCGCGGCTTCAACGGCCGATGCGGAGGGTTTTTCCTTTCGCAGCCACCCCAGATAGTCGGCGATCCGGCGCGGAAGACGCAGCGCTGTCCCTACGGCAGGCATTTGCAAGCTGCCGCGGAACTTGGACCAGCCCGCACTGAACATGGCGACCATTTCGGTGAAGCTCGGCGGCGGCGCGACGGTCGCATAGGTAAGGGTGACATTGCCCGCAAGGCCGGCCGCCCGCGAGAGAGGCAGCGGTATCGAGGCGAGGTAATCCGGCTGCGCATCGATCAGGCCGCCGAACGGCCATTGCGCGCGCAAGGCGGCGGCATCCATCGGTGCGACATTGACGTCGATGTCGTTCGGCGTGCCAGCCACCCGGTAGGGGCAGCGGAACCGGCCGCAATTGGCTTTTGCCGAAAACTGCCAGAGTGCGTAGCCTTGCCAGTTGCCCATCGGAAAATGCACGCCGATGTCGGGCTTGTAGCGCGCATACCAGAGCGGCAGCCGCGACAGCAGCCGGTATTTGTACCTGTTGTCGGCGATGTGCTTGGCGGTCTTGCCGTTGGTGTAGAGCACCGGAAAACGGCCAATCCGCCGATGCACATGGCGCACGAACTCCTCTGCATCCTCGAGCGACATCCATTTCGTCGGATCGTCATCCTCGATGTCGAGGGCGAGCAGGTCATCCGGGCCAGGTTTCGCGAAATTGATGAAATTATTGGCCTGTCCGACGGGGTTGCCGGGTCGCGCGAGGTGATAAGCGCCCCATTTCAAGCCGAGCGCCTTGGCCACCACCTTGCGTGTCTGGAACAGTTCCTGTGCCACCGCATGGCGCTTCCACAGCGCCTTGCAGAGCCGCGTCGCGGTCTCGTCGCCGAAACAGAAATACGCTGGCGGCATCCCGTCGGACGCCTTGTTGATGAAGCCGACGATGCGCTTGTCGGTGGCAAGCTCGGTCCAATCGATGGGATTGTATTCGTAGGCGTCGATCACCAGCGCCCGGTCGGCATTCTTCCAGGGCGCGGAGAAGTCCGAGGCTTGTGCCGGCGCCGACGCCATTGCCATCGCGGTCGCGACGGCGAGGAGTCCTGAGCGGCGAAGAGGGTGCGCCGGCGGCTTCAAACAGCAGATCCTTGCTGGCCAAAGCGTGATCCTGAACCGCCATGGTTAAGGAAATACTTTCGGCGTCCCGCGGCGACCGCCGCAATCGTGCCGGGGATGGCTTTGCTGGTCATCAACGGAGGGCGAGCGGGTGGAACGGGTCGGGCGCCGGCGCTTGCGGCAGCGTCCCCTCAGCCTGGCGCTTGCGGTGATGGGCCAGCGAGCATTGCGGCGAACACAGGATGCCGCGATCCGACCAATAGGCGGCGCCGTCCTCGATCTTGCCCCGATGGTGCCAAAAAACTGCCGCTCGATAGGGCAGGCCGCATTCGATGCAGCGATAAGCGTCAGGTTTGGCGAGCACGGGCGGTCCGATCCGGTATTCTTGAGCTGTAGCCGGTCGACTTGTCCGGCTTTTTGCCGATTTTAGCGTGAACAGTTCCAATTGCAAAATCTGCGTGACAAAATTTGACGTTTACGTAAAAAGAAGGCGGGGGAGGCGACCCAAAAGCGGATGGTCTTGTGTCGGCACGGATCTTAAGTTGACCTGCCGGACAGAGGAGGAGCGAGCGGCATGTACCGGACACCAGTCGAAGAAATCGCCTTCACGCTGAAGCATGTGGCGGGCCTGAAGCCGGCGCTTGACGCCGGCACCTTTGGCGACCTTGGCGAAGACCTTGTCGACGCCATTCTGGCGGAAGCCGGCCGCTTTGCCAGCGAAGAGGTCGCGCCGCTCTACAAGATCGGCGATGAACAAGGCGCGGTGCTGAGCGGCGCTGCCGTCACCATGCCGCCCGGCTGGAAGGAACTTTATCGCCGCTGGATCGACGGCGGCTGGAACGCGCTGTCAGCGCCGGAGGAGTTCGGCGGCCAGGCGCTGCCGACCATGCTGGGCGTCGCCGCGCTCGAAATGTGGAACTCCGCCGCCATGGCCTTCGGCATCGGCCCGACGCTGACCATGGGCGCGGTCGAAGCGCTCGACAAGCATGCCTCACCGGCGCTGAGGGCCAAATACCTGGAAAAGCTCGTCTCAGGCGAATGGATGGGCACGATGAACCTGACCGAGCCGCAGGCGGGCTCGGATCTGAATGCCTTGCGCGCCCGCGCCGAGCCGGCCGGCGACGGCACCTACCGCATCTTCGGCCAGAAGATTTTCATCACCTATGGCGAGCACGATTTCACCGACAACATCATCCATCTGGTGCTGGCGCGGCTGCCGGACGCGCCGGCCGGCACGCGCGGCCTTTCGCTGTTCCTGGTGCCGAAATTCCTGGTCGGCGACGATGGCGCGCTTGGCGCACGCAACGACGTCTTCTGCTCCGGGCTGGAGCACAAACTGGGCATCCACGCCTCGCCGACCTGCACCATGATCTATGGCGACGGTTTCGAAGGGACCGCCCCCGGGGCGATCGGCTGGCTCGTCGGCGAGGAAAACAAGGGCCTCGCCTGCATGTTCACCATGATGAACAATGCGCGGCTCGCCGTCGGCATGCAGGGCGTTGCGGTCGCCGAAACTGCCACGCAGAAGGCGCTCGCCTACGCCAATGACCGCCGGCAAGGCAAGGCCGCGAGCTATGATGGCAACGGCATGGCGCCGATCGTCCATCACCCCGACGTGCAGCGCAATCTTCTGACCATGAAGGCGCTGACCCAGATTGCGCGCACGATCAGCTATTGCTGCGCGCATGCCATCGACCATGCGCGCGTATCCGTCGGCGATGAAGCCATCCATTGGCAGGAGCGCGCCAATCTGCTGACGCCGCTGGCCAAGGCCTTTTCCACCGATGTCGGCGTCGAGGTCGCCTCGCTCGGGCTGCAGGTTCATGGCGGCATGGGATACATCGAGGAGACGGGTGCGGCAGCCCTTTATCGCGACGCGCGCATCGCGCCGATCTACGAAGGCACCAATGGCATCCAGGCGATAGACCTGGTGGCGCGCAAGCTGCCGCTTGGCGGCGGCGAGCATGTGCATGGCTACATCGCCGAACTGAAAGCCGTCGCCAATCAAGTGCGGACCTCGAACTCTCAAGGTTTTGGCCGCACCGCCGATGGCCTCGACCAGGCGCTCGACGACCTCAGTCAGGCGACGCGCTTCCTGCAAGGACTGCTCGCCGACGGCCGCTCGGACGCGGCGCTGGCCGGTGCGACGCCTTATCTGCGGCTGATCTCGCTGGCGGCGGGCGGCGCCTATCTGGCCCGCGGCGCGCTTGCCGACCAAAGCCGCATCGCCGTTTGCCGTTTTTACGCCGAAAACCTACTTGGCGAGGCGAGCGCGCTGAAGGAGCGTGTCATCGGCGGCGCCGACAGCCTTGCCGCCGCCGGCCAGACACTGATTTCTGCCTGACAGCCACCAGGTTGACGTTTCACAAAGCCCGGCGTTTCACAAAGGATCACCCGTGACAGACCATATCCTCGTCGAGCGCCAGGGCGCCATCCAGATCATCCGCATGAACCGTCCGGACAAGAAGAACGCCTTGACTCGGGCCATGTATGCGAAAATGTCCAAAGCCCTTGCCGAGGGCGACGCCGATCCGGCGATCCGCGTCCATGTCTTCCTCGGTGTTCCAGGCGCCTTCTCGTCGGGCAATGACCTTGCCGATTTCATGGTCGTCGCCACCGGCGGCGAGGGCGGCACCGAAGTCTGGGATTTCCTGATGGCGCTGGCCAGGACGGAAAAGCCGATGATCTCCGGCGTCGACGGCATCGCGGTCGGCATCGGCACCACGCTCAACCTGCATTGCGACCTGACCGTCGCCACGCCGCGCACACTATTCCGCACGCCCTTCGTCGATCTCGGCCTGGTCCCGGAGGCGGGTTCGAGCCTGCTTGCGCCGCAGATTCTCGGCCGGCAAGGCGCTTTCGCGCTGCTTGGCCTCGGCGAAGGATTTTCGGCCGAGCGGGCGAAAGCCGCCGGACTGATCTACGCAGTGGTCGAGGAGAACGAACTCGAAGCCGCCGTGCTTGCCGCTGCCGGGCAGGTTGCGGCCAAGCCGCCGCAAGCGCTGAAGATCGCGCGCGACCTGATGCGCGGCTCGCGTGAAGACCTCGTTGACCGCATCAGCCAGGAAAGCGAGCATTTCCGCGAGCGGCTCAAATCCGACGAGGCCCGCGCCGCCTTGATGGCCTTCATGACCAGGAAGAAGGGATAGCTGGCGCTACCAAACGCCTAGCCGCGTCCCCAAATCATCGCTTGCTTGTCCCAACGTCCCGGATCGTGGCACCTGCACCGGCACCACAGCATGACCCCACCCACCACTGACAATGTCGATGAGTTATCGTGCTGATCTGTCCGAAACAACTCGCCTACTAAGAGCGTGGCACATGTCATGCAAATGCACATGGGGCTCACGGTTTCCGATGCCGTCCGTATCTTGTTGACGCGCACCGCCAATGAGGGCCGCCTTGCCGCTCGAACTTGTCAGCAACAGTGACGCCCATGATGCCTGGTTCCGGGCAAAAGTTCAGCAGGCGCTCAAGGATACGCGGCCGGACGTTGAAGACGTCGACGCCGAATCCCATTTTGCTGCACGCCGGGCGGCAGCGCCTCGCAAGGCGGGGGCAGGTGAGTCTTGAGGCTGGTCTGGGCACGGTTTGCCAAGGTGGTTCGGCAGGTATCGCCCAGGCTCCCTTGGTGAAGCCGCTTGATGGACCACCCGCTCAGGGATAAAGCCTTGTCTTGTCCCAGCTGCCCTCAGCGTTGCGCGAGAAGACAATGCGGTCGTGCAGCCGGAAAGGCCGGTCGTGCCAGAACTCGATGGTCTGCGGCACGATGCGGAAACCCGACCAGTGTTTTGGTCGTGGGATCTCGCCGATTGCATGGCGCGCCGTGTATTCGGCAACGGCTTTTTCCAGTGCGAAACGGCTCTCCAGCGGCCGCGACTGTTTCGACGCCCATGCCCCGATGCGGCTGCCGCGCGGACGCGTCGCGTAATACGCGTCCGCTTCCACATCGGTAACGATCTCCACCGGCCCCCGTGCACGCACCTGCCGGCGCAGCGATTTCCAGTGAAAGCACATCGCCGCCTTCATGCTGCCAAGAATCTCGCGGCCTTTGGCGCTCTCGAAATTCGTATAGAACACAAATCCGCTTTCATCGAACCCCTTGAGCAGCACCATCCGCACATTCGGCATGCCTTCGGCATCGACGGTCGCCAGCGCCACGCTGTTGGGATCGTTGATCTCACTCTTCGTCGCGTCGTCAAGCCATGCGGCAAACAGGCGGAATGGCTCGGCAGCCTCGGCAAAGTCACCGCTTGTTAACTCAGTTTCGCTCATAGTTTTTCCAAATTCTATTGCCGGCCGGGGAGATTGCCGATTGTCGCGCATCGCGCAACTTTTTGACAGCAGGCAATGGCGCCTTATTGCTTCGGCCAGGGCCCAGGCTGCGGTCAAGGCCGCCGCGATTGTGCTGGTCGCCTTGCCGCTTGCCGCCTGCGGTGCCGGCGGCTTCAGTTTGGAGCAGGCGGAGGTCGACCGTACGATCCTGACCAGCAGCACGCCTGCCTCTGCCTTGCCGATCGACCAGGATCGCGCCTCGGACCAGGCGACGATCCGCAACGCGGTGTCTTCAGCCGATATCCAGGAACTTGCCGGGCAGGCCGTTCCCTGGGCCAATTCCGATACCGGTTCGCGCGGCTCGATCACCGAACTGGCAGAGTCCAGGGACAACGGCCAGCTTTGCCGCCGCTTCACCGCCTCCCGCGAAAGCTTCGACGGCGTCGCCCTGTTCAAGGGCGAGGCGTGCCTGGCCGGCGCCGGCGCCTGGCGGATGCAGGACTTCAAAGCGCTCTGATTTTCCGCCATCATATGACCGCGCTACTGGAATTTCTTCCTATGCGAGCGCATATAGATGGCAATCGTGGACTCACTCCTTCTCCAGGACAGGAAGCATGCGCGACCCCTATGAGGTGCTGGGCGTTGCCAAGAACGCATCGGCCCAGGATATAAAATCGGCATACCGCAAACTCGCCAAGGAGTATCATCCGGACCAGAATCCGGATCCCAAGGCGAAGGAGCGGTTTGCTGCGGCCAACCAGGCTTACGAGATCGTCGGCGACGAGAAGAACCGTGCGGCTTTCGATCGCGGCGAGATCGATGCCGAGGGCAAGCCGCGCTTTCAAGGTTTCGAGGGCGCCGCCGGCGGCGCCGATCCGTTCGCCGGTTTTCGCCGGCAGCAAGGGCCAGGCGGCTCGCGTTTCGAGTTTCGCTCAGGCCGTCCGAGCGGCGATCCGTTCGACGGCAGCAGCGACATCTTCAGCCAGATTTTCGGCGAGACCTTCTCTCGCGGCGCCGGCATGGGCGCCGGCCGGCAGGCGCCGTCCGGCGCCGACCTGAACGTGACGCTCGACATCACCATCGAAGAAGCGGCGACTGCCGAGAAGGTAACGGCGATGTTTCCCGACGGGCGCAAGGTCGCCGTCAAGCTTCCAGCCTACGTCGAGGACGGCCAGACCATCCGGCTGAAAGGACAGGGCGAGCAAGGGCCGGGGCAACCGGGCGATGCGCTGGTCAAGATCCGCTTCCGGCGGCATCCGCGCTACCGTGTCGAAGGCCGCGACCTGCACGCCGACCTGCCGGTTGCGCTGGCGGATGCCGTGCTGGGTGCCAAGGTGGCGGTCGAGACGCCGACCGGCAAGGTTGCAGTCAATGTTCCCGCCTGGTCGAGCTCTGACAAGGTCCTGCGGCTGAAGGGCAGGGGCCTGCCGGAAAAAGTCGGCGGTCACGGCGATCTCTACGCGCATGTGCGGCTGATGCTGCCTGAGGGTGGCGACAGCGATCTCGAAGCGTTGATGCGCAACCGCAAACGCTAGCTTGGCGCGTCAAAGCCGCGCTACGCCGCAAACGCTCCTGTCTCCTGTCCGTTTTGATCGATTGCAGGGCTCAGCCGCATTCCGCGACATCGCTCGATGGCGAACGCCGGCCCGGAACATGGCCGGCTCGCGCCAGGCGGGTCAGACGCTCGTCGCCGAGAGCGTTTTCTTTGCGCGGGCGGAATAAACCCGCGGCCGCCCCGTTTCCAGACCATGCCGGACCGAACTCAGCCGGGCGGGCTGAACGTCGACGGGCGGTCCAGGAGCACGTCTTTGCCCCAATCTGGACCTCTTGGTTGACTAACGAAATTGTCCGTCAAACGAAGAGCAACGAAGGAGCGCGTCGGATTGCTGGGTCATGCGTTATCGAGTTTGGAAAGTGCGTTCGGGGAAATCCGGGCGATGTATCGAAACGATAGGTTCAGCAGGGTTTTCGCGCTGACAGTAATACGCCTGAATATCCTCGTCATCACCGTTCCCTTCGCGATCGAGGCGCTTCGATCTGTCGGAATTTCACGCTACGATCTGCCTGCGCGTCTCAACATCAGCAGGGATGGATCGCTGCCCGAGATGTTCAACTACGGGCAGGCCGCGCTTTGCACCCTGTTTCTGTTCGGCATCTGGCTTCGAACCAGGGAGCATATGTTTCTTGCCTGGTCGCTGATTTTCAGTTTTGTGACGCTCGACGACGCCACCCGTTTCCATGAGCGCGGCGGCCTGCTGCTGGCAGCGACATTCGACCTCGTTTCGCTGCCGGGCATGCGGGCTCGCGACACCGGGGAAATCATCACCTGGTCGGCGGTCGCGCTCGGCCTGCTGGGGCCGCTGTTGTGGTCATTCTGGCAAAGCAGACCGAGGCAACAAGCCCTCGGATCGGTGTTTTTGCTGCTGTTCGCATGTCTTGTGGGCTTTGCCGTGGTGGTTGACATGCTGCACTTCCTGACGGGCTCGAAGCTCGTTGGCTACGCGGAAGACGGCGGCGAGATGCTGTCGATTGCCGTCGCCTGTTGCTGTGCGTTCATCCTCTATCGCGGGCTGGGGCGTGATGCGGATCTTCAGGCATTGGATCCGACCCTGCCGTTCTCGAAGCGGACATAACCGAATTGCTGAAACGGCCGCGCGAACAGGAGGAATAAGTTTGGCTCCGTGCCGTTACCCCCGGGAACATTCCGGGAGGAGCCAATGCTGTCGCGCCTGTTTCAGTCCGTTCCAACGCGCAGGTTCCGGCGTCGTTCAGAACACCAGGTGGTGAAGCCGAAGCCTGCCATGCCGGCGAAACCTTGCCGCTGGCGCGCCCTTCACCTCGCCCTGCCACTGATGGTCTTCCTGTGCGGCGCGTCGCCAGCGGCCAACGCGGTCGTGCCGGGCACCGACGCCAATGTCGTCACAGCAATCGACGTATCGGACTCGATCGGCCGATATGAGGAATGGCTCCAGCAAACCGGGCTCGTGAGGGCGCTCGTCCACCCCGACTTCCTGCGCGCCGCCACCGCCGGCCCGCGGCGTCGGATCGGGTTCGCCGTCTTCACATGGTCAAGCGATGGCAAGTTCGACCTGTTGGTGCCCTGGACCGTCATCGACTCGGCCGAGGACGCCGCGCGCGTGTCTCAGGCGCTCGCTTCGGTGACGCTCATCGACCGAACCCATTACGGAGGCGGCGATATGGAGCAGGACCGCGACGGCGACGCTGATCCCGCGGCGATGCACGATCGTCTGACAGACATGTCGGAGGCGATCGCCTTTGCTTCGCTCCTGTTGACGTCATCGCCGCACGCGACGCAGCGCGCGGTCATGAACATCTGCGCCAACGGAACCGACAATTTCGCGGCCGGAACAGAATCCTCGCGAGACGCGGCGCTGGCGCAAGGTTTTACGATCAACGGATTGGTCCTGGGGCAGGATGCGGAACTTGCGCAATATTTCCGCTCCAGCGTGATCGGCGGTCCCGGAGCGTTCGCCATGGACATCTCGGATGCGAAAGACGCCGGTGAATTCATGACGAGGAAACTTGTTCGCGACCTGTTGGCGTCCGCGCCGGCAGATGCGCCTCGTTTCAGGATCGAGTGACCGTTTCGATGCACAACCACTCTGGCAGAACTGCTGCATGGCATGGCGTGCCGTCTTTTCGTCAATCCTCGCTTGAGCACGCCACAAGCGCTTCGCCCAGGCAATCGATACTCCAGGTCGGAAGGTCAGCCGGGCGGGCACTGTCCGTTTTGAGCGCTTGAAGGGGCTCTGTGCCTGTGCGATAGCCACTTTACGAAGCAGCAAATCTTGCGGAGAGCGCTCACATGGCGGGTGGACAAGGCATTATGGCCGGCAAGCGCGGGCTTGTCCTTGGCGTCGCGAACAATCGGTCGATCGCCTATGGCATCGCCAGGGCCTGCGTCGACCATGGCGCCGAGATCGCGCTGACCTATCAGGGCGAGGCGTTCAAGAAGCGCGTCGAGCCGCTGGCGGCGGAACTCAACGCCCATGTCGCCGGCCATTGCGATGTGACCGATCCGACAACGCTCGATGCGGTATTCGACGACATCGCCAAGCGTTGGGGCAAGCTCGATTTCCTCGTCCACGCCATCGCCTTTTCCGACAAGGACGAGCTGACAGGCCGCTATGTCGAGACGACGCGCGACAATTTCCTGCGCACGATGGACATCTCGGTGTTTTCCTTCACCACCATCGCCAAGCGCGCCGAGGCGCTGATGACCGATGGCGGCTCGCTGCTGACGTTGACTTATTACGGTGCGGAAAAAGTGATGCCGCACTACAACGTCATGGGTGTTGCCAAGGCGGCGCTCGAAGCCAGCGTGCGCTATCTGGCCGTCGACCTCGGCGCCAAGAAAATCCGCGTCAACGCCATCTCCGCCGGTCCGATCAAGACGCTGGCAGCCTCCGGCATCGGCGATTTTCGCTACATCTTGAAGTGGAACGAATACAATTCGCCGCTAAAGCAGACTGTGACGCAAGAGGAGGTCGGCGATTCAGCGGTCTATTTCCTTTCAAACCTTTCACGCGGCGTCACCGGCGAGATCCACCATGTCGATTCTGGCTACCATGTCGTCGGCATGAAGGCGGTCGACGCGCCTGATATTTCGACCGTCAAGGAATAGACCCGCCTCGAATATACCCTCCCGCCTGCTCTCGACCGCTCTCCGGATGACCTGATGTATCCGCTCGTCTACATCGCGCGCCATGGCCAGACGGTGTGGAACGCCGAGTCCCGGCTGCAAGGACAGGCCGACACCGATCTCAACCCGCTCGGCCGCGAGCAGGCGACCGGCAATGGCCGTCGACTGGCCGAATTCGTTGATAACCCCGAAGATTTCGATTTTGTCGCCAGCCCGATGCGGCGAACGCGTGAGACCATGGAACGCATTCGCATGGCGATGGGGCTCGATCCCCAAGCTTACCGCACCGATCCCCGCCTTGTCGAAATGAGCTTCGGCGACTGGCAGGGTTTCACCTTTCCCGAACTCGAGGCCCGGCATCTCGGCTCGGCCAGGGAGAGGCGCCTCGACAAGTGGAATTTCCTGCCGCCCGGCGAGGGCGCCGAAAGCTACCAAATGCTGCTCGAACGGGTAAAGCCGTGGTTCGACGCTCTGGACCGCCAGACGGTCTGCGTGACCCATGGCGGCGTCGTGCGCGCCCTGTTCCGCATGGTGCTGGGAATGCCCGAGAAAGAAGCCGCAAGGCTGAATGTGCCGCACGATCGGTTGCTCAGGCTGGAGGGCCGACGCCTGGAGTGGCTTTAATGGATGTCGCCCAAAAGCATGCCCGCGGGCCTGACCCGAGGGTGCGCCGCGACGCGCTTTAAGCGGCGACTGGGCTTCGGCCACGGTAAAATCGCTCGAACACCTTAGGTATTTCCTCGGCTGGAATGCCCAAACCCTTGTCGCGTATCGCAATCTCCGCGTGCCCGTCCATAACGGTCATGCTCAAGTTCACCGAGCGATCGCGCGGAGAATATTTTATGGCATTGTCCAGAATTATCACGAGAGCCTGTTTGAGCCGCTGCGCGTCGGCTGTGATCCAGACCGGACGGGTGCTGTAGGCCGCCTTGATCGAGATGCCCTTGGCGCGCCCCAGGATTTCGCCCTCGTGGACCGCATCGGCGACGATGATAACGAGGTCCGTTCGGCGGGGCTCGAAGCGTATTGTATCGGTTTCCGAACGAGAAAGAAAAACGAGATCGTCGACGAGGCGTCCCATCTCCAGGCTCTGAGTGACAATCCGTTCGAGCGCGTCGCGGTACACTGCCTCTGGCTTTGAACCATGGCGCAGCGGAATTTCCGCTTCACCGCGAAGCGCCGTCAGTGGAGTGCGCAGTTCATGGCTGATGTCGGCGAGGAACTGGACGCGCAACCGGTCGAGCTCCGTCAACCGCTGGTTCGCCGCGGCAAGCTCTGCCGTCCGTGCGGCAACTTGCTGCTCGAGTTCTGCTTTGGCAACGAGCAACCGGTCGCGCTGGTCTTGCTGATGCGTGGCCATTTCGTTGAACCGCTTGGCGAGCGCACCAAGTTCGTCGCGGCCATCAAAGGCGATCCGGTGGTCGAGATCACCACGACTGATCGCCTCCGTGCCTTCGGTCAGCAGGCCGATCGGACGCATCAATGATCGGGCGAGAAGGAAAGCAGCGACAAAGCAGAGAACCACGGCAGCCACCGCAAGCACGGCCGTCATCCAGGTCAAGCGTCGCCACAGTGCTTCTGCCTGCAGCTCGGTTCGCACAACCTCTTCCTCTTCGTCGCGCCGCGCGGCTTCCAGGATGTTCTCGAACTCGGCGTCGAAACGATTCTCGATATCCCGGCGAAAAATCCTGACCGCGTCCTCCTGGCGCCCCTGGTTGCGAAGATTGATTGCGTCCGACGTGGCTTTGGCGATTTCTCCGTAGAGCGTGCGCATCCGCGTGATGCGGAAGATCTCGTCACCTTCTTCCTCCTGTTTGCTGCTGCCCAGGAGAAACTCGGCTTCTCCCCTGGTCAGCTCTGCGAGCTTTTCGAATCCTGCCTCAAGTTCGGCGCGGGCGCTCTCGTAGTCGGGACGCTCCGGTTCGCCAATCAACAGGAACTCGGCAATCTGCTCAGAATATCGGTTGGCGTTGACCGTAAGTGCGGTGACAGCTTCCAGTTGGCTGTTGGCCCATTGCACGCGCTGCGTGTAGTAGGTTGTCGAGCGAATGGTGATGTAGACGATAGCCGCCATCATCACGACTGCCCCCACGACAATGAGCTGAAATACAAGAATGCGAGACCTGATGCCCATCGGTGTCCATCGGCGTTGAGAACCCGAAACCGATCGGATTCATGAATACTCACGTCCCCCCTTCGCGGCAGAGAAGGCCACCGTGCAGGATGGCTCGCGCAGATCGGCGCAACATTTCCGCGACGCCGTTCAGCACGGAGCAACCATAGAGGACCCGCTATTAAGGACACGAGAGATTCAGGTTAGAAATTGGTGAGAATGCAGTCCTGCCGTCCGAATTTGGCGACTTCACCCCGTGAGAGGTTAAGTTCAGCTGGACGCCGCAAGCCGAAGCAAGACTGGCTCGGCGGGTTTCATCGGGCGCAGAGTTGAAGGCCGTCGCGGGTGATTTGCGAGTCACTTACGAAACCGCCAGGAATCCCTGAAAGCCGTCTTCGCCAACACCGAGACCCATCGCCAGCCGAAACTGGTAGCGTTGCTCGCGAGAATAGCCAGCACCGCCCAGCTGAATGTGTCTATTCGGCTGTATCGCTATCCGGCAATTGCATGTCGGTGATGATGTTCTCGCCGTTTGTCTCGTCGTAGGCGATCACGATGTCCATGCCGGGTTTCAGCGCTTCGAGATCGGTTTCGGCGTTCAGCTTGTAGGATTTGCCGTCGTCGAGTGTCAGCGTCAACGTGTCCTTGTCGATCTCCTTGATCAGGCCTTCGGTCTGGCCGGCGAAGGCGGCGGTGGAAATCAGCAACATGGCGGCAACGGCGCCGATCGGGATACGCATCATCGTCCTCTTATCATTGCGCCGGTTCGGTGGCGGCGGGTGTTCAACAGACGGTGTTCAACAAACAGGTCGAGGGAAGCAGAAACCAACCGAATGTGTCAAAACTAAATCCGCCAGATCACAGTTTGACCCCTGCGGAAAACGCCAATAGAACGCAACTGCAGCGCCGCGCGTCCTGACGCAGAAACGACGCTGTGGCACTTTTGACTTTGCGCATGATCCTTCCCGAAATCGCTACGGTTTTCGGGGTCATGCGCTAAGCCGGCCTTTTGCCGGCAGGGCTGGTTTTCATGTCTCACAACACGTTTGGCCATCTTTTCCGCGTCACCACCTGGGGCGAAAGCCATGGCCCAGCGCTCGGCTGCGTGGTCGACGGCTGTCCGCCCGGTATCCGCTTCACGCGCGCCGAAATCCAGGCCGACCTCGACAGGCGCCGCCCGGGCCAATCGCGTTTTGTGACGCAGCGTCGCGAACCCGACGAGGTCAAGATCCTGTCCGGCTTCATCCTGGATGACGACGGCGAGACCATGATCACCACCGGCACGCCGGTGTCGATGCTGATCGAGAACGTCGACCAGCGCTCCAAGGACTATGGCGAGATCGCCCGCCAATACCGGCCGGGTCATGCCGATTATACCTACGACACCAAATACGGCCTGCGCGACTATCGCGGCGGCGGCCGTTCTTCGGCCCGCGAGACGGCGGCGCGGGTGGCGGCCGGAGCCTTGGCCCGCAAGGTCGTGCCCGGCATGACCGTGCGCGGCGCGCTGGTGTCGATGGGGGAAAAATCGATCGACCGCGCCAACTGGAACTGGAATTTCGTTGGCAACGCCGAAAATCCATTCTTCACGCCCGATCCGGCATCGGTCGCCGTCTTCACCGCGTATCTTGACGGCATCCGCAAGGCGGGTTCCTCGGTCGGCGCGGTAATCGAGATCGTCGCCGACGGCGTTCCGGCGGGCCTCGGCGCGCCGATCTACGCCAAGCTCGACCAGGACATTGCCTCGGGCCTGATGTCGATCAATGCCGTCAAGGGTGTCGAGATCGGCAACGGCTTCGAGGCCGCCCGCATCACCGGCGAAGAAAATGCCGACGAGATGCGTATCGGCAATGACGGCAAGCCGGTCTTCCTGTCCAACAATGCCGGCGGCCTCCTCGGCGGCATCTCGACCGGCCAGGCGATCGTCGCACGTTTCGCCGTCAAGCCGACCTCGTCGATCCTGACCCCGCGAAAGTCGATCGACAAGGACGGCAACGACGTCGAGATCATGACCAAGGGCCGGCACGATCCGTGCGTCGGCATCCGCGCCGTGCCGATCGGCGAGGCGATGGTTGCCTGCGCGATCGCCGATCACTATCTGCGTCATCGGGGACAAACGGGAAGGCAGTAGGGCAGTAGGGCAGTAGGTTACGTGACCCGCCGAGACGCCAAACTTTTTCCTTTTCCTTACTGCCCTACTGCCCTACTGCCTTACTCCCCTGTTATCGCGAGCGAAGCGAGCGTCCATGCCTTACGACCAGAAGAAGATCGTCGAAGCCCTGCGCGCCTTCGAACGCGGCGAGATTGTCGTCGTCATGGACGATGACGGGCGCGAGAACGAGGGCGACCTGATCGTCGCCGCCGTCCATTGCACGCCGGAAAAGATGGCGTTCATCGTCCGCAATACCTCTGGTATCGTCTGCACGCCGATGCCGCGCGAGGAGGCCAAGCGCCTCAACCTGTCGCCGATGGTCGCCGACAATGACTCGGCCCACACCACCGCCTTCACCGTCAGCGTCGATTTCAAGCACGGCACCACGACGGGCATTTCGGCCGACGACCGCACATTGACCGTGCGCAACCTTGCCAACGGCAATGTCGGCGCCTCCGATTTCGTCCGCCCCGGCCACATCTTTCCGCTGATTGCGCGCGAAGGCGGTGTGCTGATGCGTTCGGGCCATACCGAAGCCGCGGTCGATTTGTGCAAGCTTGCCGGCCTGTCGCCGGTCGGTGTCATTTCCGAGCTGGTCAATGATGACGGCACCGTGATGCGCGGCCCGCAGGTGCAGGCCTTCGCCGAAACGAACGGTTTGAAGCAGATTTCGGTCGCCGACCTCATCGCCTATCGCCAGCGTAAGGAAACGCTGGTCGAGCGTGTCGCCTGTTCGGAGATCGACACGCCCGGCGGCAAGGCCCAGGTGTTCACCTACACGCTGCCCTGGGACTCGATGCACCATGTGGCGATCGTCTTCGGCGACATCCGCGACGGCGAGGAGGTACCGGTGCGGTTGCATTCCGAGGATGTTGTGACGGACGTCTTCGGCACCGGCCACAGGCTGGACGGCATCATGAAATCGATGGGCGAGCGTCGGCGCGGCGTCATCGTCTATCTGCGCGAAGGTTCCGTCGGCGTCGCCCATCAGGAGCGCAACCGGCCGGCCGCCGGCGACCGCGAGGACCATGAAGAGGCGCGCCGCCGCGAAAGCGAATGGCGCGAGATCGGCCTCGGCGCGCAAATCCTGAAGGATCTGGGCATTTCCTCGATCACACTGATTGCCTCGCGCGAACGCCACTATGTCGGCCTCGAAGGTTTTGGCATCCATATCGCCAATACCGAAATTCTTTAGGGCTGGTTTAGCGGATCGCCGGGTGCGTCCGGTCCCGCTTGGGACCGGACGCCTGAAGACTATTCGGCAGGAACCGCGGCGGCGTCGCGCGCGGGGATGTCAGAATCCGTGGCAAGGCTGCGCTGGCCGGCGAGCACGGTGACCAGCGCGACAGTGCCCGCCGCCACCGACACCAGGAAGCCGCTCTGTGCACCGAAGGCGTCCACCACCCATCCGGCGGCAAAGGAGCCGAGCGCCATGCCGATGCCAATGCCGGTCATGACCCAGGTCACGCCCTCGGTCAGCATCGCCTCCGGCACGCGCCGCTCGATCAGGCCGAATGCCGTGATGAAGGTCGGCGAGATCGCCACACCGCTAACGAAGACAGTCAGCGCCAGAAGCGGCACCGTGTCTGCGACAAGCAGCGGCAGCGTGGTGAGCGCGATGATGGCGACCGCGATGGCAAGCTGAATTTGCAGCGGTGTTTTCAGGTTCAGCGCGCCGAGGACGATGCCGACGACGAACGATCCGAGAGCGTAGACGCCGATAACGAGGCTGGCGGCGCCCGGCTGGCCGAGCTCCTTGGTGATCGCCACCGTGCTAACCTCCGTGGTCGCGAAGGTCGCGCCGATGAAGATCAGGGCGAAAGTGATGATTTGGACCGGCCGCAGGCGGATTGCCGATCCGCGCGCACCCTGGTCGACCGGTCGCACGCGCGGCTCGGTCGAGCGCTGCAGGATAAGGGCTGTCGAGCCGAAGGCGAGGAACAATGTGCTCGCCAACATTCCCGCTTCCGGGAAAAGCGCGACGCTCAGGCCAACCGACAGCGAAGCCCCGGCGATGTAGACCAGCTCGTCCGCCGCCGATTCGAAGGCGAACGCCGTGTTCATCTCGGGGCGATCCCGGAAGAGCTCTGTCCAGCGCGCGCGTACCATTGCTGGGATGCTGGGCATTGCGGCGGCCAGCAGCGCTGATACGAACAGTGTCCATATCGGCAAGTCCTGATTGGCCGCCGCAATCAGCACCACGAAGGCGAGCACGGAAATAACAGTGGTGGGCGCCACAATCCGCGCCTGGCCGAGGCGGTCCACCAGCCGCGATATCTGCGGCGCGACAAAAGCATTGGCCAGCGCATATGTCGCGGCGACGGCGCCGGCCAGCCAGTACTCGCCGTGCGTCTGCGACAGCATCGCGACGATTCCGATCGGAGCCATGGCCATCGGCATCCGGGCAACGAAGCCGGCTGCGGCGAAGCCCTTGGCTCCCCTTGCCTTGAAGATTTCGCGATAGGGATTGGGCATGAGAACACTCCTGGATTTTTGAGGCCCAGCCACTTATATACGTGGCGTATGCAAATCAGATAATGACATACGTAGCGTATGTCAATTAATATACGAGACGTATGTGAAGGAATGGGCGAATGGGGCACAAACCACGCAAGGAGATGATCGCCGAAACCCGCGCCAAACTGGTCGCGGCGGCGCGCCATGCCTTTGGCACTGTCGGCTATGCCGAGGCCTCGATGGACGACTTCACCGCATCGGCCGGGCTGACGCGCGGCGCGCTTTATCATCACTTCGGCGACAAGAAGGGCCTTCTCCAGGCGGTTATCGCCGAGATCGACGCGGAGATGTTGGCCCGGTTGAAGATCGTTTCGGCCAGGGCGGACACTCTCTGGCAGGGCTTTGTCGACGAATGCACCGCCTATATCGAGATGGCGCTGGAGCCGGAGATCCAGCGTATTGTCCTTCGCGACGGACCGGCGGTGCTCGGCGATCCTTCGCAATGGCCGAGCCAGAACGAATGCATCCGCTCGATGAGCGAGAACCTTCAAAAGCTGAGGGACGAGGGAACCATCGTTGCCGTTGATCCCGAAGCCGCAGCAAGGCTGGTCAGCGGCGCCTCGCTACATGCCGCGCAGTGGATCGCAAATTCGGAAAATCCAGAAGCGACGTCGAAAAAGGCGGTGAAGGCGTTCAACGTGCTTTTGGAGGGACTGCTCAGGCAAGGCCGCAGGATTGGCCGTCCACAAGCACCGGCTGAGGTGGACAAATCGCCGGCCTGAGCCTGTATCAAGACCACCAAAGGCAAGGCGCGACCTCGAATGGGACGGGCGAAGCGCGCCTCAAGATTCGGGCAGCTCGCGCCGGACCCAACCAGCACCCAACGCCTAAACCCTGTTGAACGTCTGCCTTTGGCGGTTGCAAAACATGGTCAAAGCCGCCGGGCGCGCCTATATCGGGGGCATGGTCACAAGGCTTTATACCCACGCGATCTTCCTCGAGCATATAACGCCGCCCGGTCATCCGGAGCGGCCGGACCGCCTGCGCGCCATCGAGCGCGTGCTCGACGACGAGGCCTTTGCGGCCCTTGATCGTGCCGAGGCGCCGGAAGGCGACGAGGCCACCATCCTCTACGCACACCCGCAGGAATTCGTCGAACGGGTCCGCGCTTTGATGCCGGACACCGGTATCGCTCGTGTCGACGCCGACACCACCGCCAGCCCGAAAAGCTGGCAGGCGGCCGTCACGGCGATCGGCGCTGCCAACGCCGCCGTCGACGATGTCTTTCGGGGCGACGTGGCCAATGTCTTTGTCGCCGCCCGGCCGCCCGGCCACCACGCCGAAAAGACCACGTCCATGGGCTTCTGCCTGTTCAACACCGCGGCGATCGCGGCGCGCTACGCGCAAAGGCAGCACCAGGCCGAGCGTGTTGCCATCGTCGACTGGGACGTCCACCACGGCAATGGCACGCAGGATATTTTCTGGGACGATCCCTCGGTGCTCTATTGCTCGACGCACCAGATGCCGCTTTACCCGGGGACCGGGGCGGTGAGCGAAACCGGCGCCGGCAACATCGTCAACGCGCCGCTGGCGCCGCAGACCGGCAGCGAGGTTTTTCGCGACGCTTTCCTGTCGCGGATCTTGCCGGCGCTCGACAATTTCGCGCCCGACCTCATCATCATTTCCGCCGGCTTCGACGCGCACCACCGCGATCCGCTGGCCGAGATCAACCTGACCGAGGACGATTTCGACTGGGCAACCGGCCAGTTGATGCAGCGCGCCGGTCGCCACAGCGACAACCGGCTCGTCAGCCTGCTCGAGGGCGGCTACGATCTGCAGGGATTGGCATTTTCGGTCGCCGCCCATGTCGGGCGACTGATGAAAGGATAGACGATGGCTGGTGAGAGCAACGAAGACGTCAAGGCGATGAGCTTCGAGCAGGCGCTCGACGCGCTGGAGAAAATCGTCGATGATCTGGAGCGCGGCGACGTGCCGCTCGACCAGTCGATTCGCATCTATGAGCGCGGCGAGGCGCTAAAACTCCATTGCGACCGGCTGCTCAAGGCGGCCGAGGACAAGGTCGAGAAGATCAGGCTTTCGCGCGACGGCAAGCCGGTGGGGACCGAGCCGCTGGATGCGGAGTAAAGCACGGTCTCCAACGACAATTTCGCCGTGCGGCTTTTCGACATGATCATGATTGAGGATAATACTCATCCCGCTTGAAATGGCTCCAGGACGAGAGGAGATTGCGAACGATGTGCAGAAACATCAAGACCCTGTTCAATTTCGATCCGCCGGCAACCGATGACGAGGTCCGCGATGCCGCACTTCAGTTTGTCCGCAAGCTGAGCGGAACGACACGGCCGTCGAAACAGAACCAGCATGCGTTCGACCACGCCGTCGAGGCCATAGCCGCGTCTGCACGCGAATTGCTGGACAGCCTCGAGACGACACAGCATCCGCGCAATCGCGACGAGGTGGCGGCCAAGGCGAAAGCCAGGTCTGCACTCCGCTTCGCCTGAGGAAGACCGCATGAGCTTCTTCCCCGGAAACGACCCTCTGCCCGGTGACGCCTTCGCCAGCGACCAGATCGAACTGATGGTTATTCCGAACGCCAAGGACATTGGCGGCTTTCAGGTTCGCCGTGCCTTGCCGACCGCCAGGCGTCGGCTGGTCGGTCCGTTCATCTTCTTCGATCGCATGGGACCGGCGATTTTGCGGGCCGGCCAGGCGCTCGATGTCCGCCCGCATCCCCATATCGGCCTGTCGACCGTCACTTACCTGTTCGACGGCAAGATCAGGCATCGCGATTCGCTCGGCACCGAAATGGTCATCCAGCCCGGCGACGTGAATTTGATGACCGCCGGTCGCGGCATCGTCCATTCCGAGCGTACGCCGCAGGAGCTGCGCGGTGCGCCGATGTCGGTTTCCGGCCTGCAGACATGGCTGGCGCTGCCGGACGATAAAGAGGAGGTCGACCCGATCTTCGAGAATACGGCGGCCATGCGTCTGCCCGAAATCGACGCTGAAGGCGTCAGCGGGCGCGTTGTCATTGGCGCGTTTGCCGGGCTGCGGTCACCGGTCGTGACCGCTTCGGACACGCTCTATGCAGACCTCAGCCTGGCGCCCGGCGCCAGCGTGAAAATCCCTGCCGATGCCGAGGAGCGCGCCATCTATACGTTGGAAGGCGAGGTTTCGATCTCCGGTGACCGCTTCCCGGCAGAGCGGCTTTTGGTGTTCCGGCCCGGCGACGAGATCGTCGTGTCGTCGGAGGGTGGAGCGCATTTCATGCTGTTCGGCGGCGCCTCGCTCGGCTCCAAGCGCTACATCTGGTGGAATTTCGTGTCATCGTCGAAGGAACGCATCGAACAGGCGAAAGAAGAATGGAAGACAGGCCGTTTCGATATCGTTCCGGGGGATGAAGAAGAGTTCATTCCGCTGCCGGACAACTAGAGCGCCGCGCGTCCTTTTTGACGCGTAAACGAAACCCTAACAGTTTGAAGCTATGCCGCGTCACTCGCACGCATTTACATTCGCCGGCCAGCAGCCTATTTCGCAGATGAATAAAAAGCAGGCCCCAGCACCAGTGAACGCAAAGCTCCATACGCCACTTCTCGACAAGGTCCGCATCCCGGCCGACCTCAGGACGCTTGACGAACGTCATCTGCCGCAATTGGCATCGGAGCTTCGCACCGAGTTGATCGATGCCGTGTCGCATACCGGCGGACATCTCGGTGCCGGGCTTGGCGTGGTCGAACTGACGGTGGCATTGCACTATGTCTTCAACACGCCAGACGACCGGCTGATCTGGGATGTCGGTCACCAGGCCTATCCGCACAAGATCCTGACCGGCCGCCGCGACCGTATCCGCACGCTGCGGCAAGAGGGCGGCCTGTCCGGTTTCACCCAGCGCGCCGAGAGCGAATACGATCCGTTCGGCGCCGCCCACTCCTCGACCTCGATCTCCGCCGGCCTCGGCATGGCAATGGCACGCGATCTCTCCGGGGGCCGCAACAATGTCATTGCCGTTATCGGCGACGGCGCCATGTCGGCCGGCATGGCCTATGAGGCGATGAACAATGCCGGCGCGCTCGATGCCCGGCTGATCGTCATCCTCAACGACAACGACATGTCGATCGCTCCGCCGACCGGGGCGATGAGCGCCTATCTGGCCCGCCTGGCGTCGGGCAAGGCCTATCTGGGCTTGCGCGATTTCGGCAAGAAGCTGACCTCCTATCTCGGCGAGCGCGCCGATCGCGCCATCAAGCGGGCGGTCGAGCATGCGCGCGGTTACGTCACCGGCGGCACGCTGTTCGAGGAAATGGGTTTTTATCACATCGGCCCGATCGACGGTCACAATCTCGAGCACCTGATCCCGGTGCTGAAGAACGTCCGCGACAATGCCGACGGTCCGGTGCTGATCCACGTCGTGACCCAGAAGGGCAAGGGCTATGGACCGGCCGAGGCGGCCGCCGACAAATATCATGGCGTCAACAAATTCGACGTCATCACCGGCGCGCAGGCCAAGGCGCCGGCCAACGCGCCGAGCTACACGAAAGTCTTTGCCGAAAGCCTGGTCCAGGAAGGCCGTGAAGATGATCGCATCGTCGCCATCACCGCCGCCATGCCGAACGGCACCGGCCTCGACCTCTTCGGCGAGGCGTTCCCGTCGAGGACCTTCGATGTCGGTATCGCCGAGCAACACGCGGTGACTTTCGCCGCCGGCCTTGCCACCGAAGGCTTCAAACCTTTCGCGGCGATCTATTCGACCTTCCTGCAGCGCGCCTACGACCAGGTCGTCCACGACGTGGCGATCCAGAAACTGCCGGTGCGCTTTCCGATCGATCGCGCCGGCTTCGTCGGGGCCGACGGGGCGACCCATTGCGGCGCCTTCGACACGACTTTTTTGGCGACGCTTCCCGGTTTCGTCGTCATGGCCGCGGCGGATGAGGCGGAACTGCGACACATGGTGCGCACGGCGGCAAGCTACGATGACGGCCCCATCGCCTTCCGCTACCCGCGCGGCAACGGCGTCGGCGTCGACCTGCCGGAGCGTGGCTCGGTTCTCGAAATCGGCAAGGGCCGCATCGTCAGGGAAGGCACCAAGGTTGCACTGCTTTCGTTCGGCACGCGGCTGCAGGATTGCCTGGCTGCGGCCGAGGAGCTCGGCGCGGCAGGGCTTTCCACCACGGTCGCCGATGCTCGTTTCGCCAAGCCGCTCGACGAGGATTTGATCCGGCGGCTGGCGCGCTCGCACGAAGTGCTGGTAACAGTGGAAGAGGGCGCGGTCGGTGGCTTCGCCAGCCATGTGCTGCAATTCCTCGCCCATGAAGGGCTGCTGGAAAACGGCCTGAAGGTACGCCCGCTTGTACTGCCCGACACTTTTGTCGATCACGCCAAGCCCGAAAAGATGTATGCCGACGCCGGGCTTGATGCCGTCGGTATCGTGCGCACCGTCTTCGTGGCGCTGGGACACACCGCCAGCGCGCAAAGCGCCTGAATCAAAGTCTCAACGGCTTGCATCAGTTTGCCGACCGGCGGTCGTAACTGACTGTTTGCGTTGTCATTGGCATTGGCATTCGCCTTCGATGAACTCGCGTGCAATGGCCGGGCAAGTGTCGCTCTCGTGTCATGTTGCAATGCGGGATGATCTCGCTCTATAGAGGGTCATTCGATCGGACCCGGTGAAAATCCGGGTGGCTCTTCCGGCCGCCGACCCGCCGGACAACGCAACCGCCATTCATAAGCCTTTGAACGGATCGTCCGATCTGAGCGGTTTTGTGTTTCAATGGACATTTCATGCATTCGCTTACTGCTTACCGCGACCAGTGGTGCGGCAACATTCGCGGCGACGTCCTTGCAGGTCTGGTGGTCGCCCTGGCGCTCATCCCTGAAGCCATCGCCTTTTCCATCATCGCCGGCGTCGATCCGAAGATCGGCCTCTACGCCTCCTTCCCGATCGCGGTAATCGTCGCCATCACCGGCGGCCGTCCCGGGATGATTTCGGCGGCCACCGCCGCGACCGCAGTGCTGATGGTGACTTTGGTCAAGGAGCATGGGCTTCAGTATCTCCTGGCCGCCACGGTCCTTGCTGGTCTCATTCAGATCGCCGCTGGGCTGCTGCGCCTCGGCTACGTCATGCGTTTCGTGTCGCGCTCGGTGATGACAGGCTTCGTCAACGCGCTCGCGATCCTCATCTTCATGGCGCAGCTGCCGGAACTCATCGCCGTGCCGTGGCTGACCTATGTGATGGTCGCGGCCGGGCTCGGCATCATCTATCTGTTTCCGTTGCTGACGAAATCGATACCCTCGCCGCTGGTCTGCATCCTGGTGCTGACGGCGATTGCCATGTATTTCGGTTTCGACATCAGGACGGTGGGCGACATGGGCGAACTGCCCTCGACGCTGCCCATCTTCCTTATCCCGCAGATTCCGCTGAACCTGGAAACGCTGACGATCATCCTGCCTTATTCGGCGGCGGTGGCCGCTGTCGGATTGCTGGAATCGTTGATGACCGCCTCGATCGTCGACGACCTGACAGATACGCCCAGCGACAAGAACCAGGAATGCATCGGTCAGGGCATCGCCAACACCGCGACCGGTTTCATCGGCGGCATGGCCGGTTGCGCCATGATTGGCCAGTCGATCATCAACGTGAAGTCGGGTGGACGCGGGCGGCTTTCGACTTTCTGCGCAGGCATATTCCTGCTGTTCATGATCGTCGTGCTTGGCGAATGGGTGAAGCAGATACCGATGGCGGCACTCGTCGCAATCATGATCATGGTCTCGATCGGAACATTCTCCTGGTCGTCGATCAGAAACCTCAAGCATCACCCGCGCAGTTCGTCGATCGTCATGCTCGCTACGGTCATCTGCGTCGTCTTCACCCATAATTTGGCGATCGGCGTCCTTGTCGGCGTTCTTCTGTCCGGCATTTTCTTTGCCTGGAAGATCGCGCAAATTTTCCGGGTCACCTCGACGCTATCGCAGGATGGGACGGCCCGGACCTATGTCGTCGAAGGCCAGGTCTTCTTTGCGTCGGCTGACGACTTCACCGCCGCCTTCGATTTCAAGGAAGCGCTTGAGAAGGTCACCATCGATGTCAGCCGGGCGCATATCTGGGACATCTCCAGCGTCGCAGCGCTCGACATGATCGTGCTGAAGTTCCGCCGCGAGGGTGCGGTCGTCGACATCATAGGGCTGAACGAGGCGAGCGAGACGATCGTGGACAGGCTCGCCATTCACGACAAGCCAGGCGCGCTGGAACGTCTCATGGGCCACTAAGGGAGGAACAAATGTCGAAACTGATCGCGCTGGTAGACGGGTCGATCTACTCGAAGAGCGTTTGCGACCATGCTGCCTGGATCGCAAAACACAAGGGATCGTCCATCGAGATCCTTCATGTCCTCGGCCGACGGGAAACCACCAGCGCGCCGTCCGATCACAGTGGGAGCATCGCGCTTGGCGCCAGAAGCACGCTGCTTGCCGAATTGAGCGCGCTCGACGAGCAGCGCGCCAAGCTTGCGCAGAAGCGTGGCCGCGCAATTCGCGAAGATGCCAAGGCTGCGATCGAGGCTGCCGGCATTACCGACGTTTCGACCAAACTTCGGATTGGAGATATCGTCGAAACGATCGCGGAAATGGAAGCTGACGCCGATATGGTGGTGATCGGCAAGCGTGGCGAAGGCGCCGATTTCGCAAAACTGCATCTGGGCTCGAACCTTGAGCGCATCGCCCGCTCGAGCCGTAAGCCCATCTTCGTCGCATCGCGGGCGTTCAAGCCCATCGAGAGGTTCCTGATTGCCTTCGACGGGGGCACGAGCAGCATGAAGGCGGTTGACCACGTCGCTCGAAGCCGGTTGTTCGAGGGCCTGTCCTGCCGGCTTTTGATGGTCGCGCCAGACACGCCGGAAGCCCAAAAGCGGCTTCAGGATGCCGGTTCGGTCCTTCAGGCCGGTGGCTATTCGGTCAGAGCCGAGATCGTTCCAGGGCAACCCGACGCTGTCATTGCCGGGACGGTCGAAAACGAAGGGATAAACCTCTTGGTCATCGGAGCATACGGGCACTCGCGCATCGGCAGTTTCGTCATCGGCTCTACGACAACTGAGATGATACGGTCGTGCAAAGTGCCGGTGATGCTTTTCCGCTAGAAGGCGCGCTGCCGAGCGGCGGGCGAATGCGCAGAATAGGTTCAGCTTGATGGACGGCGCGGATGTTGCCCGTCTTCTTGTAGATTTGTGAGGCCTTGGTCCGTCTCATCGATTCCATATCGCTTGGAAGCAAGCGTTTGGTGCGAGTTCAGGATCAATCCTCGCCGGCGTGCCTTCGAGGAACGGCGTTCATGATGGCCTCCGCCAGTTCTTCGAGGACGGAAGTATCGCCTTTCGATGCGGCAAATAGCCTGAACTGCGCTTCTGGCAACTCTGGCAGACCGTAGCTTTCGGGTACCCTGACCAGGCCGTTTCTCAGCTGACTGACGATCATCGGCGCTACAGCGAAGCCTGAGATGGCAGCCGCCCTCAGGCTGGCGTTGCTGGTGCATATCATCACCGTGCGCTGGCTGATCCCGGCCTTGGCAAGCCGTTCAAGAGCAACTTCCCTGTAGGGGCATGGTACCGGCAACACGGCCAATGGCAGCGGGTCCGGAAGATCCACGCCGGTATGATCCGCCCATGCCCAGACAAGAGGCTCGCGCCACAGGAGGCGCCCCATCTCCTCACCCTCACACTGGGATCCGAGCACCAGTTCGATGTTGCCCTCCTTCATCTTCGAGAGCAGCGCACCCGGAATCCCGACTTGCACCTCGACCTGCAATCCGGGGCGATCAGCGCCGAATGCCTGCAAGGCGCGAAGGATGGGGACCTGTGCGAAGTCTTCCGAGAGGCCGACGCGAACTCTGCCGTGAAAGGGTGCCTGCGCCAGATCGGCCAAAGCATCCCGGTTAAGGGCGAGCATCGCCCTTGCATAGGCGAGCAGGCGCTCGCCATCTTGTGTCATCTCAAACGAGCGCGTCGTCCTTTTGAGTAACGGCTTTCCGACCTGCTCTTCGAGACGACGCAGGTGCCCACTGACGGCCGACTGCGTAAGGTTCAGTCGCGCCGCTGCCCGACTGAAGCCGCCTTCGTCGAACACGGCGACGAACGTCCTGAGCAGGACCAATTCCAGCATATATTCTGATCCATGATGAATATTGTCGATAATCTCAATTTTTATATCGAATTAAAATATGACGCAATACGGTTCGTCACAATGAGCAAGGATGATCCATGACCAAGCTGCTGCATATCGTTTCCTCGCCCCGTAAAGAGCGTTCCGCCTCGCGTGAGGTCGCCGAGGCCTTTGTTCAAAGCTGTCGTGCTCGGCGACCCGACCTGGCGATTTCAACGCTCGATCTATGGGATGTCGACCTCCCCGAATTCGGTGAGGACGCGATGTTGGCCAAATATGCGGGGCTCAGCGGCACGCCGCTTACCCCTTCTCAACAGCAGGCATGGGCCACATTGCAAGAATTGGCGCAACAACTGCACTGGGCGGATATTGTCCTGCTGTCGACGCCCCTGTGGAATTTCAGCATTCCCTACAAACTCAAGCACTTCATCGACCTGGTATCGCAGAAGGACATCCTTTTCTCGTTCGACCCTGAACACGGGTTCGCAGGACTGCTCCGGGATAAGACCGCCGTGGTCGTCCATGCGCGAGGTCTCGACTATGCGGCGCAATCCATCACGCCGGCGCAGCGCTTCGACTTTCAAAAACCCTATGTAGAAGCGTGGTTGCGCTTCATCGGTATCGAAGATGTCCGCAGTCTAATCATCCAGAAAACCCTCTTTGGACCCGATATTGACCATGCGGCTCGCCAGGATGCACGGGAGGCCGCGTTACAGCTGGCGGAAGATCTGCTGTCGCAGACAACAGAGGCGATTGCATGATTACGAAGCGCCCGCTGCGGACAAGAAGGGCGGCTCTGGAGACTGGCCGGGAAGGTCGCCTTATGGTGCGACGGAGCACCCTCGGTTCAAGCCCGAGGGCATGTTTTTGCGCAACATGCATCAGAACCACATATCGCGCACGCAGCGACCATCGCGCGGCAGGTCCTCGAACGCGTGGAGACCATCGAAATGATCGATTGGCAAGTCGGCGACGGTGTCAGGCGGCGCAAGCCTCACATTGACGGCGATCCGGGTGCGACCGGCGGCACTGGCGCGCAAACCACGCCAGGCCAGCACACAGGCGCATGTCGGACAGAACAGAATCTCGAGCGACGGGGCATCCTTTCCGGAGCGCGTATAAGCACTTGTCGGTCCCGCAAGACGGATGCGTTCGTCGACATAATCGTAAGCCCACAGCGCGCCATAGCGGCGGCAAAGCGTGCAGTTGCAGGCTGTGATCGAGCCGGGATCGCCTTCCAAAGTCCAGTGGGCCGCGCCGCAATGGCAGGTTCCGGTCAGCATTCGTCCTCCTCACGTTCTGGCAGCAACACGAGCATTTGTTCCCAACATTGTGCCGGACCCAGTGCGATATTCAACAGGTTGTGGCGCGGCCTGATGCGCTCGCCGCTTTGGCAAGATGTTCGTTGTCTTCCCCAATATCCTTGCCTTCGTGACAGGCTTTCGCCATGAAGGCCGATGAACTCCCGTTTGCCAGCCAGCACACGCCAGCGGCTCGACGAACTCCTCGTCGCGCGCGGCCTGTTTCCCAGCCGCTCTCGCGCCCGCGACGCGATCGAGCGCGGCACCGTGACGGTTGACGGCGTCATCGCCCGCAAGCCCGGCCAGACCGTCCGGGCTGATTGCCTCATAGAAGTCGATGATCCGGCGCAGGGCTATGTGTCGCGTGCTGCGCTGAAGCTGATCGCCGGGCTCGACTATTTCGACCTCGATCCAGCCGACTGCGAAGCGCTCGACGTCGGCGCCTCGACCGGAGGCTTCACTCAAGTGCTGCTCGGGCGCGGCGCGGCGCATGTCACGGCGATCGATGTCGGGCATGGCCAGATACATCCGGATATCGCCGGCGATCCGCGTGTGACGGTCATCGAGGGATTGAACGCCCGTGATCTTTCGGCCGCCGATCTTGCCGATCGCATTCCAGATTTTATCGTCTCCGACGTCAGCTTCATCTCGTTGAAACTGGCGCTGCCGCCGGCGCTCGCCATTGCCAGGAGCGGCGCCAAAGCAATATTTCTGGTCAAGCCGCAATTCGAGGCGGGCCGCGAGGCGATCGGCAAGGGCGGCTTGCTGAAAGATCCATACGATGCCGCGCGGGTTGCCGGCCTGCTGCAGGATTGGTTGGACGGCGTCCCCGGCTGGCGCTCGCTCGGACTGCATCTGTCGCCGATCGAAGGCGGCGACGGCAACCGCGAGTTCCTGCTCGCCGGGATCAAGGACGCCGGTATCGAGAACAGGGGGATCGGAGGCCGATGAATGCGCGCTTCACGATCACAAGGCTGGGCTCCCAGGGCGACGGCGTCGCCGAGACCGAAACCGGCGAGCTTTTCATTCCGTTCACGCTGCCCGGTGAAACCGTCACCGCCGCGCGCGAAAGGGACCGTGCCACGCTGATGTCGGTGCTGGAGGCTTCGCCGCTTCGCATCGACCCTGCCTGTCGGCATTTCACCGAATGCGGCGGCTGCGCCATCCAGCATCTTGAGGCCAAAGCCTATCATCGGTGGAAGCACGACAAGGTTGCGCATGCGCTCAACAGCAAGGGCATCAGTTGCGACATTGACGCGCTGGTGCCGTGCGCGCCGCAGACGCGTCGGCGCGTCGTGTTCACCGCCAGGCGCAGCGAGGCCGGCATGCTGCTCGGCTTCGTTCGGGCGTTGTCGTCCGAGATCATTTCCATCGAGGAATGCCCGATCTCGCTGCCCGAGATCGTCGCAAAGCTCGACCGCCTGAGAGCACTTGCCGAATTGGTTTGCGCCACGACGAAATCGTTCCGCATGACGGTCACGGCGAGCGGTTCCGGTCTCGATGTCGCGGTTCACGAGTCCGGCAAGCTCGGCGAGAACCAGCGCCGCGTCGCCTCCAATTTCGTCATCGCTCAGGGATTGGCCAGGCTTTCGATCGATGGCGAGATCATCATCGAGCCCAAAAAGCCGGTGGTGCTGTTCGGCAGCGTCGCCGTCGCGGTGCCGCCGGGCGCCTTCCTGCAGGCGACCGAGGCCGCCGAGCAGGCGATGGCCGACATCGTCGGCCGGCACCTCGCGCGTGCCAGGAAGATAGCCGATCTCTTCGCCGGCTGCGGCAGCTTTGCGCTGCGCCTGGCCGCCAGGTCGGAGGTCCATGCGGTGGAGGGGGATGCGGCAGCGCTTTCGGCGCTCGACCGGGCATTCCGTTTCGCCAGCGGTCTGAAGCGCGTGACCAGCGAACGCCGCGACCTGTTCCGGCGGCCGCTCACTTTCAAGGAACTGAATGCCTTCGACGGCGTCGTCTTCGATCCGCCCCGCGCCGGCGCCGAAGACCAGTCGAAGCAGATCGCCCGTTCCGACGTGCCGCTTGTCGCCGCGGTTTCCTGCAATCCGGTGACGCTGGCACGCGACTTGCGCATCCTCGTCGACGGCGGCTACGTCCTGAAAAGCGTGACGCCGATCGACCAGTTCCTGTGGTCGCCGCATGTCGAGGCCGTCGCGCTTCTGGAGAAGCCGAAGCGAAGGCGGTAACAGGTCCGCATTTGTTGAGCTTGAATTTCGCGTAAAATGAGCATACTTTGAGCGTGTTCTGTTCAAAACGTGCTAGGAACCTGTTATGAATACCGCAGCTCTCGATATCAGAGCATCGCGCTTTGGCGACGAGCGTACGCCATTTCTTTCGGCAAGACGGGTGGCTGAACTGCTGGGCGTCAATCTGACCGAACTGGCGGGCCTGATCGGCGTCGCGCGCAACACGCTTGCCGCCAAGACCGGCGCGCGCAAGGTCGACGCCGCATTGAGTCCGATCGTCCGTATCCTTGCGATGGCAGGCGAGATGGCCGGCGATGAACAGCGTGCGGCGATCTGGTTCAAGCATCAGCCGATCCCCGGCTGGGCGGGAAAGACCGCCTACGATCTCGTTCGAGAGGGCAAGACGGACAAGGTGCTAGCCTATCTGGAGGCAGTCCGCTCCGGCATCTATGCCTGAAAACAGACTTAGCCTATGGCGCGCCTTCGTGCCGCGTTGGGCGCATCTGCCGCTTTCCGGCGAAGGAGCAGCCCGCTTTGGCGGTCGCTGGAATCCAGTGGGCGCCCCGACGATCTATGCCGCGGGCGAATTGTCCACTGCCTGGGCGGAGTACAATCAGGGCTTTGTCCAGCATCCCGCGCTGATTGCGCAGCTCGCACTTTCAGGCGCGCGACTGGCAGACCTTACGGACGCTGATGAGTTGACCAGGCTCGGCGTGACGGCAGACATCAACCGATGTGAATGGCGCGATGTCATGGATCAAGGCCTGGTGCCTGAGACGCACACGCTGAGAGATCGCCTGATTGCCGACGGGCAACATGGCGTGATCTACCCCTCCTTCATGTCGCCCGGCGGCACATGCGTCGCGCTGTGGCGATGGAACGAGAGCAACACACCCCGTCTGAAGGTCATCGATCCCGACCATCGCTTGCCGAAAACGCCGGCTTCATGGCTTTAGGGCAGTTCGAGCCGGCCGCGCCGCCGCGCTTCGGCCAGCACACCCGCGTCCATTTCTTCCAACGTCTTCGGCCTGTCTCTATGGGGCAGGGATCCAAATACGTCTTCTGGCCGTGTTTCGGCGAAGACTGGCGCAGGGTTCAGTAGCACGCCCTCCGGAGTATCTTCGACCAGAAGACGTGTGCCGGCGTCCCATTCCCTCCGCTTGTGGATCGCGCTGGGCAGGGTGACCTGCCCCTTGGTCGAGACAGTGGTTACGAGTCTTTCCGGGTTGGCCATCGCGGCGCATCCTCTGAATGTAAGACAAAAACCGCAGCTTCTATCAAACCCGCGTTCCGCCAACCGTCATCTGGTTCATCCTGAGGTGCGGCTGGCCAACGCCGACCGGCACGCCCTGGCCGGCCTTGCCGCACATGCCGATGCCGGTGTCGAGCTTCATGTCGTTGCCGATCATCGAAACCCGATGCATGGCATCCGGCCCATTGCCGATCAGCATGGCGCCCTTGATCGGCTGCGTCACCTTGCCGTCCTCGATCATGTAGGCCTCGGTGCAGCCGAACACGAATTTTCCCGAGGTGATGTCGACCTGGCCGCCGCCGAAGGAGACGGCATAGATGCCATTCTTGACCGAGGCGATGATTTCGTCCGGCTCCATGTCGCCTGACGTCATATAGGTGTTGGTCATGCGCGGCATCGGCTGGTGCGCGTAGCCTTCGCGCCGTCCGTTGCCGGTGGCGTTCATGCCCATCAGCCGGGCGTTCTGGCGATCCTGCATATAGCCGACAAGCTTGCCGTCATCGATCAGCACGTTGCGGGCCGACGGCGTGCCTTCGTCATCGACGGTCAGCGAGCCACGCCGCTCGGCCATGGTGCCGTCGTCGACGACTGTGACGCCCTTGGCGGCCACCTGCTGGCCCATCAGCCCGGCGAAGGCCGATGTCTTCTTGCGGTTGAAGTCGCCTTCCAGCCCGTGGCCGACGGCCTCGTGCAGCATGACGCCCGGCCAGCCGCTGGACAGCACGATGTCGAACGTCCCGGCCGGCGCCGGGATGGCCTCGAGGTTGACCAGCGCTTGCCGCAGCGCTTCCTTGGCGGCGTGCTTCCAGCTCTCCTCGACCAGGAATTCGCCAAACCCTTTGCGTCCGCCCATGCCGTAGGAGCCGCTCTCCTGGCGATCGCCGTCGCCGACCACCACCGACACATTGATCCTGACCAGCGGGCGGATGTCGCGCACCATCTGGCCGTCGGCACGCACGATCTCGACATGCTGCCAGGAGGCGGCGAGCGACGCCGTCACCTGCCGCACGCGCGGATCCTCGGCTCGCAGCCACGCATCGATTTCCTGAAGGAGCTTGGCCTTGGCCTCGAAGGAGGGCGAGGGGATCGGGTTCTCATCGCCATAGAGATGGCGGTTGGTACGGGTGGGAGCCGCAGCAAGCGTGCCGGAATAGCCGCTCTTGACGGTCGAGACAGCGTCGGCCGCGCGCAGCAGCGACGCTTCCGAAAGATCGCTGGAATGCGCGTAGCCGCTCGCTTCGCCGGCGACCGCGCGCAGGCCAAAGCCTTGGTCTGTGTTGAAATTGGCGGTCTTCAGCCGGCCATTGTCGAACATCAGCGCTTCGCTCTCGCTGTATTCGAGGAACAACTCGCCGTCGTCGGCGCCGTTGATGGTCTCGGCGACAATCTGCTTGATGCGATCGTCGGAAATGTCGAATTGGCCGATCAGGCTGTTCATGGCGCGGTCCGTCCGTGGAAAGAGATTGTCCTCACGATGTAGGCGCGAAGGTGCGTCCAGACAATCGGCAATGACCATTGTCTGTGCATGACCCCGAAAATCGGAATCGATTTTCGGAAAGGATCATGCGCAAAATCGAAGCGCTACAGCGTCCTTTGCGCGTCCTTGGACGCGCGGCGCTGTCGCCAAGGGCGGTCACAATCTCATTTTCGTCAGCAGGGTTTTGGGCCTCTCGCCCCGCCTCAAGGCAGGGCGGCGAAACCGTCGGCGAAACCCTTGAGCTCGACCGGAATGCCGATGCCTTCCTCCGGCGTCTGGAAGACGATGAAGGTGGCCGACGTTCCGGTCTTCAGCGTATCGAGCAACGGCTTTTCGAGAATGACCTCGGCATAGCAGCCGTCCTGGAAGCAACGCACGAAATAGGCCCGGCCGATGTCCTTGCCGTCGACATTGAGGCCGAGCCCGTTGGGCAACAGCACGCCGAGCGGCGCCAGCACGCGCAGGATTTCGGCCTTGTTGTCGGCGGTGCGCAGCACGACGACGGAAAGCCCCATCTCGGGACGGTCTTCGGCGACGACGTTCTGCATCATCACGCATTGTTCCGATGTGGCGCCAGCCGGCGTGTCGCAGATGATCGACCATGCGCCATGCGTCGTCCGCACCTTGCCGCTTGGCTGCGCGGCATTGGCCTGGCTGAGGCCAAACGAGCCAACATAGGACAGGCCGATCCCAGCAAGGCCAACGCTAGACACGGCAGCGAGAAGGATGACGTTCGACAAGCTTCTCGAGAGCCCAAGTCTCGAAAGCCCAAGTCTCGAATGCCCAAGTCCCCAAAGCCAAGAGTTCATGACGGCTCCATTGCGAATCACGGCACTTTAAGCCGCGCCAAGGGCAAGTAAAGGATGAGACCACTGCCGGCCTGCCTCGACCAAGGCAATTGTGCGCTTTTCCGTGCCAAATTCGCCCGAATTGCGACGGCCCGGCGCATTTTGCCGGGACACTCCGCCGCTCGGGCATTCGCGGGTCCGACACCGCCGCGGCCGCCGCCACAAGGCGCAGCCGCGCTTGCGCGCAAAAATGCCGCACGGTTTCCCCCGCTCCTTTCTTGCAGAGGCAAATAGAGTATGGTTTGAACCAGCCTCGGGACTATCCGGGATTCCCGTCCCGGCGTTGTTCGATATTCTTGCGGTCCGATCGCGAGGAACTGGGAGTTAATGACGGCAATGAGAAAATTCCTAGCAGACGCCAAACTCCTGGCAAGCGCTGCCGCCACACTGTTCACCGGCGCATCCGCCCATGCGGCCCAGCCTGCGCCGTGGGAGATGACCTTCCAGCCCGCTGCCACCGACATGATGCGGCAGATCGCCCGGTTCGAGCACTATACGCTGTGGTTCATCGTGCCGATCACCCTCTTCGTGCTCTTTCTCATCGCCTATTGCATCCTGAAGTTTCGCGCGAGCGTCAACCCGACCCCGTCGCGCACCAGCCACAACACGCTGATCGAGGTGATCTGGACGGTTGCGCCGGTCGTCGTCCTGCTCCTGCTCGCCATCCCCTCGTTCCAGCTCCTGACCGCGCAATACACACCGCCGGAGGAAGCCAAGCTGACCGTCAAGGCGACGGGAAACCAGTGGAACTGGGACTACGAATACCAGACCGAAAACACGCTTTCCTTCAACTCGGCGATCTTGGCGGATACTGACCGCGCCGCGGCCGGCAAGGAGGACCGCGGCGCTTATCCGCGCCTGCTCGCCGTCGACAACGAGATGGTGGTGCCGGTCAACACCATGACCCGTGTGCTGGTGACGGCGGCAGACGTGATCCACGCCTTTGCCATGCCGTCCTTCGGCATCAAGACCGACGCGGTTCCGGGTCGCATCAACGAGGTCTGGTTCAAGGCGGAAAAGGAAGGCCTCTATTACGGCCAGTGCTCGGAGCTCTGCGGCAAGGACCACGCCTTCATGCCGATCGCGATCCGCGTCGTCTCCGACGCCCAGTACAAGACCTGGCTGGCAGCAGCCGGCACCGACCTTCCCGGCGCCAACAAGGCGCTGATGGCCGAGGTCGACGGCAAAGACAAGGTAGCGGCCGCCGGCAACTGATGCCGCGACCAGAAAAGATCAGGGAACGGAGCCGAACATGGCAGACGCTGCAGCTCACGACCACGACCACAAGCCGTATCATGGCTGGGTGCGGTGGGTGTATTCGACCAACCACAAGGATATCGGTACACTCTACCTGATCTTCGCGATCATGGCGGGCTGCGTCGGCGGTGCCCTTTCGGTCGTCATGCGTATGGAACTGCAGGAGCCTGGGATCCAGATTTTCACCGGCCTGGCGCAGATGGTCTACGGCTTGAACGCCGACGCTGCGCTCGACGGCGGCAAGAACATGTACAATGCCTTCACCACCGCCCATGCGCTGATCATGATCTTCTTCATGGTCATGCCGGCGTTGATCGGCGGCTTCGCCAACTGGATGGTGCCGATCATGATCGGCGCGCCGGACATGGCATTCCCGCGCATGAATAACGTCTCGTTCTGGTTGCTGCCACCGGCTTTCATCCTTCTGATCATCTCGGCCTTCGTGCCGAGCGCGCCTGGCGCCTACGGCGTCGGCGGCGGCTGGACGATCTATCCGCCGCTATCGACCTCGGGCCAGCCCGGACCGGCGATGGATCTTGCGATCCTGTCGCTGCACATCGCCGGCGCCTCATCGATCCTCGGCGCCATCAATTTCATCACCACCATCTTCAACATGCGCGCGCCTGGCATGACGCTGCACAAGATGCCGCTGTTCGCCTGGTCGGTGCTGATCACCGCTTTCCTGCTGCTGCTGTCGCTTCCGGTTCTGGCCGGCGGCATCACCATGCTTTTGACCGATCGCAATTTTGGCACCACCTTCTTCGCGCCGGACGGCGGCGGCGACCCGATCCTGTTCCAGCACCTGTTCTGGTTTTTCGGGCACCCGGAAGTCTACATCCTGATCCTGCCGGGCTTCGGCATCGTCAGCCACATCGTCTCGACCTTCTCCAGGAAGCCTATCTTCGGCTATCTCGGCATGGCCTATGCCATGGTCGCGATCGGGGCGGTCGGCTTCATCGTCTGGGCGCACCACATGTACACGACCGGCCTGTCGCTCGACACGCAGCGCTATTTCGTCTTCGCCACGATGGTTATCGCGGTGCCGACGGGCGTGAAGATATTCTCGTGGATCGCCACCATGTGGGGCGGGTCGATTTCGCTCAAGACCCCGATGCTGTGGGCGATTGGCTTCATCTTCCTGTTCACCGTCGGCGGCGTTACCGGCGTCCAGCTTGCCAATGCCGGTCTCGACCGCCCGCTGCACGACACCTATTACGTGGTCGCGCATTTCCATTATGTGCTGTCGCTGGGCGCGGTCTTTGCCATCTTCGCCGGCTGGTACTACTGGTTCCCGAAGATGACCGGCTACATGTATTCGCCTGTCATCGCCAATACCCACTTCTGGGTCACCTTCGTCGGCGTCAACCTCGTCTTCTTCCCGCAGCATTTCCTCGGTCTTTCAGGCATGCCGCGCCGCTACATCGACTATCCGGATGCGTTTGCCGGCTGGAACATGGTGTCGTCCTACGGCTCGTATATTTCGGCCGTCGGCGTGGTCATCTTCCTTTATGGCGTGTTCGAGGCCTTCCAGAAGAAGCGGGTGGCCGGCGCCAACCCATGGGGCGAGGGTGCGACGACGCTTGAATGGCAGCTGCCTTCGCCGCCGCCCTTCCACCAGTGGGAACAACTGCCGAAGATCAAATAGGCTTCTGCCTGGGGGAAATACGGAGCCGCCGGTTCGCCGGCGGTTTTGGCCAACGGAATGATGGACTTTAAGTACGCATGGCCCTTGTCGACGACACATTGACTGACGAACCGGGCTTTCGCATGTCGGAAGCAACGGCGGGCGATTTCTTCGCCCTGTTGAAGCCGCGCGTCATGTCGCTGGTGGTGTTCACCGCCTTTGTTGGCCTGGTCGCGGCACCTGTGGCCATCAATCCGCTTCTGGCGGTGATCGCGATCCTGGCCATTGCCATCGGGGCTGGCGCGTCCGGCGCGCTCAACATGTGGTACGACGCCGACATCGATGCGGTGATGACCAGAACCGCCGGCCGTCCGGTACCGGCCGGCCGCATCCGGCCGGGCGAGGCGCTGAGTTTCGGCCTGGTGCTGTCGGTGCTGTCGGTGATGACGCTCGGCGTGCTGGTCAATTGGTTGTCGGCCACACTCTTGGCCTTCACCATCTTCTTCTATGCCGTCGTCTACACGATGTGGCTGAAGCGCTGGACGCCGCAGAACATCGTCATCGGCGGTGCTGCCGGCGCCATTCCGCCGGTGATCGGCTGGGCCGCGGTGACCGGAACAGTCAGCCTGGAAAGCGTCGTCCTGTTCCTCATCATCTTTTTATGGACGCCGCCGCATTTCTGGGCGCTCGCCCTCTTCAAGTCCGAGGACTATGCCAGGGCCGGCATCCCGATGATGCCGAATGTCGCCGGCCAGGCTTCGACCCGACGCCAGATCTTTGCCTACGCGCTGATCCTTGCCCCGGTTGGCGTGCTGCCATGGATGCTCGGTTTCACCACACCCGTCTATGGCGTCCTTGCGGTGCTGCTTGGCGCCGGCTTCGTCTGGTATGCGTGGCAGGTGCTGCGGATGGCGGACGACGACCATGTGATGAAGCCGGCCAAGGCATTGTTCGGCTATTCGCTGCTGTACCTCTTCGCTATCTTCGCCATCTACCTTGCCGACTGCGTTGTCGGGCGCGCGCTGGCCACGGGCGGAGCATGACCATGGCCGATAAGAAGCTTGAACTCGTCACGCTGACGGAGCGCCAGCAGAAGGCCCGGCGCAACCGCTCGGTGGCCATCGGCCTGGCGCTGGCGGTGCTTGTCGTCATCTTCTATATCGCGACCGTCGTGAAATTCGGTCACAACCTCACCGGAACGATGTGAGGCTCAGATGAACCGCCAAACGGTGACCCATCCTCAAAACAAGAACACCAACCGCATCGTCGCCGGCGTCTGCATCGCCTTTTTCGGCGGCATGATCGGCATGGCCTATGCTGCGGTGCCGCTCTACGCGATGTTCTGCCAGGCGACCGGTTACGGCGGCACCGTGAAACGCGCAACGCAGCAATATGCCGATCGCGTGCTCGACCGCGATATCACCATCCGTTTCGACGCCAACACGGCCGGCGTGCCCTGGCAGTTCGAGCCGGTCGCCCGCTCCGTCACCATCAAGATAGGCGAGACGGCCCAGGCGCATTATAGCGCCACCAACAAGTTCGTCCGCGCCACCACGGCCCGCGCGACCTTTAATGTGCAGCCGGAATTTGCGGGATCTTACTTCAACAAGGTCGAGTGTTTCTGCTTTACCGATACGACGCTGAAGCCTGGCGAGACGCTGGACATGCCGGTCGTGTTCTATGTAGATCCCGACATCGTCAATGCGCCGGAATTGAAGGACCTGAATACGATTACCCTGTCCTACACGATGTTCCCGGTCGAGAAGAACGAGAAGAAGAAGCCGGTCGTGTTGTCAGTGCCGGCCGAAGGCACAAGCAACAAAGTTTCACATACCGAACGAAGCCTCGGGGGTTGATATGGCAGACGCGCACGCAAAACCACAACATGATTACCATCTCGTCGACCCGAGCCCGTGGCCTTTCCTCGGCTCGGTCGGTGCGTTGGTCACCGCGATCGGCGGCGTCTGTTACATGCAGTATCTCAAGGGCGGCGATTTCCCGATCTTCGGCTTCAACATCGCCAATCCGTGGCTGTTCTTCATCGGCCTCTTGATCGTCATCTACACCATGTACGCCTGGTGGTCGGATACCATCAGGGAAGCGCATGAAGGCCACCACACGCGTGTTGTGTCGCTGCATCTGCGCTACGGCATGATCATGTTCATCGCTTCCGAGGTGATGTTCTTCGTCGCCTGGTTCTGGGCTTTCTTCGACGCCAGCCTGTTTCCCGGCGAGGCACAGCAATATGCCCGCGCCACCTTCACCGGCGGTGTCTGGCCGCCGAAGGGCGTTGAGGTCCTCGACCCCTTCCACCTGCCGCTCTACAACACCGTCATCCTGCTTCTGTCGGGCACTACGGTGACCTGGGCGCACCACGCGCTGCTTCATGGCGACCGCAAGGGGCTGATCAACGGCCTGGTGCTGACCGTCGGTCTCGGCATCCTGTTCACCATGGTGCAGGCTTACGAATACATGCACGCGCCGTTCGGGTTCAGGGATTCGATCTACGGCGCCACTTTCTTCATGGCGACCGGCTTCCACGGCTTCCACGTCATCATCGGCACCATCTTCCTGCTGGTCTGCCTGGTCCGCGCGATGAAGGGCGACTTCACGCCCAAGCACCATTTCGGCTTCGAGGCCGCCGCCTGGTACTGGCACTTCGTCGACGTAGTCTGGCTGTTCCTGTTCGCGTCGATCTATGTCTGGGCCTCGAGCGGCGCGGTCATCGAAGGCCACTGAAATCTTCCTGAGGAAATCGATGAGGCGGCTGCGGCGACGTGGCCGCCTTACCTTTTGGAGTGAAGGGCACTAAAGTATCGCAATGAGCGACGACAAGGCGATCTGGCCAGCAATCGATCCGATTTCGGCTGGCCTGCACGGCCGCTGCCCGCGCTGCGGCGAGGGCCGGCTGTTTTCCGGCTTCCTCACCGTCGGCGAACGCTGCGCCAATTGCGGCCTCGACTATTCCTACGCCGATGCCGGCGACGGTCCGGCGGTGTTCGTCATCCTGATCATCGGCTTCATCGTCGTCGGGCTGGCGCTGTGGATGGAGGTGACGCTCAGCCCGCCGCTCTGGCTGCATTTCCTGCTGTGGATACCGCTGACGCTGGTGCTTTGCCTGGGCGCGCTCAGGCTGATCAAGGGTGTGCTCCTGACGCTGCAATACCGCAACAAGGCGGCAGAGGGCAGGCTGGACCTCGGCGAATGAGCACGACATCCGCTTCGATTGCAGGCCGTTCGCGGCCGAAGACGGCATTGCTGCTTGGGCTTGGCCTCGTGCTGTTCTTCATCCTGCTGGCGCTCGGCACCTGGCAGGTCCAGCGCCTGTACTGGAAAGAGGGTCTTCTCCAGACCATCGACCGGCGCGCGCACTCAGCGCCCGTGCCGTTGGCCGAGGTCGAAAAGCGGTTTGCCGCCAGCGGCGATGTGGATTACACGCCGGTGACGGCATCAGGCACCTTCCTGCATCAAGGCGAGCGACATTTCTTCGCGACCTGGGAAGGCCAGTCCGGTTTCGATGTCTTCACGCCATTGCATCTGGAGGACGGCCGCTTCGTCCTGATCAATCGCGGCTTCGTGCCGTACGATCTCAAGGACGCTGCCAAGCGCCCGCAAAGCCATGGTGCGGGCCAGGTAACGGTGACGGGGCTCGCCCGCAATCCGCTGCCGGCAAAGCCCTCGATGATGCTTCCCGACAATGATCCGCAGAAAAACATCTTCTACTGGAAGGATCGCGACGCCATGGCGGCCAGCGCCGGTCTGCCGGCCGGCGCGGGGCTGGTGCCATTCTTTATCGACGCGGACGCCACGCCGAACCCGGGTGGGCTGCCGGTCGGCGGCGTGACAATCATCGACCTGCCGAACAGCCATTTGCAATATGCCGTAACCTGGTACGGCCTTGCCGCTGCCCTTGCCGGCGTCCTCATCTTTAGGCTTCGCCGCCCGGCGAAAGAAGAATGATCGGCCCTTGACAGGGCAGGGGTGCGCACCTCATTTCGCGCCTTGAGTTCAAGACTTGAGTTCACGCTACGACCAACCGGCCGGGAATCATGCTTCACACGACCACAAAGCCACCGCTGACGATAAGGCTCTGCCAGCCGCGCGGCTTCTGCGCCGGCGTCGACCGCGCCATCCAGATCGTCGTGCTGGCGCTGAAGAAATATGGCGCGCCGGTCTATGTTCGCCACGAGATCGTCCATAATCGCTACGTCGTCGAGGGGCTGCAAAGCCTCGGTGCGGTGTTCATCGAGGAGCTCTCCGAGATACCGGCTGAGCATCGTCAGAGCCCGGTCGTCTTTTCGGCGCATGGCGTGCCGAAGTCGGTGCCGGCGGACGCCCAGGCGCGCAACCTCTTCTATCTCGACGCCACCTGCCCGCTGGTGTCGAAGGTCCACAAGCAGGCAATGCGCCATCAGCGGCTCGGCCGTCATGTGCTTCTGATCGGCCATGCCGGCCACCCGGAAGTGATCGGCACGATGGGGCAGTTGCCGGACGGCGCCGTCACCTTGATCGAGACCGAAGCCGACGCCGCGAATTTGGTGCCCGCCGACCCGCAGGCGCTCGGGTTCGTCACCCAGACGACGCTGTCGGTCGAGGACACCGCCGGCATCATTCGGGTGCTTAAGGATCGTTTTCCCGATTTGCATGCGGCGGCAGCGGAATCGATCTGCTACGCCACCACCAATCGCCAGGAAGCGGTCAAGGAGACCGCCGCGGGTGCCGATCTCTTCCTGATCGTCGGCGCTCCCAACTCCTCAAATTCGCGGCGTCTCGTCGAAGTGGCCGAACGCGCCGGCGCCTCGATGTCGCTTCTGGTGCAGCGCGCCTCCGAGATTCCATGGACCGAGATCGCCGGCATCTCGACGCTCGGTCTGTCGGCAGGTGCATCGGCGCCGGAAATCATCGTCGACGAGATCATCGATGCGTTCCGGCAGCGCTTCGACGTGACCATCGAGCTGGCGGTGACGGCGACGGAAACCGAGGATTTTCCGGTGATGCGGGTGCTGCGCGACGTCGAGCTGACGGCGGCCGACATGGCTTTCGTCAACGGGGCCGCGTAAGGTTCATGGCGGTCTACACCGACGTCAACGAAGGCGAGCTCGGCGCGTTCCTGAAGGCCTATCCAGTCGGCGATCTCCTGTCCTACAAGGGCATAGCCGAAGGCACCGAGAACTCGAACTTCCTGCTGCACACGACCAGCGGCTCCTACATACTGACGCTCTACGAAAAGCGCGTCGACAAGGCCGACCTGCCGTTCTTCCTCGGCCTCATGAGCCATCTTGCCAGGAAGGGCATTTCCTGCCCCCTTCCGGTGACCGCGCATGATGGCGACGTCATCGGAACGCTTGCCGGCCGGCCGGCGGTCATCATCACCTTCCTCGAAGGCGTTTCGCTGCGGCGGCCGACATCAGCGCATTGCGGCGAGGTCGGCAAGGCGCTCGCGGCGCTGCATCTGGCCGGCGCCGACTTTCCGATTACCCGTCCGAATGCCCTTGCCATCGATGGCTGGCGCAAGCTGTGGAGCGCCTCTCGCCCTCGCGCCGACGAGGTCGAGCCGGGACTGGCGGCCGAGGTCGATGCCGACTTCGCCGATTTCGAGAGGAACTGGCCGAACGGCTTGCCGGAAGGCATCATCCATGCCGATCTTTTCCCCGACAACGTCTTCTTCCTCGGCGAGAAACTGTCGGGGCTGATCGACTTCTATTTCGCCTGCAACGATCTCTACGCCTATGATGCCGCTACCTGCCTCAATGCCTGGTGCTTCGAGAAGGATTTTTCCTTCAACCTGACCAAGGGCACGGCGCTGCTTGCCGGCTACCAAAGCGTGCGGCCCTTGAGCGGCGAAGAGAAAGCTGCGCTGCCGATGCTGGCGCGCGGCTCGGCATTGCGCTTCATGCTGACCCGGCTCTACGACTGGCTGACCATTGCCAACGGCGGGCTGGTCGTGAAACGCGACCCGACCGAATATATCAGGCGCATGCGTTTCCACCGAGCGATCAAATCTCCTTCCGAATACGGACTGACATGACCAAGCGCGTTGAAATCTTCACCGATGGTGCCTGTTCGGGCAATCCGGGGCCTGGCGGCTGGGGGGCTGTCCTGCGCTTCAACGGCGTCACGAAGGAACTGTCGGGCGGCGAGGCTGCTACCACCAACAACCGCATGGAACTTTTGGCCGCCATCTCGGCGCTCAATGCGCTGAAAGAACCCTGTGCGGTCGATCTTTATACCGACAGCAACTATGTCAAGGACGGCATTTTCAGCTGGATCGACGGCTGGAAGCGCAACGGCTGGAAGACCGCTGCCAGGCAACCGGTGAAGAATGCCGAACTGTGGCAGGCGCTCGACGAGGCGCGCAACCGTCATCAGGTGATCTGGCACTGGGTCAAGGGCCATGCCGGCCATCCGGAGAACGAGCGTGCCGACGAACTGGCGCGGCTCGGCATGGCGCCGTTCAAGAACAAGACGGCCAGGCCCGCGCCCGTTTCGGCTGGGGAAAACACCCAAGCCAAGCAGCCGGCAGCCAGGAAACTGCGCCGCTCGACCCAAAGCTACTGACCAGTCTGGTCCGCCATATTCAACGGATCAGCAGCGCCGTGCCGAAAAGTCCGAGCGCGAACACAGTATGCGACACGAGGTTGAGGGCGCGGATCTGCATCGGGTTGGGGCGCTTTGACGCGGCCCAGCCGGCGCCCATGCCGGGCGCCAGCAGGAACCAGCCGGCGCCTACGGTCACGATGCCGAGGATGAAGGCCGGCAGGAAGGTCGGCGCGGCCAGCCACGCCGCTCCCGCCAAAACGGCCAGAACGATGCCGTAGGCGATGCCGACAAAGTAGTGGAAGGCCCAGCCCAGCGCCGATTCATGCGCATAGGGTGCTGCCTCGCCGATATCGTCATGGAAGACCTTGCCGTCCCTCAGGTGCCAGACCCAGCGACCAACCAGTCCCCAGTTCGGCCGTGGCTGAGCAAACACCGTGTTCAGGAAAATCGCCCAGAGGTCCATGAGCGCCGTGGCGCCGATGCCGATCGCCACAGCGCGCCAGAAGTGGTCAAACATCATTGAGGTCCCCTAAAAGCAGGCAATTCCCGAACAGCGTTCTTTGCACGCTCAATTGGACGCGCGGCTGCCGAAACGAGCGCGATCGTCAGGCCAAAGGACCGCGGCAACCTCGGCCTATGCTGTCGCCAAAACGGAAAGCTGTCCGAGAATGTGAGCAGCACCGGATTCATCAACGCCAGGCTTTGTCTCGACATTGAGCGCGGCGACCTTGCCGTCGTCGACGATCATCGAAAACCGCTTCGAGCGCAGCCCCATGCCACCGCCGGAAAGGTCGGCGTCGAGACCAATCGACTTGACGAAATCGCCATTGCCGTCGGCAAGATAGAGGATCTTGCCTTCACCGCCGCTGAAGCGGGCCCAGGCGCCCATTACGTGAACATCGTTGACGGCGACGACGGCGATGGTGTCGACGCCGCGCGCCAGGATGGCGTCGTAATTGTCCAGAAAGCCGGGCAGATGGTTGTTGGAGCAGGTCGGCGTGAAAGCGCCGGGAACAGCGAACAGCACCACCTTCTTTCCCGAGAAAATCTCGGCCGTCGTGATCGCTTTTGCGCTGTCGGCAGTCATCGTCTTGAAGGTCGCTTGGGGCAGCTTGTCGCCAACGGCAATCATCATCGTGGTCCTCGTTTTGACAAATGGAAGGGAGTGTCCTTGCGATAGCGAATTCAGCCGTTTCCCGCAACTGTCGGGGTGGCCGGAGCAAGGGATGTTCGATCTGAACATCCTTTGCTGGGGATCAAGGGAACGGCAGCAGGCCTTCGACGGCGCCGGCCGCAGTTGTCAGCGTGTAGTAAAGCCCGCCATCCGTCGGCGTCGTCGTCGGTCTGTCGAGGATCGGCACGGTAAACACCAGCTTGCCGTCCTTTTCGCTGCGGGCCGGCACGCCGAACATGTAGTCCCGCTCGCCGGCGACGAAGAAATCCGCTGCGTTGGGATTGCCCGGAAAGCTCGCCTCGACAATCAGTGTCTCGCGGTCGCCCGGCAGGATCTTGACGCCGAAATCGGGTCTTGCGGGAGCAGGCAGCGTTGCAAGCGCCGCCTTCACCAAAGCGGCGTCTTCGACATTGTCCGGATCGGAGCCCGGAACGATGGTCAGCTTTGTTTGCACCGGGATGCAGATCGTCTCACAAATTCCGAGAAAGATATCGGCAACGATGACGGCCGGCTCGTTCGGCGCCGACAGCGTGAACGTTACCGGCAGCGAAACCGGATGGTCGTAGCCGGCCCATTTGCCGGAGCCGTCGTCGTGGCGCTGGGGTGGTGGAAACGAAAACGTCGCGTTGGCAATGTTGGTGCTGGCCGAGATATCGATTTGCGGCGGCACGCCCGCGTCGCCCGGATCGCGCCAATAGGTTTTCCAGCCAGGGTTGAGCGAAATATCGAGGACGCCATGGATGCGTCCGGCTGTGTCGGGCTTGCCGCTGGTCACAAGGCGTACTTTGCCGCCTTCGCTTTCGTACCAGATTGACGAGGATGCTGCGGCGGGAAGACCGGTTCCACATCCGACAGCGGCGCTGAGCAGCAGGACTTTCAAGCTTTGCATGGCGGTGATTTGAGCGTCCGTTCATGGCTGCGCAATGACTTCATGGCGTCGCTGCTATCATATTTGCGTGACCTCGGGCACAGCTTTGTGTGACCTCGGGCACAGGCTTGCGTGCCTTGGATGCACATCTGCGACCAAATCGCGCGCGGCGCATCTTTTCGGCGCTCCAGAAACGCGTTACGCTCCCCTAATGGACTTGTTGCGCCACAAGAAGATGGCTGCGGGACGCGGCTTTCTCGACGACCAGTTCCTGATTGCCATGCCTGGCATGAAGGACGATCGCTTCACGCGCTCCGTCATCTATATTTGCGCGCACAGCGACGAAGGCGCGATGGGCCTGGTCATCAACCAGACACAGCAGATGCTGTTTCCGGATCTGCTCGTGCAGCTCGGCATCATGAACGAACAGGAGGCGATCCGCTTGCCCGCGCAGGCCCGCGACTTCGTCGTCCGCAACGGCGGACCGGTGGACCGCAGCCGCGGCTTCGTCCTGCATTCGGGCGACTACCGCGTGGAATCGTCGCTGGCCGTCTCTGACGACATTTGCCTGACCGCGACCGTCGACATATTGCGCGCCATTTCGTCGGGCCGCGGGCCTCGGCACGCGCTGATGGCACTCGGCTATTCGGGCTGGGGCGCCGGTCAGCTGGAAAGCGAAATCGCCGAGAACGGTTGGCTGACCTGCCCGGCAAATGCGGAGCTTCTGTTCGATACCGACATCGAGCGCAAATACGACCGGATACTCGCTTCGATCGGTATCGACCTCGCGCATCTCAGCCTGGCCGCCGGTCACGCCTAGAGGTGAAAACCCGATACCTGGCTGGTTACCGCCGCATTGCCATCGCCAGCCGTTTGCCCAGATCGTAGACGAGATTCTCGAAACCCGCCGTCCAGGACAGGTCAGCCTGTTTCACGCGCGTTTCGACATCGCTGTATTTGCCGATGCGGGCTTCCAGGAAGGAGCGCAGGCGCCGGTGAAACTGGCCGACGGTGAGCTGTTTTCCCTCGGCCTTGAAGATCGCAATATTGAAGCGTGCCGCCTTGGGGAAGATTGTGCTGGCCGTGGCATTGGGCTTCTCATCGGCATTCGACAGGAGCGCTGCTGCCCCGTTGGTGCCAAGGAAATGGGGGAGGTAGAGATCCCTTTCATCCATGGCCTTCTCAAGACGAGCTTCGATGCGTTGCTTGGCCGCGAGAAGGTTCTTGGCCGCAAGTGCCGCCGACAGATAGGGATCGCGCCTGAATTCAAGGATGCGCTGTTCTTCGGCCTTGTCCTCGACGAAATGGTATTCGCGTTTGCCCTCGGGGCGGGTCCGTATCAGTTCCGCTTCGTCGCCCAGGCCGAATTCTGCACCGTGCTTCTTCACCGCCTCGAGCCATGTCTGGTCGAGGAATTGCATAAGACCAAGCGCCGACCCTTTAGACGGGCGATTGTTGATGTCGAAGGATGATTCCTTCTCGGCGATCGCAAAAAGCGTGTCGGCAGGAAATTGGGTGTCCTTGGCTGCACGAAGGATTTCGCTGGCAATGTGCTGCGACACCTTGTACTCGCCGAACTCGTGCATCGACATGCCGAGGACGATCTGTTCCGCGCCTTGGGAAAGGATGGAGACGGTGCCCTTCAATGCCTGGGCCAGCGTGCGTTCTCCCTCGCGTCCAGAGGTCGATATGGTGTCTGGATCGATGATGTCGAACTCGGGCGCGGCCGAGGGGAAACTCAGAGCCGAGAACGGAACAGCAGTGGCAACCGCGGCTTCGGTCACGCCGTTGACCAGGACTCCCGAATAGACCGGCCATGGCATGGCTGCCACTGTCGCCGCCAGGCCAAGCCCCGCGATCCTTTTCGACAAAGGCCGGCCAACCGAAAGGATTACGGCTCCGCAAGCAAAGAATTCAAATGTTCTTTGGAGTGACGCCAGGTCCCCCTCCGTTCCTTGTCTAGCCGCCCAGATACTTTGGGGCAGGTCTATTTCCAACGTTGAGCCGTCAACGTCGAAAAAGACAAGAAGAACGGTCAGTGCTTCATTTAACTAGTCATGGATAATGGCGGCACAATGGCCACAGTGCGGCAAAATAATTCGAAATGTAAAACAAGCTGGTTTTAATCGAGGGCTGCGTGGCCGATGCGTTGCTTGTGAAGCCTCTCGATCGCGAGCAGAAATTTCCCTGAGGTGGTCTGCCCTCGACCGCAGCGGGGCAATCCTTTCGGTTCTCGAACGGCAGATTGTGAATGAGCAGCCATTCTCGTCACAATACTCGATCGAACCAGATCTCCGTTGGTGAGAGATCATTTAGCCTTTGGCTGTCGCCAGATTGGTGCTGAGCTCGAAGGCCAGTCCCGACCCGATGGTGTATGGTTGCAGCACGGGCGCACTCTCGCTCACGATCGCCTCCACGACGCGCTTGCGTTCCTGATCACCCAATTCCTTGGCTAAGGAACTCATCCCGACCAGCGCCATCGTATTCAAATGCAGGAAAGGCACGCCTTCCCCGAAATGGATGGTGAGCGAAACAATCCTCGATCGGACCTCGTGGAAGCCGGCGTCTCGCAGCAGCGCCTCAAGTGGAGCCGCTTCCCCGAAGCTGTACCGTTGATCGGCGATGGCGCCCAGATGGCGCTCCGCGACGCGGCGCAGTTCGCGAAAGAACGGGATTTCGTCGTCCGGGCGCCACGTGGCGATCGCCAGCCTGCCGCCCTTCGTCAGCGCGCGACGCATCTGCGCCGCCGCCGCGGGTTTGTCAGGAAAGAACTGTAGTCCTTGCTGGCAGACGACCACGTCGAACGTCTCACCACTACGCAGAGGCAACTCGCCGGCATTGCCCTGGCGCCAGTCGATGGCTAGTTCTACAGCCCGCGCCACGGCAAGCATGTCCGCGCTGACGTCGATACCGACGACAAATCCGGCTCCACCGAGCCGCTCTCTTGCAACGCGCGCCACTATTCCCGTTCCACAAGCGATATCGAGTACGCGATCGCCCGAAGACAATTCCAACTCGTCAAGAGCCATCTCGGCCCATGGACGGAAGAGAGGGCCGACGAGCCACCGCTCGTACATCTCCGGGAAACTTACCTGGTTCATTGCGTAGCTGGGCAAGGTCATGATCGTCCTCCCTCAAATTTCCATCCGACCATTGTGACCCTTCACCCGCGCTAGATCCAACGGGACAACTACCCATCGCACGTGAACAATCTATGCGGCTTTCGGGCAGTCAGGCTCGCATAGGTGAAGCGGCCGGAGAATGAGAGTCCGCGCCTGGCGTTTCGAGGATCCGCAAGGCGCGATCAGGCTCGGCAACGTGGCCCTGACTTCAGGCGTTGCTTTCAGCCGTTTTCAACCGTCTGTAGCGAGCAGGGCGCATGACTATGGCAGATCTACTTCACCGGCACCAGCAGGTGCCCGCAAGGCGCGTCGGGCCACATTTGGCGCCATAGAATGACGTTTTGCATCGACGAGAAGCGAAAACCTTCAGCGGGCTTTGGACCAGCAGCCAGAGCGCTCCGTCGGGATGGCAACACTCTTCGCATCACGCGGCTTCGCCGCGTGCAAGGGCCGCCGCCTGCTCCAGGCTCACGCCCTTGACCAGGGGGTCAGCGTGCCGATGCACCAAGCGCCATTCCGCCTCTTCGCGGCGATAGACCAAGGTAACCCGCAGCGGCCAATCCTGGGCTGGCAGACCGCCGACCTCGACGTGCGGGCGTTCAATGATCGCGAGGACCACCATGTCGGCGGAACCATAGGCTTGAAGAAGTTCGTGCTCGAAGGTCCCGTTCTTGAAAAAGCGGCCCATCGCCTCGATCCGCTCCGCAGTCAGTTCAGAAGCCCGCGTGGGCTTTCCGCCGAATGGAGACATCAGCAGGAAGTCCCCGGTATGTGGGATCACCTCGTAGTACTTCGTTATCTCCCCGCGCATCAGCGCCGAATTTGCTTCCGCAGAACGCTCGACGAGATCGGCAACCGTCTGGTCCATGGCAGGCTCCGCAAGAGCCTGTGCCGAGGCGTTTGTTAATCTTGCAGTTTCTGACAATGCCACGCCAGCGCTTGCTGCGGCGAGAAGGAAACGTCGTGATACTGGCATGCGGGTGCTCCTGCATCTGTTTCCGATGCGAAGCGCGCCTTGCGCTGCTCCGCTTGCTCAGGAGATCGCACTTCGATGATGCTGAATCCAGTGATATGATTTCATCGACATGCTGAACAGGATTGATCTCAACCTCCTCGTTCTGTTTGAGATCGTGCACGACGAGTGCCACGTGGGCCGAGCGGCCGAAAGGTTGAATCTGACGCATCTCAAATCAGCATAGCTCAAGCCTCAGCGCTAAACGCCTAGCCTGGCCAATCGAACGTCTGGGCAGCTCGGACCATTGCCGCCGTCGCCGGGCTATAGGGCCGGCCCGGAACGCTAGCCAGGGACACCGTGCGTGCCACCGCGGGTTCGATCAGCGGACGCTGCAAAAGTTCAGGCGACGTCACCGAATATTCAGGCATGAAGGCGAAGCCGATCCGCGCCAGCACCATTGATTGGATCCAATCCTCGCGCTCGGAACGAAAGCGGGCATAAAGGCTGACGTTTCTTTCCCGGCACGCACCCATCACCAGATCCCGCATTTCGCAGGACAGACGATCGACATAGGGTTCTTGAGAGAGATCGACCAACTTGATTGCATTGAGGCTCGCAAGCCGGTGATCCGGCGCGAACACGACGACGTAACGCTCACTGTAGAGATCATGGACGCGGAACGCCGCTCCCAATCCCTCCAGCGGATTGAGAACGGCAAGATCGAGATCGCCTTGCTCAAGCCTGTTCTTCAGTTCCTGGACGCTCGCCTCGCTAACTTCAAGCTCGACGCCATGATAGTCGCGCTGGAACTTTGCGAGGAACCGGGCGAGTTTCACATGGCCGATGGTCGACATGACGCCGAGGCGGATCGGCACCTGGTTGAGCAGCCTGAAATTGTCGGCAAGCGTTCTGGTTGCGTGGGCCTCCTGCATGATCTGCTGAAGATGCGGCAGAATGGAGCGTCCGAACTCACTCAGGAGGACGCGCTTTCCTTCGCGGTGGAACAAGGGCGCGCCAAGCTCATCCTCGAGCGTCTTGACCGCTTTGGTGAGCGCCGGCTGAGACACGTTGCAATCGGTGGCGGCCTTGGTGAAGTTCAGCATCTTCGCGGCGGCAAGCACGTAGCGGACCTGAAACATCTCCATGGCGAGCCCTCCCGAGGCGGTTCCACGAAACGGCATTGTAATCCTTTCATCGATAACTGTCGGCTATCGATCGATAGAAAAAATGTCGTTCTCTTTCGCCCGCCGCTGCATTCAACTCCTGTGGTCACTGTTCACAGGAGGAGATCTGGAAATGACCGTCTACATGGTGGAACGCGATCTCAAGGGCATCAGCATGGAAGCGCTGGGAGATGCGCAGAAGGCGGCGATCAGCAAAGCCGCCGAGATGACCTCCAAAGGCACCGACATCAGCTACCTGCGCTCGACCTTCGCACCGCAGGACGGGCGCTGCATGTGCCTGTTCGACGCTGCCTCCGATATCGACGTGAAGCGTCTAAACGACGAGACGGGGCTGCCCTATCACAGAATCGTGCCGGCGCTCGATCTTACCCCATAGGGCCGGCGCGACCGGGCTCGTGATGGCTATCCGGGCCCGGTGTTCTTGCGGAGTTATGCAGCGCGCCAGTTTGAATCTTTGGAACGACGGAAGGGCCAAGTCGTTCGTGCTGCATCCGCCAGCCACACGCGTTGCCAGGAGAGTCGGAGCATGTTTGGCAATTCGGGCACCCTTCCTCTGCCTCGCCCGCTTGAGCGTCGTGTAGACACCCTTGCGCAGTCGTTCATGCGTCAGCGGCTCGGATCTCAGATGGACTTCTCGACCCCGCAGGGCGAGCCGGCGCTGTTGCCGCCCAGCTCGGTGTCGTGGCGTATTTTCAAGAACCCGGTTGCGCTGTTCATCGGCGGGGTTACGGCGGTGCTGCTCGAATTGGCAGAGCCGCGGGTTCGCGACGCCATTTGGCAGCACAGCACATTCCGCTCCGACGCGCTCCGACGATTACGGCGCACGGGCCTCGCCGCCTTGGTCACGGTCTACGGTCCCCGGACCAAGGCCAAGGCCATGATTGAAGGTGTGGTCAGGAGGCATGGGCGCGTTTCAGGCCGAACCAGCGAAGGTGAGCCATACCACGCCACCGACCCGGAGTTGCTGGACTGGGTGCAAGCGACGGCCGGGTTTGGTTTCATGGAGGCCTATCACATCTATGTGCATCGACTGCATTTTTTCGAACGGGATGCGATGTTCGCCGAGGCTCGCCCCGTCGCGCTTCTCTATGGTGCGGTTGACGCGCCCACGTCGCAGGCCGAGCTTTACGCGCTGTTCGACGCGATGAGGCAAAGACTCGTCGCATCGCCGATCGTCCTGGAATTCCTGCAGATCATGGAAGACGTTCCCGTCTTGCCGGGAGTGGCTCAACCGCTTCAGCGGCCATTTCTGAAGGCGGCTGTCGAGATCCTGCCCCGCTGGGTCCGCAAGCGGTTGGCACTCGGCGACCACTGGACGTTGAAGCCGTGGGAGCGTGCTTTTGTGAAGACGACGGCTGCAATCTGCGAGAGCATGGTGCTCCCTTCATCTCCGGCCGTCCAGTCGTGCCGTCGCCTCGGTCTTCCCGAGAACTATCTCTACCGCCGACAGAAGGCACCCAGACACGAGCAGTACGGTCGCGATCATTCGGGTCATCAATTTGATGTCCGCATAAGGGAAAGCGACGGGTTGAAAGTGCGGCAATGGCCGCCCTAAGAGAAGCCTGGGCGCGTATCTCGTGTTGGGGAATGTCCAGCGAAGGGCCCGAAAGCGACGATCAGCGGAGCCGGAACTTCCTATCATTTCGACCTGGCAGGCTGTCGGACATGCTCCGCTGGTAGCCGCCCAGGAAGTTCCCTCGCGATCCTGTTCAGGGCGTCGCGAGGCCGGTCCCGCGACGGGCCGCATCGACGCTCCACGCGCCGCCTCCCGCGAAAAAGAAGTACAGGAAAATGAAGCAGTAGAGGATCGACGAGTCGCCCTCGTTGACAACCGGAAAGAAGTTTTGCGGCGCATGCGCCATCAAATAGGCGACCGCCATGTTGCCGGACAGAATGAACGCGACGGGCCGGGTGAAGAGTCCGAGGGCAAGCAGCGCGCCTCCGATCAGCTCGATCAATGCCTGGATCACAATAAGCCCCGACAATTGCATCGGCTCGGGAGCGGGCGGAAAATTGAAGAGCTTTTGAGTTCCGTGCTCCAGAAACAGCAGCGCCGACATGATCCTCACGACGCTTAACCACACCGGAGCCCAGGCAGAAATCTTGTCGAAATTCATCGGTTGGCCTCCAACATGACCCGGTGATTCCGGCCAGCAGGCTGAATTGTCAGCGGGTCTGCTCTTCGCACCGATTTCGCGAAGTGGGTATGATGCACAGCGCGAGGCGTAAACCAATACTCCCAGTTCACAGTCGCGTGACTTCCGGTCGTACTATTGATGGAATGCCAAGCCGCGGGAACTGAGACCTTGCCGAGGCGCTGCCTCCGCAAGTGACGAGCGCCGACGAGGCGCGTGGGACTAGCAAGTCGCGCCACTCCACAAGCAGAGCCGCCAAAGCGAATGCCCGTCGTCAGGACCACGCTTCAAGTGGCCCGCCCTCCAATGCCGCTTCCGACCAATTCTTAGGATAGGACCCTTCGAATCATATGATGCCACGATCGGTCGCTACAGGTGAAGTTCGGCCCCTGCGATTGCGTTAGACTAATACATCTGCAATTAATCGGGCCGCGGCTAAGGGGGAGTTGTTGCAGTTCGTGTACAGGATATTTTGGTCATCTGCGTTTCGCTTCGTAGCCTTCTGGGCTATCGCCATAGCGGTTATCTGCGTCGCTTCGTTGTGGCTGCCTTGGTACAACCTGACACTGGTCTTCACAGCCTTTGAAGGCATCTCAAACGGCATCGCGGCCGGCAATGACGAGATGGCTATTGCGATTGCGCGGGATCACAACTTCATCTACTCGCTCGCACTGTTCATTTTCTTTACTGGCGCGGGTCTGCTTGTCGCATTCTTCGTGATGCATACCCTCGCAGTCACCGTATCGCTTTTGCGAGTGCGGCGGCTGCTGAGCAGCCGTGACAGCGCCGTTCGTTTTGCGCGTGACTATGAGGTCGAGATTCTACCTCGGTTGCTTCGTCATCGTTTGATCGGCGCCGCGTGGAAGGAGTTCGACGAAACGCTTCTAAAAGGCAAAGTTGAAGCTGGCGGTCCCATTCAAAATACGATCCGGCCACAAAGTTTCATCAACTACGGATTGGTCCGAGAAAAACTGCCCGGCTTGAAAGTGATCGGCAGCGTCTCCGGCTATTTCGTCGGCGTTGGCCTGTTGCTCACGTTTATCGGGATCGTGTTGGCTCTCCACGAGGCCGCTAAAGGGGCGAGCAGCAACGACATCAACGTGATGAAGAGTGCCATGTTCAATCTTCTAAGCGTTGCCTCATTCAAGTTTGCGACGTCGATCGCGGGACTTTTCACGTCGATCGTGTTTGCGCTTGTTTCAAGATTTCTGATCATCGGCATAGAGGGGGCGCTGGCCAAATTCTGCGAGGTCGTCGAGCATCAGCTACAATACACGGCTCCACAGTCGATCACCGCCGAAATGAACGAGGTCGGCAAGGAGCAACGAGATCAGTTGAAGGAGATCAACAGCGACCGCTACTTCAGCAAGCTCGCTGACGCCGTGGGTCCGCTGTTAGAAGACGCGATGTCGCGAGCGATGACGCCGGTGACCGCCAATATCGCCTCCGCTGTAGAGCAGCTGAAGTCGACCAGCCAAACCGGGCTCGCCGACATGACAAAAGACTTTGCGGCTGCGCTGCACGGCAATGCAGGTGCAGAGATGAAGGGATTGCAGGAGGCGCTTCGCGAAATCCAGGTCTCGCTCGTCGAGACGCACAAGGGGTTGCGGGGCGGCGGCGAGGACTTTTCACGTCGACTTTCGGAGGCAGCCGAGAACCTCAATCGCCTTGTTGGAGAGGCCGGTATCCGACTGGAAGGGAGCGCGGAACAAAGCCGAGCCGGCTTGGCCGATGTGGTCGCTGCATTCAAGCAAACGATGGACGCCGCCAACGCGCGTGTCGAGGTTGAACTCGGCAATGCGGCTGCCGGTGCTTCCGGCAAGGTGGAGGAGGCTATGGGCCGAGTGCTTGAGCGTCTGGAAAGCCAAGTCGGGTCGCTCATGAAGGGGCTGGGTGATTTCCAGGCCAGCACCGCTGACGGGGTCGAGCAAACGCGGGCGAAACTCCGCGAGACTCAGGACGGCATCGTCGCCTCGATGGCGTCCGCGTCGTCGGAAGCGGCTGAGGCTCTCAAGGCCGGCATGGCCGATGCCCTCGGCCGCATTGCTTCTGAGATCGATCGCTTCCAGGCCGCAATGGGTCGAGGTGAGATCGCGCTTTCCAATCAAGCGAATGCAATCGGCGATGCGACAGGTCAGACGCGAGCGGTGGCGGATGCATTTGCTGAAACGGCGAAACAGGTGCGCGTAGCGGCGTCACCACTGATCCAGTCGGCCGACCGCATCGCGCAGGCTACCGGTGAGATTAATGCGGCCGTGACGCGCACGGTGTCCAGCATGGAAGCCGCGAATTCAGCATCCGGTGTACTTTCGCAAACGCTCACTGGACAGATCGAAGGGTTGACCGAGCTCTGGCAGGGATATCGCGCGCAGTTCGACAAGGTCGACCAGGATCTGGCCAAGGCGATTGCCGCGCTGTCCGACGCCACAACCGCGCAATCGGAGCGACTGGCAGGGTTTACGCGCGAGACCGACAAGAACCTGGGCGATGCGGTTTCGCGATTGGGGAAATTCGTATCCGACATCAGCGAGAGCACAACGGACCTAAGCGACAGCGTCGAAAAGCTTGTGGCCAATGTGCGCCCGATGGCCGCCGAGTGACAGGTGAGAGCCTATGAGTGACTTGAGTTTTCATCAGGCGGAAGCTCATGCCGAGGAGGACGAGAACTATTTCATCTCGATGACCGATATGATGGTCGGGATCCTCTTTATCTTCATAATCCTGCTGATGGTGTTTGCACTCAATTTCAGGCAGCAGACGGAGACATCAGAAGATCATATCAGGAAGTTGGAGGCCGCCGCCGCCGCTGCTCGATCGGTGACTGCAAAGCTCGAAGAAATCCAGAAGGACGTGCGCTCTGAGATCGATTCGATCAGTGCCACCGACCGTGTGCGGGCCGCCTTGTTGGAAGAAATCCAGAGCAAGCTGAGGGCGCAAGGGCTGATCGTCACCATTGATCCAGTGAGCGGCGTCGTCAGGTTGGGTAATAACGCGATCAACTTTCCGCGCAGCAGCGCGGCATTGGACGCGACGGCATCGGAACGCGTTGTAATTTTGGCCAAAGTCCTTGCCGAGGTGCTGCCGAAGTATACCAGAATCGGTACAGAACTGCCGGCGCATCTTGAGACGGTGTTTGTAGAAGGACATACGGACAGTACAGGTGGCGACCCAAACAACTGGCCCCTGTCGACGGAAAGGGCCGTGAATACGTTTCGAGGTCTTACAGAGGCGGAGCCCCAGCTTAGAACGCTTATGAACCTTGCGGGTACGGAAGTGCTGTCGGTGGCTGGCTATTCCTCGACGCGGCCAATAAGGGAATTCAGCAACGAGGACGGGAGGCAGCGCAGAATCGACCTTCGTTTCGTCATGGACGCCAACAATCTTGACCGGCTACGTGACGTGCTTGAACTGACCGACACCATGCAGGACCAGCTTCAGTTCCTGCAAAAGTCCCTGGACGACGTCGGTGTCCACTAACTTCAAGCTCGCATGCCTGGCGGCAGAGGCGGTTGGGAATCTGCCGCTTGCCCGGCTGCCTGAAGTCCCAACGACAGCCAAAGTATTTCAAATGCTCCAGGCATTGCCGGAGACCATACGCACACCAAGCGCCGTTGACCTGAACACCATGGCGCGAGAAATCGCTATTCGGCTCGCGTCCGGTGAGGAACTGTCGCGAAAACAGCTGCGAGAGGCGCCTTGGTGCCTCTGGAAAACGCAGCCGGCGCTCGCCGAGGATGCCGGACTTCTGGAGCGACTGCTTCGCATCACCTCTGATGCCACGAGCGCACGGCCATTCCGGACCTTGGCCACCGCCTTCATGTCCGCCTACGGCGAGCAGCAGGCTGGGCGCGGTGCAGTAGCCGCGGTGCTCTCCCGACTGGCGCTGAAATGGAAGGGCGTTTGGGGATTTCTCCACAGTGCCTATTCCATTTTCGATCTCTCAGAGGGTCCACGGCTGCTGGCACTGGAGGTCCACGCCAGCAATCGCTCTCCGGCCGAAATCCTGAGCGACGCCGGCCTTGGCGCGATGAACGCGGGAGGCGATTTCACTAAAGCTGTGGTTAATGCCCTCTTGATCGAGCTGGCCGAAGGCGCCGAACGAAGCCATCTGGTCAGGCTCGAAAAGGTCAAGCGATTCGCGCTTAAGGCCGATGGGCTTCCACTTTTCGAGGGCCAGAGATACCAGATCGTCGACGCTCTATTGCGACCATTCGCGGACTGGTCTCCAGATGAGTCGACTCAGGACGAGTATATTCGCGTAATCGTGAAAGCCTTCGGTGATCCTCGGCTCGCACAGGGCAACTGGGTCGGATTACCGCACAAGGCAATAGTAACAGGCTGGCTGACCCGACAGTCGCTGCGGCAATTCTTGGATGTGGTCGATGACACCACAATCGATCGGGATGCCAAGCGGATGTGGAAATATCGCAGAGCTTTCTGGGAAGGCGTATACGAATTTTATCGTCGCAACGGGTTCTCAGTTGCGGCTTGGGTTGCATTTGGGCCGAAAGGCAATCGAGTAGCCCACAATGCCTTCAAGAATGCAGAATTCGCTTCGCTTCATACGGATGGAAAGAACGTCCATAGCGATCATGCCGTTCTTCTCTTTCGCGTGGGTGATTGCCTCGTCGCGGATTGGAACCATAACGGCAAATGCCACGTATGGACTTCGGCGGGGCAACGCGGCGCACCCAAGCTTTATGAACGCCAGTACGGTTCAAACGACGTCCAGATTTTCACCGGTCCGGGCCACCATGAGACTGCGAAGGAGCTTAGTTGGGGGCATGGGGGCTCCGAGAACCACTCCTGGCAGCAAAAGATCGCTGGAAGGTTAGGTTCGATCACTGGAATGCGCATTCCCGAAGCCGTTTACAGGCTAAGATAGATGTCCTTCGCATTCGTTTGCGAGTCCGGCCCTGCCGAAAGCAGGATAACGCTCGCAGAGACACGCCTTTTGGGTAAACGACTCGTCCCGGTCGATCATTGGGGCGAAGCACCACAGGAGCTGCAAGCCACGGTCCGGCGATTGGTTGCTCTGATCGATACAGAGTTGGCGGCGACGGATGGAATCACACTAACGATACCCAACGAAGATTTGCTGGCATTGCCGGGCGCTGTGCTGATGCGCGCGGGGCTACCCGAAGTCGCCGGCGTTGTGATCCGCCTCGAATTGTCTGGCAGAGCGGAGTCGCCCGATGGTCTTATTAGGGTCCTCTGGGAGGATCCTCTATCCCGGCGGCTCAACCCGAGGATTAAGGGCCTTATAATAGAGACCGCCAACGGCCGCGGGCGTCTGACTGGGTCAAGCTATAATCTCCTAAGGGCGATCGAGGCCTACAACAAGACCATTGGGCGGATCGACCGCATTCCGCATTGGCACCCCGTGCAGGAACTGCTGGGAAACTTGACAGATGGAAGGGTGCGGGCCGACCGGCTGCTAACGAGCCTGCGCATTCATCAGGCGGGCGCGTTCGGCCTCGATGTACGCGAGGCTGTCGGGGGCCCGACTTTCGACCCAATCCTGATGGGCGTGAGCAAGCGTCGAAGCCTGCTGGACGACACTCCTGAGTCAGAGGATATTGACGCGGACCTGCGCGATAGTGAGAAAGATGCACTCCTCAAGCAGCAGGACCATCTGGCGTTCGCAAAGGCGTTTCGCGCCGACAACCTGCCGACCAGGCCGGCTTATCCTCTTGGTCGCAACACGTATCTCGTCTTGGAGCCCGATCTTCGGGAAGCACTTGACGTCGTTAAGCGTATGAGGACCGCCCACGAAGCGGAGCGCCGTGATTTTCTGAAGAACCCACGGACCTACCTCTGCAGTGCACTCCAAGAACTTGGGGAGATGGCCGGCACTATTTTTGTCGAAACCCATCAGTATTCGGAGCGGGTCCGAGGCTTGGGGCTGTGGGAGAAGCCCAAGCTGACGTGGCTGACGCGAAAAAGCAGCGGATGGCTGCCGGAGGGATTCGTGATCCGCATTGGCCAGGCGTCTGTGGAGGTGGACGAGCAGGGAATTGACGATCTTGCGCTGGCGGCCGAACGAGCTTCGGAAGGCGACGCTTCGCTGGTTTCTTTTAGGGGCGTGGACTATCCCAGGCTCGAGGTGGAAGCGGCGCTCGACGGCTTGCGCGGGCAATTCGATGAAGATAGTGCGCCAGCCGAGCCGGCCGATCGTCCTCGGGAAAGGCCCGAAGACGACCATCAGGTGCTGCTGATTGACGATCACATCGAAGAGGCGAAGGACGCCCGCACTCAGCAGCGCCGGATGGAACTGCCGCTTGTTTTTCCATCCGACGTGGTCTCCACCAAGCCGAAAGAGCATCAACAGCGCGGCTTTCAATGGCTCGTCAAGGCGTGGGCTGAAGGTTTTCCCGGGGTCTTGCTCGCCGACGATATGGGTCTCGGAAAAACGCTGCAGGCGCTTGCATTCCTGACCTGGTTCAGGGCAAACCGCGCGGCAATCGCGGGGTCGGTGCGGGACATCGCCGGTCCGATCCTGATCGTCGCTCCAACTGCTCTTCTTCGCAACTGGAGGAAGGAAGCCGACACGCATCTGATCGGCGATGCTCTTGGCGATTGCCTTGAGGCATTTGGCTCACGCCTGAAATCCCTGAAGATACCAGTGGGGCGAGAATGGACGCCTGAGGATGCACTCGACGCCCACGCTTTGCGATCAGCGGATTGGATACTCACAACCTACGAGACCCTCGCGACGTACCATCGGGCATTCGCACGCATACCCTATTCGATCGTCATCTTCGACGAGATGCAGAAGATCAAGGCGCCCGATACGATCAACACCCATTCCGCCAAAACGCTGAACGCCAATTTCGTTATCGGGCTCACGGGTACGCCGATTGAGAACCGTATAGAAGACCTCTGGTGTATCATGGATCGTGTATCTCCTGGCTACTTAGGTGGCCTGAAGGCTTTCTCGAAGACATATGGTGGTGAAGATGCCGACGCTCTCAAAGACTTAAAGCAGAGGCTGGATCAATGGGTGGGAAAGCGACCTCCGGTAATGCTTCGTCGAATGAAGGCCGACCATCTGCCGGGCCTTCCCAACAGAGCCTTTGATCATCAGCCTTCCGAAATGCCCCGACCGCAAGCCGAGGCATATGAAGCGGTCGTCCGAGCGGCGCAACAACAACGCGGCAGTAAGAATGACATGTTGAAGACCATCCACGATATGCGGGGCATATCGCTGCATCCCAACGGCGGCGGCGACATTGATATCACTGATCCTGCTGCGCGACGGGAATGGATCGAAGCATCGGCGCGTGTGACAAAGACCATGGAAATCCTGCGGCGAATTCAAGCGAACAACGAGAAGGCGCTGGTCTTCATCGAAGATCGTGCCGTGCAGGCAACGTTTGCGGCCGTCGTGGCCGAAGAATTCAACTTGCCGTCAATACCTTCGATCATCAATGGAAGTCTCGACGGCGACAAGCGTCAGGCCGTTGTGGACCGATTCCAAGCTTCAAAGCCAGGCTTCGGCCTGCTCGTGTTATCACCCAAGGCTGCCGGAATCGGGTTGACGATTACCGCGGCCAATCATGTCATCCATCTAAGCAGGTGGTGGAATCCAGCGGTGGAAGACCAGTGCAACGATCGGGCTTTCCGCATTGGCCAAGACAAAGCCGTGACAGTACACCTGCCGATTGCACGGCATCCCGTGTTCGGTGACAGCTCTTTCGATGTCAAACTCAACGCGTTGCTGGAGCGGAAGCGCGCTCTGTCGCGCGATATGTTGGTGCCGCCCGTATGGGACGCCGATATCGATGACCTGTTCTCGGCCACTGTCGTTAACTGACCAGTCCCACAAAATCCTCGATAAACTCCGATCCGGGCGCGACAGCCGAAATGACCAATCGGTCTCGTGCTCGGGTCGCAGCCACGTAGAACAACTGCCGTTCCGTGGTGATGACCTCATCTAGCTCGAAATCGTCAGCCACGTCCGCCACACGCTCTTTGAGAGGAAGAACGGTTTCGTCGCATGCCATCAACACCACGAGACGAAACTCCAGTCCCTTTGCCAGCTGCATTATCCCGACCAATGCGCTTGCAGCATCTTCATCGCGGTGATCAATGAAGGTGCGCATAGGAAGTGCCGCAACACCTGCGGCTGATCTGGCCCTACCGAGTTGATCCTCAGAGCGAACAAAGAGCCCTATCTCACTGGGCTTGAAACCTTCCGAAAGTGCCGCCTTCAAATAGTTCCCGACAGCCTCGATTTCTGCAGCCTCGTCATTCTCGATCAATTTGATCGGCTCTGGCCCGTCGAACACCGAGATCGTCCCGGACCGCCTATCTTCGTTTCCGTCGACATCGCGGACTTTGGCGGGAAGCAACCGATCGGCGGCACGTCGAATCTGATGCGAGGTGCGGTAGTTCACCTTGAGCGTGGCGGAGCGCCCGCGCACGTCGACGCCGAGGCCCTTCCATGAAAAGGGTTGCTGGAAGATGCGCTGGCCGAGATCGCCGGCAAAGAAAAGCGCGTCGGACGTGGCCGGCGCTATTGCCACGAGAAATCGCAGCTCGGCAACACCGAGATCCTGTGCCTCGTCCACGACGATGTGGCTGAAAGGCTTGTTCTGTTGAGCGCCGAAATGCTCTGTTGCCGCCGCGAACACGCCGGCCGTCGTCATCAACCCGCTGGCAGCGAGCCGCCGCCGCATGGGGCCGAACACTCCCCAAAGCCGTTCGCGCTGTTTTGGCCCGAGCCGGTTCTTGCGCCCCATGCGGGTATGGACGCATAGGCGTCCGCATTCGGAATCTGCCAGGCATCGATGACATGCGTCCATTCCGAATTGAGGAACTGGGGGGTAACTTCGTAGACGTCGGCTTCGTCCGCCGCTTTCGCCAGCATGGACCGAATCACGTCCGCGCTCGCGAGACGAGGTTCCCGCCCGGTGGCCAGTGACAGCAAATCCCTGGCGACGGTGTCGAGCGAGCTAATGGTGGCCCGTTGCGGCAACGGCGAATCTTCGCCACAGAGCAATCTAAGCTTGGCCGAAAGGTTGCGAGCCAGCGTATCGGAAAAGGTGGTAAGCAGAACTTTGGCCTTCGGATTCTCACGAAGAATGCGAAAGACTCGGTGCAGCGCGACCACCGTCTTGCCGGTGCCGGCCGAGCCCGCCACCCGCGCCGGCCCGGAATAGTTGCGCTCGACGACGCCGCGCTGGCTTGGATGCAGAAACACGGCCCATTGCTCGAAAGGCGCATCCAGTGCCGTCTTGAGCTCTTCCAAACCGTCGAGCACTCGGAAGCGGCGCAGCGTGTCCGGATGTTCCAGCGGATCGGTGACGGGCGGCGAAGCGGGCGTCAGCACTCCTGAAGCAGCGTAGTTCAGCAGACCTTCCGCCGCCTCCTGCGGCAGATGCGACGATAAGGCATAGAAGTGGTCCTCGTCAGCCTCGCGGACATCGGACAGCCAATCGGACGGCACGCCGATCGAGAGAAGCTCGTCGTCGCTCAAACGATCGAACAGCAATTGAACCGGCGCCGTTGCGGGCGCTTCCAAAGGCAATGCCGCCTCCTTCTCGGAGGATGGAACGACAACGTCTGAAACAAGCTCGCGCACCTCCCGGATCTGGATCGCGCCCGTCGTGGGATGCTCATCGATCACGCGCCGCTCGGCCCATTTGTAAGCGTCGTCATGGTGGCCGGCATGCACGAGCATCAGGCTGTTGCCGGTCTTGTGGACGATAATCCTAATGTCGCGACTGACCCGCACCGACCAGAAATGCGGATCACGCGACTTGTCGATGCGGTGGAACTGGAGGCCCGGACGATCAGGCTCGGTCAGAAGCTCGTAAGCTGTCAGGCGGGCCTGCTTCTGCTCGTCATTGCTGAGACGGGCGAGGGCGGATTGGAAGCTGGCGCCGAGGATGGTGGTCATGGTTACCCTTGCGAAGTGGCCGATCTCATACTGATATCGCTCACGAGGCAAGCGAGACATTCATCAGCTCGCTCAATTCGACATCCAATATGGCTTGGTCTACGTCCGGGTAGGGTCACGGACTGTAGTAAAGGCTGGCAGAAAGAACGGCAAAGAAGTCGTACTCTGCCATTCCAAGCGGGTACTAGGCTCTCACCCCCAGTGCATGGCGCCCAAAATGGGCAGCGGTTTTGGAACAACGACCTGCATTAGATCAAGCCCGGGTCAGCGGATACTGTTCCTTCAGCGTCCTCAGCACCTGATCGCCGGGCATCGGCGCCCCGAACATGAAGCTCTGCACATATTCGCAGCCCATCTGGCGCAGCTCGAGCGCATCGCTTTCGTCCGAAATGCCCTCGGCCACGACCGAAAGGCCGAGTTCATGCGCCATGTTGACCATCGATTTGAGCAGCACCGCGCGCTTCGGTGTGGTGTCGTCGACAAAGCTTTTGTCGATTTTGATCGTGTCGAAGGGAAAGCGCGTCAGATAGGCCAGCGATGAGTAGCCGGTGCCGAAATCGTCCAGCGACAGGCCGATGCCAAGCTTCTTCAGCTTGTTCAGCACGTGGGCCGTCTGCTCGGGATTGTCCATCACCAGCGATTCGGTGAGCTCGAGGCGGAAACAGCGCGGCTTCAGATTGGCCCGCGCGATCACCGAGCGGACGTCGCTGACCAGATCGCGGCGGATGAGCTGTCGGCTGGACAGGTTGACCGAAACCGACAGCGGCGCGTCGCCGATCTGCTTTTGCCATCCCGCCAGATCTTCGGCGGCCTGCTGCATGGCGAACAAGCCAAGCTGCACGATCAGGCCGCAGCTCTCGGCGACCGGGATGAAATCGCCTGGCGGGATCATGCCGCGACGCGGATGATCCCAGCGCAAAAGCGCCTCGAAGCCGGCAACGCTGCCGTCTTCCAGCCGCACGATGGGCTGGTAGGCGAGTGTGAATTCGCGCCGTTCGATGGCGCGGCGCAGGTCGGACTCGAACTGCAGCCGGTCGGTGCCGACGGTGCGGAAGGCGGGTCGGAACGGTTCGATCCTGTCGCCGCCAAAACGCTTGGCCTGGTGCATGGCAAGCTCGGCGTCCTTGACCATGTCCTCGGCCGAACTCTGCGCCGAGGTCCAGGTGACCAGACCGATCGAGGCGGTCAGCACGATCTCGCGCTTGGCAAAGGTAATCGGATTGTTGATCGCATGCTTGATGGCATCGGCAACAGCTGCGATGCGGGCCGGGTCCTGCTCGGAAAGCAGCATCAGCGCGAACTGGTCGCCGGCAAAGCGCGACAGAGAATCCTTCGGCTTGAGCAGCCGGTGCAGCCGGCGCGCAACAGTGAGCAGGATGGTATCTCCGGCAGAGATGCCGAGCCCGTCATTGACCTGCTTGAAGCGGTCGATGTCGATGACGAAGACGGTGGGACGGACCTTCTCTTCCGTGCGCGCGATCGAGATGATCGCCTCCAGCCGGTTCATAAGCAATTCCCGGTTCGGCAGGCCGGTCAGATTGTCGTGCACGGCATCGTGCAACAGTCTCTCCTCGGACTTCTTCTGCTCCGTCACGTCGACCATGGTGCCGACGCAGCGGATGACCTCGCCGTCCGATCCGATCACCGGCCGGGCGCGCAGCGAAAACCAGTGATAGTGCCCGTCGGCGCCGCGCAGGCGGAAATTCTGCGACACCCGGCCGCGCCGGTGTTCGAGCACCACGTCGAGCGTCGTACGGAAGGTGTCGCGGTCGTCGGCATGGAGTACCGGCAGCCAGTTGCGGGCAGCGCCGCCCAGGCTGTCGGGCGCAAGGCCAAGCTGGATGCTGACATCCGGCCTGGTGACGACGCGGTCGCGCATCACGTCCCAGTCCCACACCGTGTCGCCCGATCCGGCCACGGCCAGCGCCTGCCGTTCGAGATCGGAGAACAGGCCCTGATGCAGCGCACCGCCGGCAAAGGCGTGCTGCATGACGGTGAAGCCGATGAGCAGGATGATGAGGATCAGCCCGCCGCCCAGTGCCGGCTGGGCGATGTCGTTGTCGAGCATGCCGGTGATCGCCATCCACGACCCGCATAGCCACAACAGGACCATGACCCAACTGGGCACCAGCATGATGGCACGGTCGTAGCCGCGTATGCCGAGGAAGATGATCAGGCCGAGGCCGGTCAGCGCGGTGGCGGCGAAGGACAGCCTGGCGATGCCGGCGGCGACCGCCGGGTCGACGATTGCGACGCCGGCGATCAGCAGCAGCCCCAGAATCCAGACCAGAGCGCCGTAGCTGAAATGGCCGTGCCATCGGTTAAGGTTGAGATAGGCGAACAGGAACACCACGAAGGTCGCCGCAAGCGCCACCTCCGTTCCGGCCCGCCACATCTGCTCGTTGCCGGGCGATATTTCCAGGACCTTGTTGAGAAAGCCGAAATCGATGCAGATATAGGCGAGCACCGCCCAGGCGAGTGCTGCAGTTGCCGGGAACATCGAGGTCCCCTTGACGACGAAAAGGATGGTCAGGAACAGCGCCAGGAGGCCTGCGATGCCGATGACGATGCCGCGAAACAGCGTGTAGGAATTGACCGAATCCTTGTAGGATTCCGGCTCCCAAAGATAGACCTGCGGCAGTTTGGGCGACGCCAGTTCGGCAATGAAGGTGATCACCGTTCCGGGGTTCAGCGTCACCCGGAACACATCAGCGTCGGGGCTGCTCTGGCGGTCGAGCGCGAAGCCCTCGCTGGGCGTGATCGCGGCAATGCGGGTCGAGCCGAGATCCGGCCAGAAGATACCGGAATTCACCAGCCGGAAATGCGGTGCGACGATCAGCCTGTCGAGCTGCTGGTCGGTGGTGTTGGCAAGCGCGAACACCGCCCAGTCGCCGGTCGAGCGCGCATCATTGGCCTCGACCTCGATGCGCCGCACGATGCCGTCCGGTCCCGGAGCCGTCGACACCTGAAAATTCTCGCCCTGGTTGCGGTATATTTCGACGGCGCCCGAAAGGTCGAGCGCCACATCGTCGCGGGCAATCTTGATCGGTTCGACGGCGAAGGCCGAGGACGCCGCGCAGAGCACGACGATTGCCGTCAGCACAAAGGCGAACAACGACCCGATTCGCAGGAAATTCGTCAAAATCAGTCCTTCGTTTCCGCGCCCGGCGGATCGTCCTCGATCCGGGCGTAGAGGTAGTGGTCCTGCCAGATGCCGTTGATCCTGAGATAGGATCGGAGAAGTCCTTCGCGCCGGAATCCGGCTTTTTCAAGCACGCGGATCGACCGGGCGTTGTCGGGAATACAGGCAGCTTCGATCCGGTGCAACCTCAGCGTATCGAAGGCGAAGCGCGTCACCACCTTGACCGCGTCGGTCATCAGGCCACGGCCGCTGTAGCGCTCGCCGATCCAGTAGCCGATATGGCCGCTTTGCGCGACGCCGTGGCGGATATTGCCGAGGGTGATTCCACCGACAAGCTTGGCGTTGCTTTTGTCGAAGATGAAGAAGGCTATGGCCGTTCCCTGCGCATAGTCTTCGCGATAGCGGCTGAGGCGATGCCGCCAGGCCGTGCGGTCGAGCTCGTCGGGGTTCCAGCGCGGCTCCCACGGCTCCAGGAAGGCGCGGCTTTCCCCGCGCAGCACCGACCATTCACGATAGTCGTTGGTCAGCGGCACGCGCAGCGTGACCCGGTCACCCTTCAGTGCCGGCAGGTCACGGCGAAAGAAAGGGAGCGCGAACATGACGCTTTGATGGACTTAGCCGGCGAGCTTTCGGGCCGTGGTCTGCGTGCCCGAAAGCGACTCGAGGACCGCCTCATAGGGAGCGAGCGTGCCCACCGGTCCGACGGCAGTCAGCGTCGGCTTGGTCGAAAACAGCCGTGACGACAGGTCCGTCAACCGCTCGACCGTCAACGCCGACAGCCGTTCCATCAGCTCTTCCTTGGCGATCGGCCGGCCGAACAGAAGCATTTGCCGGGCGATCTGCGAGGCGCGGCTGGCTGGGCTTTCGGCAGACATGATCAGGCCTGCACGGTACTGGGCGCGTGCCCGGTCGAGTTCCTCCTGCAGGATGGTCTCGCCGACCTTCTGCAACTCGCCGATGACCACCGGCACCAATTCGGCGATATCGCTCTGCCCGGTCGCGGCATGGACGCCGAATATGCCGGTATCGGAAAAACCCCAGTGGAAGGCATAGACCGAATAGCACAGCCCGCGCTTTTCGCGGACCTCCTGGAAAAGACGCGACGACATCCCGCCGCCAAGGATCATCGACAGGACCTGCGAGGCGTAGAAGTCGCGTACATGATAGGCGCGGCCCTCGAACCCCAGCACGATCTGCGCGTCCATCAGGTCGCGGTCCTCGCGGAAATCGCCGCCGACATATTGCGCATATTGCGGCATGGTGTTGTCGGACTTGCTGCGGAAACCGCCGAGATGCTTCTCGACCTCGCGCACGAAGTTGTCGTGCTTGATGTCGCCGGCGGCAACGACCACCATGCGCTCGGCGCCATATTGCCGTTCGATGAATTTGTGCAATTGCTTCGAGGTGAAGGATTTGACGGTTTCCGGCGTGCCGAGGATGGAGCGGCCGATCGTCTGGTGGCGGAAGGCCGTCTCGGTGAAGTGGTCGAAGACGACGTCGTCGGGTGTATCGTGTGCGGCGCCGATCTCCTGCAGGATCACATGCTGCTCGCGCTCCAGCTCCTGGGGGTCGAACTCGGATTCCTGCAGGATGTCGGACAGGATATCGACGGCCAGGGGCACGTCGTCGCTCAGCACCCTGGCATAATAGGAGGTGGTCTCGACACTGGTGGCGGCATTGATCTCGCCGCCGACATCCTCAATTTCGGAGGCGATCTCGAAGGCGCTGCGCCTTCTGGTTCCCTTGAACGCCATGTGTTCAAGCAGGTGGGCCATCCCGTGCTCTTCGCTACGCTCATTGCGGGCGCCTGATTTGATCCAGGCGCCAAGAGCGACGGATTCGAGGCTTGGAAGGGTTTCGGTGGCGACTGTCAGGCCGTTCGACAGACGGCTTACCTCAACACCCATATAGCTGATACTCCCTAATTTGCCGCCCGCGTGTGGCGGCTAACATAATCTTCCACCATTTTCAGGTCGGATGGAAGTACCGTGTATTTTTCCTCTGAAGTCATCAACCCGCCTAGCCATGCGGGCAGGGCAGGCGACACGCCGCTGGACGCTTCGACGGCGGCCGGGAACTTTGCCGGATGGGCGGTGCCCAGCACCACCATCGGCACGGCATTGGTGGCTCTTGCAACCGCAACGTGCATGGCCGCGGCCGTGTGCGGGTCGAGCAGATAGTTGCTGGCTGCGAGCGTCGAGCGGATCGTGGCGGCGACTTCGTCCATGGTCGAGCGGCCGGCGTCGAATTCGGAGCGGATCCTGGCGATCTCGCCCGCTTCGATGGTGAAGGCGCCGGACTGCTTGAGGCCGCTCATGTAGCGCCGCACGGTCGAGGCGTCGCGGCCGGCCGCCTCGAACAGCAAGCGCTCGAAATTCGAAGAGACCTGGATGTCCATCGACGGCGACGTGGTCGAAAAGACGCCTTTCGTGCGGTACTCGCCGCTCGACAGCGTGCGCGCCAGAATGTCGTTGTCGTTGGTTGCGATGATCAGCCGCTCGATCGGCAGCCCCATCTTCTTGGCGGCGTAGCCGGCGAAGATGTCGCCGAAATTGCCGGTCGGCACGGTGAACGAAATCGGCCGGTCGGGCGCGCCGAGCGACAGCGCCGATGAGAAGTAATAGACGATCTGGGCCATGATGCGGGCCCAGTTGATCGAATTGACGCCGGACAGCGATACTCGGTCGCGAAAACCGTGATCGTTGAACATGTCCTTCACCAGGCCCTGACAATCGTCGAAATTGCCGTCGACCGCCAGTGCATGGACATTTGCGGCGATGGACGTCGTCATCTGCCGCTGCTGCACCGGCGAGACCCGGCCGTGCGGGAAAAGAACGAAGATGTCGGTGCGGTTGCGCCCGGCGAAGGCATCGATGGCGGCCCCGCCGGTATCGCCGGAGGTGGCGCCGACAATGCTGGCGCGCTGGCCGCGTTCGGCAAGCACATGGTCCATCAGCCGGGCGAGAAGCTGCATGGCGACGTCCTTGAAGGCAAGCGTCGGGCCATGGAAGAGTTCCAGAACGAACATGTTCGAGCCGGTCTGCACCAGCGGGCAGACCGCCTCGTGACGGAACGTCGCATAGGCTTCGCGCACCAGGCGTTCGAACACCGGCATCGCGATCTCGCCGCCGAGAAACGGCGACAGCACGCGGATGGCGAGGTCGGGATAGGCAAGGCCGCGCATCGCGCGGATCTCAGCTGCCGAAAACTGCGGCCAGGTTTCAGGGACATAAAGTCCGCCATCGCGCGCCAAACCCGCCAGCACAGCGTCGAAAAATCCAAGCACGGGCGCTTCCCCGCGGGTACTCACATAGCGCATCGTCATGTTCCATTGCTGCCGGGCGGTAGTGTCCGCGGCAAAGTGGTTAATTTCCGTACTTGCTCAGTCGCATTTTTGCCGCGCGGTTGATATACGTCACCCGCTTTGCGAGAGGGAAGTGCAGTTCATGGCGTTTCATACATTTAACGGTCGTTTTGTCGCGGGTCTGGCGCTCGCCGGCTTTATGCTTACCGCCGCCGGCTGCCAATCAGGCGGCAGCAGCATGCTGGGCTTCGGAAAGAAGGACACGACACCGCCACCACCGCCGGACCCCAAGGTTCTCGCCAGCCAATTGCTGGCCTATTGTCCGAAAGTGACGCTGCGCGACGGCACCGCCTTCTTCAACACCTATGCCAAGGGCAGTCAAAAGCCCAAGAAAAAAGCCGCCACCCTGGATGCAGAAGCTGCCGCGCTTGACGCGAGCAGCGGCCAGCAGGATGATTCCGCCAAGATCGTCTATCAGGCCTCGATCACCGATGTGACCCGCGACTGCATCCGCGCCAACGGCTCGCTGACGATGAAGATCGCCGTCGCCGGCAAGGTCGTCCCGGGACCGATGTTCAGCCCTGGCACCATCACCATGCCGATCCGTATCGCTGTGATGCATGGCAAGGAGGTCCTTTACTCGCAGCTTCACCAACATCAGGTCCAGGTTACCAATCCCTCGAGTGCCACCCAGTTCGTCTTCACCGATTCGAACGTTGTCGTTCCCGAGCCCACCGCGCGAGACTATCAGGTGTTCGCCGGCTATGACGAAGGCCCGCCGAAGAAGACCGACAAGAAGGTTGCCGCGGCCGAATAGCCGCGGCTTTGGATCTGCGCGTCCATTTGGACGCCTGCTTCACGCATCCGCCGACCACTCCGACAGGGCGGAGATCACGCTTTTCAGTTCCGCCCAGCGGCGGATGACCGTTTCGGCGCCGGCCTCGGTCAGCGCGTCGGCATGCCCGGGATAGCTGTGCGCCGCTCCGGTGAAGCCGATCACACGCATGCCGGCTGTCCTGGCGCCGGTCACGCCATGCACGGAATCCTCGATGACGAAAGTGTTCGCCGGATCGGCCTGGAGCTTTGCCGCGGCAAAGAGAAACACGTCGGGCGCCGGCTTGGACTTCCCGCTTGGTGTTTCCAGCGAGGAAAAAATCCGGCCGCTGAAAAACGGCAGCAGATGCACCTTCTCCAGCATGAATTCGATCCGCTCGGTGCGCGAATTCGAGCAGATGCAGCGCGGCGCCGTCACCGCGGCGACCGCCTCGTGCACCCCGTCGACGGCGCGCACGTCGCTGCGCAGGCGGCGGTCGACCAGGTCTTCGGCGCGATCGATCAGCGAGGCCTGGAATGGGACGCGGGATTTTTCCTCGACCCGCATCATGATGTCCTTGAAGGTCAGCCCGGCATAGGTTTCGGAAATCTCCTCAGCCGAAATCTCGTAACCGGCCGACGTCAACAGCTCGGCTTCGATACGCGCGGCGATGATCTCGGAATCGACGAGCACGCCGTCGCAATCGAAGATGACAAGGTCTGGCTGGGGCATAGCGATCCGAAAAGCGGGAGGGAGGAGGCTGGGACGGTTCAGGCGGCGCGGCATACACCAACAGGCCGATCTTCGCAAATTACCCGGGGTCCGCACCCCAGGCCTTCACCGAATATTTACGCTGATCGGTAACCATAACAGGGAGTAAACAGTAACGCGTGCTTTGGGTGTAACAATGTCTGCCGTGCGTCTTCTCGACGAGCTTTCCCATGCTCCCCAGCAATCCGAATGGCTCGATACGATCCTGAAGGGCGATTGCGTCGCCGCGCTCGACCGGCTGCCCGAAAAATCCATCGACGTGATCTTTGCCGATCCGCCCTACAATCTGCAGCTCGACGGCGATCTGCACCGGCCCGACCAGTCCAAGGTCGATGCCGTCGACGACGACTGGGACCAGTTCGCAAGTTTTGAGGTCTACGACGCCTTCACCCGGGCCTGGCTGCTGGCGGCGCGCCGCGTGTTGAAGCCCAACGGCACCATCTGGGTCATTGGCTCCTACCACAACATTTTCAGGGTCGGCGCCAAGATGCAGGATCTGGGGTACTGGATCCTCAATGATGTCGTCTGGCGCAAGACCAATCCGATGCCGAATTTCCGCGGCCGCCGCTTCCAGAACGCCCATGAGACGATGATCTGGGCCTCGCGCGATCAGAAGGGGAAGGGTTACACCTTCAACTACGAAGCGCTGAAGGCGTCGAACGACGACATCCAGATGCGGTCCGACTGGCTGTTTCCGATCTGCACCGGCGCTGAGCGCCTCAAGAACGAAAATGGCGACAAGCTGCACCCGACGCAGAAGCCCGAAGCGCTGCTCGCCCGCATCATGATGGCCTCGACGAAGCCCGGCGATATCGTGCTCGATCCCTTCTTCGGCTCCGGCACCACCGGCGCCGTGGCCAAGCGCCTCGGCCGCCATTTCGTCGGCATCGAGCGCGAGCAGGCCTATATCGACGCCGCCAACGAGCGCATCGATGCAGTCCGGCCGCTGGACGGCGCTGCTCTTACTGTGCTTGCCGGCAAGCGCGCCGAGCCGCGCGTTGCTTTCGTCAGCCTCATCGACACCGGGCTGATGCTGCCGGGCGCCACGCTCTACGACGCCAAGAAGCGCTGGGCGGCCAGGGTGCGCGCCGACGGCACTGTGGCGGTCGGCGGCAGCGCCGGATCGATCCACAAGATCGGCGCGGAAGTGCAGGGGCTGGATGCCTGCAACGGCTGGACCTTCTGGCACTATGAGCGCAGCGGCGGCCTGACCCCGATCGACGAGCTTCGCCGCATCGCCCGCCTCGGCATGGAGCGGGCAGGGGCCTGACGATAACCGCTACAGAGGTCTCGTTGCACATCGTTCTCATGCGGCGCGCAGGCCGAGGTAACGAACCATCGGGTCGAAGTCTCGGTCATCATGCAACAGCGCGTGTCCGCCCAGGATGCAGAACGTGCCGATAATCATATCGACTGTCCTGCGGATGGTGATGCCCCGCGGAGCAACGCGACTTCGCGACCGAGTGGCGGAGCTAACCGAAGCGAATCGTGCCCGGAACGGGTCTTCGGCTTACGCGTTGCCACATGGAGGTGACGGCGCGCGTGCATCACGACGCGCGGTTGGGTTCCCATCCAATTGTTGCCGCGATCGGACATGCGAAGCGCGCCGCAGTCATCGAAGAAAACGCCCATACATTCGTCATGTCCGCGGCGATGGGAGTGCTGGCACGACGTCAATCCAGAGGAAAGTAGATGAGTGCGTTCTCTCTTTCATCGGACGGGAAACTCGCGATAACGGCGAGCGAGACGTCGTCCAAAAATGATTTCGACTATTTGGTGGGCAACTGGAACATCAGGAATCGTACGTTGAAGGAACCACTGGCCGGCAGCAACGAGTGGGAGGAATTCGACGCGACCCAGGAGTTCCGCCAAATCCTAGTGGGTTTGGGCAACTTCGACATTTTTCATACGGAGTTGGGAGGAAAACCGTTCGAGGGCCTCACCGTGCGATTGTTCGATCCAAAGACGCGTCTCTGGACGATCTATTGGGCCGACAGCAACGCGGGCAAACTCGACGACGGAAAGGTGGGCTCGTTCAATGGCGACGAAGGCGAATTCTTCGGCCGTGAGGTTGTGGCCGGCAAGGACGTTATCGTGAAATTCCACTGGGATAAGCGCAACCCGAAAACCCCGATTTACAGCCGTGCGTTCTCCGCTGATGCAGGCAGTACGTGGGAATGGAATTGGTACTCGAAGTTTTCACGACGGTGACAGACTGAGTGGCCCAAACTAAATGCCGCTCCTTCGCGTGCAGCCAAGAGGAATCCCGAGCCGGACTCTTAGGTCAGGTGGGTACCACTAGCGCGGGTAGCCGGTTCGGGTTTTCGGCGCCGCCGGAGGATCACGGTGAGCGATTCCCCAGGAAGAGTTATTGACCTTTGCCCACCGTTTCTCGAATGCTCGATTCTCTTATCCATCGGAGACCAGATCCATGAAAGCTCTTGCCTCGCCGTTTGTCGCGGCCCTCGTCATGGGTTTGTTGGCCTCTCCGGCGATTGCGCAGAACACCGGCGCAGAAAACCAGCTTGATGCGGTTATCAAGAACGGCAAGCTGCGCGTCTGTACGACCGGCGACTACAAGCCCTTCACCTTTCATGACAAGCCCGCGAACAACTACCAGGGCATCGATATCGATCTCGCAAAATCTCTGGCAAGTTCACTAGGGGTCGAGGCGGACTTCGTGGCGACTACCTGGAAAAAATTGCTTGCCGATTTTACGACCGGCAAGTGCGACATCGCGATGGGCGGTATTTCGGTGACCCTGGAACGCCAGAAGCAGGTGTTCTTCAGCGAGCCCTATCTCGTCAACGGCAAGGCACCGATTGCGCGCTGCGAGGACGAGGCGAAATTCCAATCGATTGCCGACATCAACAAGCCGGATGTGACTGTGATTGTTAATCCCGGCGGGACCAACGAGAAATTCGTGCGTGAAAAACTCGGTGACGCTAAAATTGAGATCTACCCGGACAACGTCACGATCTTCCGCCAAATCCTTGACGGCAAAGCCGATATCATGATCGCCGAATCGGTCGAAACCGAGTTGCAGGAGAAACTTCACCCCGGCCTTTGCGCGATCAACCCCGAGAAGCCGCTCCAATATGGCGAAATGGGTTATATGCTTCCTGAGGGTGCCGTTGTCTTCAAGGCCTATGTCGACCAATGGTTGCATCTTGCCAAGGCGACGGGTGAGTTCGATCGCATCTACGCCTCACACGTCAAGTAGCGCGCGAGACGGATCCAATGGCAGCGCCGTGGACCGCGCTTCTCAGCGACTGCGGTCAGGCCCGTCACAGTGATCACACTCTGACCCCCAGGCGATCGAGGTCCGCCGCGAGCGTCTTTGCGTCAGTGAACAGCACCGACTGCCAGCCGGCCGCCTTGGCGCCGTCGACATTCTTCTGGCTGTCGTCGATGAACAGCGTGGCCGCGGGCTCGAGGCCGAAAGCAGTCGCGTGATGGTCGTAAATGCCGCGATCCGGCTTGATCATGCCGATCTCGCCCGAAATGGTCACACCGCGCGGACGGTTGAGAAAATCGAAACGCTGCCGGGCTTCGGCAAGCGTGTCGGCGGCAAAATTGGTCAGCATGGTGACGTCGTGGCCGCTCTCGATCAGCTTGTCCATGAGTTGGACGCTGTCATCGTAAGCGTGCGGAACCATCTCGTGCCAGAGGCGGCGGAAGTTGCGGATGTTTTCGGCGTGGTCCGGGTATTCGGCGATCAGCAACGCCTCGGCCTCTTCCCAGGTGCGGCCGCGGTCCTGCTCAATGTTCCAGTCATGCGTGCAGACATTGTCGAAGAACCACTTTCTCTCCTCGGCATCCGGAATGATACGGCTGAACGGCAGGTTCGGATCGTAGTGGATCAGCACTCTGCCGATGTCGAAAACGATGTGGCGGATTTCGGTCATTCTTGTCCTCGTTCAACGCAGTTCAATGGGGGGCGATGTGGGCGATTCAATGTGCGCGCTGCTTCTTCGTCGCGCCCGGTATCGCTGCTTCGATTACCTTTTTCATGACGGTGGGCAGTGCTTCGCCGGAAATTTCGTCGGCCAGCGACCAGAAATGACCCGCTGGGGCGGCGCCATCGGTCATCGTTTTGAAGATTTCGAGTTCGAGCGCGAAATGGGTGAAGACATGGCCAATCTTCCCGGCTGGCCGCCAGTTGCCGGGGAAGGGCGCCGCCGCCGCTGTGGTGCCGCCGTCGATCCGCGCGGTCCAGCCGGTCGTCGGCACTTCGGTCATGCCGCCGAGCAGGCCCTTATCCCCACGTTTGCGCAAAAGGATGGCGCCATCGCCGCGTACGGCAACGAAAGCAGCCCCGCGCCGCAATGGTTTCTCACCCTTCGGCAGGCGGACAGGGAAGCGTTCGGCATCGCCGGAAATAATGGCGCTGCAATCCTCGCGCAGCGGGCAGAGCCCGCAGCGCGGCCGCCGCGGCGTGCAGATCGTCGCGCCGAGATCCATCATCGCCTGGGCGAAATCGCCGGGTCTGGTCGCTGGAACCATGCGCTCGACATAGGTGCGTATGTCGCTCTTGGCCTCGCTCAGCGGCGTGACGATCGAAAACAGCCGGGAAACCACCCGCTCGACATTGCCGTCGACGACCGCGGCGGGCTGGTCGAAGGCGATCGCGGCGATCGCCGCCGCCGTGTAGGCGCCGATGCCGGGCAGCTCTCTCAAGCCAGCTTGCGTATCCGGAAACCTGCCGCCTTGCCGCGCGACGAGATTGGCGCAGGCCTTGAGATTGCGCGCGCGGGAATAATAGCCGAGTCCGGCCCAGGCCTTCATGACATCTTCGGTCGGTGAAGCGGCCAACGCCTCGATATCGGGCCATTTCTCGACAAAGGCCCGGAAATAGGATTTTACCGCTTCGACCGTGGTCTGCTGCAGCATGACTTCGGAAAGCCAGACCCGGTAGGGATCGGGCCGTATGCCGCGTGCCAACTCGCGCGGCGCAATGCGCCACGGCAAGTCGCGATGATGCGCGTCGTACCAGGCGAGCAGGCGGGACGCGATCTCGCCGCTGTCGCCGGATGCGGTCTTGCGGGTCTGGTCGTGCAGTGCCATTGATCGAGGACTGGCCTAACCTATGCATGGTGAAGGTCGTGACTGGAGAACGCACATGGCAGGGAAAAGGCCCTTCGGCAATCCCGTTCCGGTGAGTGATCTCGCAACCCAGATCCTCGATCCGGTGCTGCGCAAGCGGGCCGGCATGTCGATCGGGCTCGTCCAGTCGTGGGAGGAGATTGCCGGGCCGCGGCTTGCCAGCCGTTCGCGCCCTGAAAAGATCCAGTGGCCGCGCCGAATGCATGAAGATGATCCGTTCGAGCCGGCGGTGCTGGTCATCGCCTGCGAAGGCATGGCGGCGCTCCATCTGCAGCACGAGACCGGCGAGATCATCAACCGGGTCAACGCCTTCCTCGGCTTCAACGCTATCGGCCGGATCAGAATCGTGCAAAAGCCGGTCACGGTTGACAAAGGGCGGCTTAAACCAAGCATCCGGCCGCTGACCGCGGCCGAGAAGGTGAAGCTGTCAGGCACTGTCGGAATGATCGAGGATGATGGGCTGCGCGCCTCGCTGGAGCGGCTTGGCGCCACCATTCTCGGTCAAAAGAAAACATAATCTCGCGCTTTCGTGATCGCGTAGCCAAGTTTTGGCGATTGGAATGGGGACGGCGATGCCTTAATTCGCGCCAACTCTCGCCTTTTCTAGCCTTTGCATTGCAAAATCCAACCATTGTCAGGTGATTCGTATGCCCCGTCTTTTGTCCCGCAGAAACCTCCTGTCGTCACTGGCCGCCATTCCGGCGGTGGCTCTGCTCGCCGCCTGCAGCGACTCGGGCGAGAAAGCCGTGGCGGAGGATGTGAAGCCTGCGGCCCCCGCCGATGCGATGAAGCCGGCCGATCCGGCAAAGCCGGCCGCTCCGGCCGCGGCCAAGGCGCCTGAGGCCCAGGGCACGGTGGACATGGCTGCCTTGCTGAAGCCCGGCGCACTGCCCGACATGCAGCTCGGCAAGGACGACGCGAAGGTCGCCATCGTCGAATATGCCTCGATGACCTGCCCGCACTGCGCGCATTTCCATGAAACCACCCTCCCGGCGCTGAAGACGAAATACATCGATACCGGCAAGGCCCGCCTTATCCTGCGCGAGTTCCCCTTCGATCCCAGCGCCGAGGCCGGTTTCATGCTGGCGCGCTGCTCCAAGGACAATTATTTCCCAATGGTGGACGTTCTGTTCAAGCAGCAGGCGAACTGGGCAGGTGTCGCCAATACCAAGGACGCCCTGCTGCAAATCTCCAAGATGGCCGGTTTTACACAGGAGTCGTTCGAGGCCTGCTTGACGGACCAGAAACTTCTGGACGATGTGAGGTCGGTCCAGAAGCGCGGCGCCGATGAATTCAAGGTCGACTCGACGCCGACCTTCTTTATCAACGGGAAGACCTACAAGGGGGCGCTGTCGATTGAGGAAATCTCGGCCATTATCGACCCTCTGCTTTGACGTTTCGGCAGCGCCGAAGCGGCTGCGCTTCGGCGTGCGCGACTTTTTGTTGCGCCGCGGGTTCTGTTGGCAACACCGCGGAACACTTTTGCAGAACCCGCCTATGGGGCGGCGCGAATGAAGTTCTCGCGCCTTCGCCTGCTCGGTTTCAAGTCGTTCGTCGAACCCGGCGAGTTCGTCATCGAACGCGGCCTGACCGGCATCGTCGGGCCGAACGGCTGCGGCAAGTCGAACCTTGTCGAGGCACTGCGCTGGGTGATGGGCGAAAGCTCGTACAAGAACATGCGCGCGTCCGGCATGGACGACGTCATCTTTTCCGGTTCCGGAACGCGTCCGGCCCGCAACACCGCCGAAGTCACGCTTTTCCTCGACAACAGCGACCGTAGCGCGCCCTCGGCCTTCAACGACGCGGACGAGTTGCAGGTTTCGCGCCGCATCGAGCGCGAGGCGGGTTCGCTCTACCGCATCAACGGCAAGGAAGCCCGCGCCAAGGACGTGCAGCTGCTTTTCGCCGATCAGTCGACCGGCGCTCGCTCGCCCTCGATGGTCGGACAAGGCCGCATCGGCGAGCTGATCCAGGCAAAGCCGCAGGCTCGCCGCGCGCTGCTGGAAGAGGCGGCCGGCATTTCGGGCCTGCACACACGTCGCCACGAGGCCGAACTGCGTCTGAAAGCGGCCGAACAGAATCTGGAACGGCTGGACGACGTCGTCGGCGAGCTGGAAAGCCAGATCGAAAGCCTGAAGCGCCAGGCCCGCCAGGCCTCGCGCTTCAAGAACCTGTCGGCCGACATCCGCAAGGCTGAAGCGACGCTGCTGCATCTGCGCTGGACGCTGGCCAAGACGCAGGAAGGCGAGGCGCGCTCGGCGCTGGCGATCGCCACGGCACTGGTGGGCGACCGCGCCGCTGCCCAGATGGCTGCCGCCAGGGAGCAAGGGATCGGCGCCCATCGGTTGCCGGAGCTGCGCGATGCTGAAGCCGCCGCCGCCGCCGCCTTCCAGCGCCTGTCGATCGCCAAGACGCAGATCGATGAAGAAGCGGGCCGCATCCGCGCCCGCCAACTGGAGCTCGACCGCCGGCTCCAGCAGCTCGACGGCGACATCGTCCGCGAGGAGCGGATGGTCCGCGACAATGCGGATATTCTTGAGCGTCTCGCCGCCGAAGAAGCTGCGCTCAACACCGAGAACGCCGGCGCCGCCGACCGCGAGGCCAGCACCCGCGCGGCGGTCGAACAGGCTGCGTCGACGCTTGCCGCCAGTGAAGCCAAACTCGCCGGGCTGACCGCCGAACGGGCGGAGGCCGCCGCTTCCCGCAACCAGATTGAACGAATGCTGCGCGACACCGCGGAGCGCCGCGACCGTTTCGCCCGCCAGCTCGCCGATGTCGACCGGGAATTGTCCGATATCGCCTCCAGGGTCGCCGGCCTGGCCGATCCCGCCGAGAAGCAACTTCTGGTTGAACAGGCGCTGGCGCTGCTCGAGGAAACCGAAGCCGCGGCGATTGCCGCCGAACAGGCTGTCGCCGAGGCGCGCGCGGCGGAGAGCGCCGCCCGCCCGCCGGTTCAGGATGCAAAGGCCGAGCTGGCGCGAATCGAAACCGAGGCCCGCACGCTGGCCAAGATCGTGAATGCCGCGAGCGGCGACCTCTTCCCGTCCGTACTGGAGCAGATCAGCGTCGAGCGCGGCTACGAGACCGCGCTGGGCGCCGCCCTTGGCGAAGATCTCGACGTGCCGCTCGACCGCAGCGCGCCGGTGCATTGGGGCCAAAGCGAGGTCCAGCCCGGCGACGCCGCTCTGCCCGAAGGCATCAAGAGCCTTGCCAGCGTCGTCCGCGCGCCGGCGCAACTCGCCCGCCGATTGGCGCAGATAGGCATCGTCGACACTGCTGAGGGAAGACGGTTGCAGGCGCAGCTTGCTCCCGGGCAGCGGCTGGTCAGCCGCGAAGGGGCGCTCTGGCGTTGGGACGGATTCACCGCCAGCGCCGACGCGCCGACCGCCGCCGCGCAGCGACTGGCGCAGAAAAACCGGCTGTCCGAGCTCGACGCCGAGGCGGTCCACGCGAACCGCATCCTGCGCCAGGCCGAAGAGGCCCTTGCCCATGCCGAGCAGGCGCTTGCCCAGGCGAGCGAGGCCGAGCGCAACGCCCGTCAGGCCGGGCGTGATGCCCAGCATGGGCTGGACGCCGCCCGCAACGCGCTGGCCGAGGCCGAGAAGGCCGGCGGCGAGCTGTCGAGCCGGCGCGCCGCACTTGACGAGGCGCGCGCGCGCATCGTCGACAGCCATGAAGAGACGGCCGCGGCTTTCGTCGAGGCCGAGATGCTGCTGCAAAGCGCTCCCGATCTCGGTGATCTGCAGGTGCAGCTCGATCAGTCGGCCGCCAACGTCGCTCGCGACCGCGCCACCCTTGCCGATGCCCGCGCCGTCCATGAAGGCTTGAGGCGGGAGGCGGAAGCGCGCACGCGCCGACTCGACGCCATCGGCGCGGAGCGCGGCAACTGGCTGGAGCGCGCCGAAAACGCCTCGACGCAGATCGCCGCACTCGGCGAACGCAAGGCCGAGGCCGAAGCCGAACGCGAAAGGCTGGCCGACGCACCCGACGAGATCGACGCCAAGCGGCGCGCCTTGCTGTCGCAGCTTGCCGAGGCCGAAAGCCTGCGCCAGGCCGCCGGCGACCGGTTGCAGGAAGCGGAAAACAAGCAGTCCGAACTGGACAAGGCCGCGACATCAGCGATCCAGTCGCTGGCCGAGGCGCGCGAAACCCGCGTCCGCGCCGAAGAGCGGCTGACCGCTGCCGATGAAAGACGGCTCGAGGTCGAGGCGCGCATCCAGGAAACGCTGAACACGCCGCCGCATCTGGTCATCCGCCACACCGGCCTGGAGGCCGACAGCCCGATGCCGGAGATGACTGAGATCGAGCGTCAGCTCGACCGGCTGAAGATCGAGCGCGAGCGGCTCGGCGCCGTCAATCTGCGCGCCGAGGAAGAGCAGAAGGAGCTGTCCGACCGGCTGGAGACCATCGTTTCAGAACGCGAGGACATCATCGAGGCCATCCGCAAGCTGCGGCAGGCGATCCAGAGCCTGAACCGCGAAGGCCGCGAACGGCTGCTGGCTGCCTTCGACGTGGTCAATGGCCATTTCCAGCGGCTGTTTTCGCATCTGTTCGGCGGCGGCACGGCGGAGCTGCAACTGATCGAGTCCGACGATCCGCTCGAGGCCGGTCTCGAAATCCTCGCGCGGCCACCCGGCAAGAAGCCGCAGACGATGACGCTGCTTTCCGGCGGCGAGCAGGCGCTGACGGCGATGTCGCTGATTTTTGCCGTGTTCCTGACCAATCCCGCGCCGATCTGCGTCCTCGACGAAGTCGACGCACCGCTCGACGATCACAATGTCGAGCGTTTCTGCAATCTGATGGACGAAATGGCGGCCACCACCGAGACGCGCTTCGTCATCATCACGCACAACCCGATCACCATGGCCCGCATGAACCGGCTGTTCGGGGTGACCATGGCCGAGCAGGGCGTCAGCCAACTCGTGTCGGTGGACCTGCAGGCGGCCGAGGCCCTGCGCGAGGCGAGCTGACGCGTCGACGCTTGTCGGTAGCGCCTATTGGGGCTTTCGGCTAAAACACGAATTGGACTGGGTCGGTTCCGTTCATTCTGATGAGCGTTTTGATGTTGCCATGATCCTCTCCGAAATCGATCTCGATTTCGCGATCATGTGCCAGCATATGCGTGGAGAACCTTGTTGCCTGTACTTGTCACCGGAGCCGCAGGATTCATCGGCAGCCATGTTTGCCATCATCTCCTGAGCAGGGGGGAAGCGGTCGTCGGCGTCGACAACATGAACGACTATTACGACCTGGCGCTCAAAAAGGGGCGCCTCGCCCGCTTGCAGCCTTACAAGGATTTTTCATTTCACCAGATCGACATCGCCGAACAGGGCGCTCTTGCCGACGCTTTGGCCGGGCAAGGCATAGTCAGGATCGTCCATCTCGCCGCTCAGGCGGGTGTGCGCTATTCACTCGACAATCCGAGGCTCTATGTCCGTTCCAATGTCGTCGGCCATCTCGAAGTGCTCGAATTCTGTCGCGCGCAGCCCGCATTCGAGCATCTGGTCTATGCCTCGTCGAGCTCGGTCTATGGCGGCAACCGCAAGGTGCCGTTCAGCGAGACCGATCAGGTCGACAAGCCCGTCTCGCTCTACGCCGCCACCAAGAAGTCCGATGAACTGATGAGCCACACCTACGCACATCTCTTCGGGGTGCCGCAGACCGGCTTGCGATTTTTCACCGTCTACGGTCCCTGGGGCCGGCCCGACATGGCCTATTGGATATTCACCAAGGCAATGCTCGAAGGCAAGCCGATCCGGGTGTTCAACAATGGCGAGATGTGGCGCGATTTCACTTATGTCGAGGATGTGGTGAGAGCTGTCGTTGCCGTGCTCGACAAGCCGCCATCGGCTGAAGTTCCGCCGAGCAGGCTCTACAATGTCGGCAACAACCGGCCGGTGCGGCTCGGCGATTTCATCGACACTCTGGAAAAACTGCTCGGCGTAAAAGCGATCCGCCACAGTGAGCCGATGCAAAGCAGCGATGTCGAGCGGACCTATGCCGACATGACTGCGCTGGAGCGCGATTTCGGCTTCAGGCCGAGCGTTTCGACAGAAGACGGGCTGAAAAAATTCGTCGACTGGTACCGGTCGGAATGGGCTGGATCAACGACAAGGTGACTGCGGCCTGCGGGTCGTCGCGGTACGCGCCTTTCTTCCTACGACCCCAAGGGCCTCGATTCGTCACGGCCATCACTGTCATCCTTTAATAGAAATGGTTGGTTCCTGAAATTCCACTCACCTGAAAGACAGTGACGGTGGTTCTGGGACATCGACTTCGGCATCGGTGAAGAGATTCGGAAACAGCCGTTCCCTGAAATCGAGAGGAAAAGCGATCCGGACCGGTGCCTTCGGAGTATCAGATTTCAGGAAACCGCGGTCGACGAGTTCCGACAACGTGTTCCGTGCCGTGCGCTCGGATGTCTTCAGCACCAAATTGGCTTCGCCACGCGGCAGCCTGCCGTGCCGCAATACCGCCGCCACCAGATCAGGCGCCCGTTTGTCGTCAACGATATCCTTCACCAAGGCGCGATAGCGGGCCTCAAGCCGTCTGAGGTCGAACATGGTGATCGAGAACCGCACCTGGTCGAGCGCGACTGTCAGGAACCATTCGACGAAATCCTTGAGTGCTGATTCCGAAAGATTTCCTCGGCCGTCGCGGTCGCCCTGTCTGGGACTGTCTGCGTAATCCATCATGCGCTTGTATTCGCCGCGATCTTTCAGCCCACGAGCGAGTCCACGAGATATCGACCATAGGCCATTGCCGCCGATTCCGGCCTTGAGCGCCATAGCGTGAGACATCAGGCGACTGACGCGGCCGTTGCCGTCTGGAAAAGGGTGGATATAGTTGAGGCGGTGATGAGCTGACGCAATCGCGATGATGCGCAGGCTGGCCTGCTTTTCGGTCATCGCGTACCGTTTCTCGAAGTGCTCCATAAAGGCCAACACCCTGTCAGACGATGGCGGCTGATGGCGGCCAACAACAACATCATGCTCTGGAGACGACCGGAACTCGCCAGGCACGATCTCGGCCCTGGTGCCGTCGGGTTTGTCGACGAACCGGAATTCCTCCGGCATCTCGTCGTAGAAGACGCGATGAACCCGCCGGATGAAATCGATCGAAGTCGGGCTCGGCAACTCCCCACGCAAACCGAGGCCATCAATCATCCTCTGAACTTCGACATGCGCCTTGGCCTCCAAGGCGAGAGATCGGCGTTCAGGGTCAATCTCGGCTCCGGCCAATGCACTCTCGATGTCCCGAGGTCGGGTTTTGTGACCTTCGATCAAATTCGAATAATAAGAATTCATGACGCGCACGAGATCGGCCAGTTCGGCAGCCGATTCCGGATGCAGGGCTCGTCCGAGTTCATCGGCCGCCTTTTGCGTCTCGATCGCGAGATCGGCCAGGACGGTCGGTACCGCGTCGTCAAAAAACAGCGGCTCAATGCGGGTAGGTGTTTCAAGCATTCTTGCCGATCTCAATTGTCTCTCAATCACCTGCAATGTAAGGCATTTTAGGCCATAAGTCAGCATAATTGCCGATATCGGTTGCCGATCTCAGGCCGGCGATCAAGCCGCGAACCCGAAATGTCCCAAGTGGGCGGCCGGGCAGGGCGCGACTGGCTCCTGGAAATCATAAGTTGCCGAGCGGCGCCAGACGGTCGCGCCATCGCAGACGAACCGCTTGCCCGGGCGAGTTGTCCGCGTGTCTTCGTCGACGGTTCTCGATTGATTCCTCCAGCCGTTTGCGGCGAACCGGTCGTCGCCTCCATTCGAAGCCCCGCAGCTTCGAGCAGCCGGATGGGCTCTGCAGGTCAGCCCTTCCGTAACCAAGCCCAAGGGCGCGAAGCGATTGATTCGATTCACGCGTGTCTCAATGGCTTGTCATCGCCTCAGCCCGGCCATGAAGGTCTTTACTCGGGCAGGGTCGACCTGGTTCCACCAGACGCCGTCATGCTTCAGCGCACTGGCGATGATGATCCCATCGACGATGCCAAGGATATCGTTGGCATTGTCGGGCGTCACGCCGCTGCCGACCAGCGTCGGCAGGCCGGCGGCCTCTTTGATCATGCTGATATAGCTCAGATCCGCAGCGTGCCCGGTGCGTTGACCGGTCGCAATGATGGCGTCGGCGTCGAAGAAGACCAGATCCTTGACCAGTTCCTCCACCGGGCGGTCGGCAACGATCGCGTGCGCGCCGTGCTTGACATGAGCATCGGCGAAGACGCGGATGCCGTTGGCGCGCAGCCTGGCGCGGTAGCGTGCTGCGCGACCGGACTCCCCCTCGACAAAACCCTCATTGGCGACATAGGCATTCGCCCATTGATTGACGCGGATAAAGCCCGCGCCGGAGGCGCTGGCGATCGCAAGGGCAGGGATCGCGGCGTTAGCGAGCACATTGATGCCGATCGGCTTGCCGAACTCGCGGCGGATACGGTCGGAAATAACCGCCATATAGGCCGCTGTCTCCGGTCCGATATCGTCAGGTTTGGCAAACGGGATGTCGCCATGGTTCTCGACGATCACGCCGTCGCATCCGCCATCGAGATAGGATCTCGCATCGTCCAGACCGCGCTGATAGATCGCCTCGACCGCCTCGCCGTCATAGCGCGGCGCGCCGGGAAGCGGCGACAGGTGAACGACGCCGATCACCACCTTGGTGCGGCCGAAAAGGTCTACGAGCGCGTCGCCGCCTGATTGACCGAGTTGGGTCATGAGAGCTCCGTTTGATCGATGAGCACCGCCATTTCAGACGCGGAAGGACAGGATATCAATGTGCCCGGGCGAGTCACCGCAATTGCGGCAGCCGCGAGCGCGAACTTCAGCGCTGGGGCAACCGACATTCCCTTGGCAAACCCGCCGGCCAGACAGCCGCAAAAGACATCGCCGGCGCCGCTGGTGTCGAGCGCCTCGACACGTGGCGCCGGCAACCGAAGCGATCCTCCCTGGTCCGGGTCAAGCACGAGACAACCTTCCGCGCCAAGTGTGATCACGACGGTCCCGGCGCCTTTGGCCGCCAGCACGTCGGCTGCGGCTGCCATGTCACGCTGGCCGGTCAGTGCTTTCGCCTCGGATTGATTCACCACCAACACCTGCGCCAGGCCGAAGTCAGGCAGAGCCGCCGCATCGATAGGGCTGGCGTTCAGGACGGTGCGTGCGCCATTTTCCTGTGCTGCCCGCAGGCAGGCATCTATCGCGGCGCCTCGCAGGTTTCCTTGGCAGACAACGATGTCGCCAAACGCGATTCGGCCCGCAAGTGCGGTTTGTGCGATCGGATCGAACGCCTCGCTGCAGGCGACGCCGCTGACGATGAAGTTCTCGCCGCCGGCCCCAATGACGATGGTCGAGCGGTCGCTTGGCAGGTCGAATTCAATCGCCTCGAGGTCAGACAACTCCCTGTCGAGGCGGCTCCTGATCCATGCGCCTGCGCGGTCCTTGCCGAGCGCCGTCCAAAACGTTATCGCAGCACCCGTGCGCGCGGCCGCAACAGCCTGGTTTGCTCCCTTGCCGCCGAGGCCGTCGGCGTAGCTGCTGGCGTTCAAAGTCTCGCCGGCGGCAGGGAAGCGGCCGACGCGAAAAATTGTGTCGACGCAAGCATTGCCGACGACATGGACATGCATCGCTCAGTTCTCACCGGTCGCCCAGCCCAGCATCTGCTCGAACAGGGTTTTGTAGCCATTCCAGGCGATGAACTCCGGTGGCAGCCAATGCGGCCCGACATCGGATGTCCAGGCCACAGTGCGGCCCTTGCCATAGTGACCGGTGACGAGCAGCGGCAGCGAGCCATAATCCGACGACACGGTTGCCAGGACTTCCGCCCCGTCTTTCAGCGTCACCTCGTTGAAGCCGAGCAGGACTGGCCAATCGGAACCGAGACCCCTTAGGATCGGATGGTCCGAGGAGCCTTTCGGGACAGGCGAAAACCCTTCCGGCACCTCGACGCGGTCGTCGAAGGCGAGGCAGTTGACCGGCAGCACCTCCTCGACCGGCGTCTTGCGGTAGCGCGCGCCGCCATTGATGCCCTGGAAGCTATAGTAGCCGCCGAACATCAAAAGCCCGCCGCCGTCGCGCACATAATCGCGCAGCAGCCGCAGGCGGTTCGGCGTCGGCTTGGAGTGAACCCAGGTGTCGGGATGCAGAAGCAGCGTGTTGGCGCCGATGTCGGAGAGCACCACCGCGTCATAGGCCGAAAGCGCCTCCATTGTTTGCGGAAAGCTGCGCTGTGCCTCATGCGCCGGCATGAAGGTCACGTCGAAGTCGGTCGCTTTCAGCGCCGTCAGCAATTCGTCCGCCCCGGTGTGGTAGGTGACCGTCGGAAACTGGTCGAAGCCTTTGATATGGGTGGCGGTCGACACCCAGGATTCACCGGCAAGCAGGATCTTTTTCTTGGACATTTGAACTCCGTCGTAAGTCTCAGCCGTAAGTCTGGGCTTAATTCTGCCGCGAGAACACGGCTTTCGGATTGGCGATAAGCATGCAGTCGATGGCTGGCTGCTCGACGCCATGCCGTTTCAGGCGCGGTATGAAATGCTTGAGGATGTAGCCGTAGCCGAAACCGCCGAAGCGGGTCAGCATGATCTTGAGGAACACATCCTGCGACAAGAGCAGGCGATCGCCGAAGCCGGCCTCGACAAGTGTGGCGATTGCCCGCGCGTTCTCTTCGTCGGAGGGCGATTGCGCGTCCTGATCGGCATAATAATAGTCCATGCCGATCATGTCGTATTCCAGGAACGCGCCGCGCCGGGCGAGGCTTGTCTGATAGTCGAGATCGTTGTGGCTGGGGTTCATGTGGCAGAGCACAGTGTGGCGAAGATCGGCGCCCTCGGCCTCCACGACATCGAGCACATCGTGCGCCAGCCGCTCCCAGCCGGGCAGGTGGATCGACAGCGGCACGCCGGTGATGCGCGAGGCCCGCGCCGAAGCTCGCAACGACTTTCGTTCCTCCGAAGTAAAATCCTTGCTGACGCCGATCTCGCCGATCAGGCCGGCCAGGATCGGCGGCTGCGTCTCGCCGCCGCCGACGTCGTTGACGATGAACTCGGTCACCGCGTCGACATCCATCGCCTTCAGCCATTCGGGATGGGTGTGCTCCAGATAGAAGCCGGTGCCCATGACGATCTTCAGGCCGGACATGCGGCTGATGCGGGCGAGCTTTTCCGGCTCGCGGCCGATGCCGATATTGGTCGCGTCGACGACGGTGTGGCCGCCCAGCGCGCGATAGCGTTGCAGCTCAGACAGCGCCAGGTCACTGTCCTCGAGCGAAACATTGTCGCGGTTGACGTAAGGGTTCATGCGCAATTCGCCGATGATCTCGATGTTCACCGGCTGCTCGGCGAGCGCCATGTCCTCGGGATGACAGGGACATTTCCAGCTGCGCGCACCGTCGAGCAAGATGTGCTCGTGCATCAGCGTGACGCCCATTTCTTTGACCGGAACGGGGCCGAGCACGGTCATCACATGACCGGTTTCGACTCCGATCGCCAGCCGCTGCCTGGGAGCCGCGTCATCGAAAAGATCACTCATGGGCTCAACGGCTCCGCACGGCGCCGGGGAACAGGCGGAAGTTGAGCCAGATGGCGATCAGGATGATTGTTCCGGTCACGATCGGCGTCAGGAATGGCGACAGATGCGCCAGGATAAGACCGTTGCCGATGACGGCCACGGTAAGCGCACCGAGCACGGTGCCGACGATCGTTCCGCGGCCGCCGAACAGGCTGGTGCCGCCAAGCACGACGGCAGCGATGACTTCGAGCTCAAATCCTTGTCCGGCATTCGACGATCCGGATCCGAGCCGGGCAGCAATGATGATCCCCGCAAGAGCTGCCGCGGCGGCGGAAATCACGTAAACGAAAAGCGTCGTCAGCCGCGTGTTCACGCCGGCGCGCCTGACCGCTTCGGCGTTGGCGCCGATGCCGGTCACGTAGCGGCCGAACGGCGTCTCGTTGAAGGCGATATAGGCGATCGCCAGGATCGCCAGCGCGATCAACGCCGGCGCCGGCACGCCAAGCAACCAGGCGCGGCCCAGCACCGTGAAAGGGCTGCCCGGCTCGATGGGGATCGAGTAGCCGCCGGTGATCAGCAGCGCCACGCCGCGGATCACCGAAAGTCCGGCAAGCGTGACGATGAAGGCCGGGATGCCCTCATAAGCGACGAAATAGCCCTGCACCGCGCCAAGCAAGGCGCCCAGCGCAAGCATGGCGGGGATGACCAGCGGCCATGGCAAACCCAGTTGCAGCAGCGTCGCCGACAGCGTTGCCACCAGTGCCAGCACGGAGCCAACCGAAAGGTCGATGCCGCCGGTGGTGATGACGAAGGTCATCGCCGCGGCGACGATCAGCAGCGGTGCCGACTGCCGCAGGATGTTTAGCAGGTTGGGCGACGTCAGAAAGGCGTCCGTCGCCACCGAGAAGATGACGCTAACGATAAGAAAGAACAGCGCGATCGACACGACACTGCCGTTGGCGAGCACCGCATCTCGCCACGTGGATTCGCGGACCCTTCGAGACTGCGCGGAGCGGGTCGAAGTCGCTTCGCTCATGCTGGCGCTCCATCGCGATAGGCGTTGGTGGCCGAACGAGCGTTGAACTTGCGACCCACGATCAGGTTGACGACATCCTCGATATTGGTTTCGCCGATCAGTCGCTCGGCGACGTTGCGTCCTTCGTACATGACCTGAATGCGGTCGCATACGAGGAACAGATCCTGAAGCCGGTGGGTGATCAGGATGACACTGACGCCGCGGGCGCTGACGGTGCGGATCAGGTCCAGCACAGCCTCGACCTCGGCGACGGCGAGCGCCGCCGTCGGCTCATCCATAATCAGCACGGACGGCTCGAACGAGGCGGCGCGGCCGATCGCGATCGACTGTCGCTGTCCGCCGGACAGGTTTTCGACCTTGAGCCGCGTGTCGGCGATAATGATGCCGAGACGGTCGAGCATCTGGCGCGTTTGCTCATGCATGCGCTTCTTGTCGAGAAAGGAAATGCCGGCGATGCGGCGGCGCGGTTCGCGGCCGAGAAAGAGATTGCCGGCGACGTCGACCGTGTCGCAGAGCGACAGATCCTGATAGACCATCTCGACGCGCGCCGCACGCGCGTCCGCCGGCGAGTTGAAGGTCACCGGCGTTCCATCGATCTCGATCGTGCCGGCATCGGGAACCACGGCTCCCGACAGCACCTTGCTCAACGTCGACTTCCCGGCGCCATTGTCGCCGACCAACCCGAGGACCTCGCCCGGCCTCAGCACCAGCGACACGTCGTCGAGCGTCTGAATGGCATTGTAGCGCTTTGAGATGCCGCTCATCCGCACCCGATAGGTCTCGCCACTGCTCATCTTTGGATCCCACGGGATTGCAAAGCGTCCGCGGCGTAGCCCTTCGCGGCGCCGCGGACGGGTCATCGATGCAGTCTACTGGAACATCGCGCGGTATTGTTCGACATTGTCCTTGGTCACGATCGTCACCGGAATATTGATGATCGGCTCGACCGTTTCGCCCTTCTTGAGCTTGACCAATGCTTCGACAGCGGCCTTGCCTTCGCCGGCCGGGTCCTGCTGGACGACTGCCACCACCCAACCATCGTCAATGCCCTGAACGACCTGCTTGGTCAGGTCCCAGCCGAACACCTTGACGTCGCCGGTGCGGCCTTGGCTGGTTACGGCCGAAACAGCGCCGAGCAACGCCGGCTCGCCGGTCGCATAGAGCGTCGTCATGTCCGGATTGGCGGTCATCAAATTTTCCGAAGCGCTCATTGCGGTCTCCTGGACATTCTGGCCGTCGACCGTGTCGAGGAAGGTGATCGCCAGGCCGCTGTCGGTGACCGCCTTCTTGAAGCCGTCGAGCCGCTGGTTCTGTATGAACGAATTGAGCGCGCCGACAATGCCGATCTTGGCAGTGCCGCCCATCTCCGACTTCACATAATCGGCATAGAATTTGCCGATATCCTCGCCGGCCTTGGCGTTGTCGACACCAATGAACGCAACGTTGTCGCCGTCGGGAATCTGCGCGTCGATGGCGATCACCGGGATGCCGGCCGCCTTCGCGGCGGTGATAGCAGGCTTGACGCCGTTGACGTCGATGGCGACCAGAATGATGCCGTCGACTTTTTGTGTGATGTAGTTCTCGATCGCGTCATTTTGCGCGCTCGGCACGTTGTTGGCATTGAANATGACCAGCTTGGCGCCTGCGGCGTCGGCCGCTTTCTGCGCGCCCTCGTTGATCTGGTTGAAGAACAGGGCCTGCTGGTTGATGTTGACGAGAGCGAACGTATCGGCGAACGCCGATCCCATCGCTGTCGAGCAAATGGCGATGACGGCGGCACAACGGAAGAGAAGTTTGAACGGACGCATTTATGGTTCCCCTTGCTTGCGGGCCAAACCTGTTCGGCTGGACCATTGGTGCTACAGGCGCGAGGCAAACATTCAAGAGACTTGAATACTTGTCAACGGATTTGATCCCTGAGCGCCCGTCAGAAGGTCGCCGGCGTGTTGACCCAGAAAATGCTGGCTCTCTCCTTGCCGATGTTGCGGTAATGGTGCGGTAGCTCCGACCTGAACACGAACGCATCTCCGGTGGCGAGATCATGGCTCTTGCCATCGACGATCAGCTTGATCCGGCCGGCGAGCACATAGCCGACTTCTTCGCCGGCATGCTGGATGGGACCTTCGCTCTCGCCGTCTGCCTCGATATGATGGATGTTGCACTGCAACAGGTGTCCGGGCGAGTATGGAATGATGCGTTCGAGCGAGATGCCCTCGCCGCGCCTCAGCGCGTCGAGCGAGATCAATGGTCGCGCGCCTGCGCGGAACACGATCGCCTCGTCGTCGTCGACCTGTTCGAACATCCAGCCGATATTGGTCTCCAGAGCTTCGACCAGGCGGTGAAGCATGGGCAGGGATGGCGAAGCCTTGCCGTTCTCGATCTTGGACAAAAGGCTTTCAGAGCAGTGCGCAGCTGTCGCCAGCGTCTTCAGCGTCATGCCCCGCGTCTGGCGGGCGAGGCGCAACCGCGTTCCAAGCCGCGCGGCATTTACGGTGGCCTCCGTTTCGGACTCCGGCCGTCGCCGATCGATTTTGTTCATCCGTTCGCCAACCATTCAACAGTCATGGGACAACTGTCGCGCGAGCAAAAGACAGCCGCGACCGATTTGCAAGTGGTGATCTGTCAATTTCGACCTGGCCGGTTTTTTTGATAGCACGGATAAAGCAACCCAGCGTCAAACACGCCGTCCACAGCGACATCGGCCGTCCCTCGATCGAACCCGGCGCCAACTGGAACAAAAAGCGTTCCTGCGTTGTTCTCCAACCGTCCCCGATGTTCTAAGGGGCTGGTTCATACGCCGGCCAAGGGCAATCCTCGCGGCAGGCGCTTGGCGGGCACTCAATGCAGGTAAGGGGTGCAAGGGCGTTTTGCGCGGACGAAATTCGCGCGATTCGAATTCTCGTGATCTGAACTTGACGAGGCAACAGACGGTAGCGTAGCTGTTCGCTGGAATAACGTCCTGGCCGAAGTGTGATCGACGATGTGCCGCTTTGAGGCGATGGGCAGCGTATTACGTCTCACGAGCGCCGGAAACAACCTGCCTTGAATGACGGACGGGAAAGCATGCAAGCCTGTGACGCGAAAGCGTTGTCGCGCTCGTCAAGCTGAGCATTGATGGCGGCTGTTGTGGGCGTATCCGAGATATCGACGGGAGAGCGAGATCGTTGTGACCAAGAACGTGCCGCCTCACGCAGTTGTTGCCGGAAAACCACGGGGATTGATCCAGCATATGGTTTCTCTCGATGCCTGAAGCGGCCATGACTTGGGAAGACGCCGTCCGCTGGTGCATGAGCGAGCCTTCGATGAAAGAGCTCGCCCGCGCCGCCTATTTCGACGATCCGGTCGTGGCCGCGCAGCGCTATCATGAAAGCGCAGAGTTCGATGCGGTTCGCAGCATGATCCCGCGCAAGGTCGGCCGTGCTCTCGACCTTGGCGCCGGCAATGGCATCCTCTCCTATGCCCTGGCGCGCGAGGGCTGGTCGGTAACCGCCGTCGAGCCCGATCCCAGCGCCCTTGTCGGTGCCGCCGCAATCCGGACGCTTGCCGACAAAACAGGCACGCGCATCGATGTGATCGAAGCGTTCGGCGAGGCTATCCCGTTGACCGCCGCCGGCTATGACCTGGTCGTCGCCAGGCAAGTGCTGCATCACGCGCATGATCTTCCGGCGTTCTGCGGTGAGGTTGCGCGCCTCTCTCGCGAGGGCGCGACGTTCCTGTCATTGCGCGACCATGTGATATCCGGGCCGCAACAGCTGGAACCGTTTCTGCGCTCTCATCCGCTGCATCACCTCTACGGCGGGGAGAACGCTTTCACGCTGGCGGCCTACCGCGCTGCGTTGCAGGGGGCGGGGCTTACGATCGATCGCGAAATGAACTCTTTCCAATCGGTTGTGAACTATGATCCGATGACGGCCTCCGAAATTCGCGAAAGGCTCGCGGCAGTCTTCGGCCCAGTGTCGGGGCTGGTCCGCACGGCCCTGTCCCCACTGCCTTTCGGTGCCGTTGCCCGAGCAGCGGCATTGCTGGACCGCCGGCCTGGGCGCCTGGTCTCTTTCCTTTGCTACAAGCAAGGGAAGGGCTGATCTGGTGGCGCAGCTGAAAGAGGCGAGGCCTGTTTGGGTGACTGGAGCCGGCGGCTTCATTGGCCTGCATTTATCGCGATTTCTTGCCGGAGAAGGCCATCATGTCCTCGGCTTCGGCCGAAGCGAAGCCCCTGGGTTCGCGGCGGCGACCGGCGGCGCATTCTTTTCCGGCGGAGTGACCGCGCAAACGATGGACGCGGCTCTCGCTGTACACGGCCGCCCGGCAGCCGTTTACCATCTGGCTGGCGGCGCTACCGTCGGGCAGTCGATTGCCGATCCGCTGAAGGATTTTGAACAAAGCGTCGTTTCCGCGGCTTGTGTCCTCGATTTCCTGCGTCGCCACGCACCCGATGCCTCAGTCGTTCTGGCATCCTCCGCCGCCGTCTATGGCGGCGGCCACTTCGGCCCCATCAGCGTCGATGCCGCACTCGAGCCGTACTCACCTTATGGTCATCACAAGCGAATGGTTGAGGAGCTTGGCCGGTCGTATTGTGCCGCATACGGCCAGCCGGTCTCGGTGGCTCGCCTCTTTTCGGTCTATGGAGAAGGATTGCGCAAGCAACTGCTCTGGGATCTCTGCGGCAGGCTCGCGGCAGACGAAACCGACATTGTGCTTGGCGGCACGGGTACGGAAATGAGGGATTGGCACCATATCTCGGACGTTGTGCGGTTGATCCATCACATTTTGCCTGCCGGCGAACCGCGCTTCGCCATCTATAATGGCGGTGCGGGCGCTGCTGCACCCGTCAGCACGATTTCCAGCATGGTTCTGGAGGCCTGGGGAGGGAACCATCGCCTCTCGTTTTCTGGAAAATCCCGTCTGGGCGACCCTGTCAATCTGATCTCAGATCCATCCGGCGTCCCGGATGGGCTTCAGTTGCGGGTGCCACTCAGCAGGGGCATTGCTGGCTATGTCGATTGGTATCGCGCTGAAATTCTCGCCGAGCCGGTCGGCCATTTGCGACGCTCCGCGCCTTGATTACCGTCGGCTTCACTCTCATCGGCCGCGGAACTTGGTCAGGCGGCGAGTCCTATCTACGCAACATGCTGAGCGTCATCGCCTCCGAGCTGCGTGGCAAGGTGCAGGCGAAACTGTTTCTCACACCCGAGCAGCATTCAAGCATTGGCGCGTCCTTCGATCATATGTTGGCCGCGCCCGCTATCGTTGATAACCGGGTCACGGGCGCCGGCCTCGGCAGGCGAGGGCTGATCGCACTCGCTGGCGGAAGTGACCGTGCCTTCGTGGACCTTGTCGCTGCGCAAGGTATCGATGTTGTGTTTGAAGTCGCCCAGTGGTTCGGCAACCGGTTTCCAATACCGGTTGTTTCCTGGATTCCGGATTTCCAGCACCGTCGCCTGCCGCACCTCTTTCCGCGTAGCGCCTGGTGGCGCAGGGATCTCGGCTACCGCCTGCAGACGTCGGGAAATCGCACCATAATGCTCTCGAGTGGCGATGCGCTGGCGGACTGCGAAACATTCTATCCAGCCTCGCGCAACAAGACCGCCGTCGTACGCTTCGCTATCGATCTCGATCCAGGCGCCATCCTGGCGCGTGCCGATGCGGCGCGCCAGGCGCATGGGCTGCCCGGGCGTTTCTTCTTTCTCCCCAATCAGTTCTGGGTCCACAAGAACCACAGGCTGGTCATAGAGGCATTGAAGCATATAAATCAGATCGGAGCGCTGGCCCCCTTGCCGCCGGTAATCCTCTCCGGCCGCACCACGGATCCCCGCGATCCGACATTTTTCAAGCGTCTGATGGGCCTTGCTGAAACAGATGGACTTGGAAGCCATTTTCGACACCTCGGCTTGATTCCCTATGACGATGTCGTCGCCCTGATCGGCGCTGCTGACTACCTTCTGAATCCTTCACACTTCGAGGGGTGGTCGACCACGGTCGAGGAAGCGAAGTCGCTGGGCACGCCGATGCTGCTGTCCGACATTCCACTGCATCGCGAGCAGGCGCCGGAATCGCTCTTCTTCGCACCCGATAGTGCGAAAGCGCTGGCACAGCGTCTCCTCGAAGCTGGGCGGCGCCCCCGCTTGGCCCGCGACAGTGTCGCCGTGCTGCAAAGTCGGCAACAAATGCGCCGCCGAGACTATGCCGCAGCGCTCCTTGCTTTGTTCGAAAATGCCAGAGGTGTTACCCCATGACCGAGCGGATCGTCAGTTTTGTCATGAGCGGCGGTATTGGCTCACGGCTGTGGCCGCTGTCGCGCGAGGACAATCCCAAGCAGTTCCATGATTTTTCCGGCGATGGCTCGATGCTGGTCAAGACGTTGCGGCGGCTTACGGCGCGGCCGGACGGCGAAACGCCGGTCTTCCTGATTGCCTCGGAGCGGCATGCCGATCGCGTCCACGCTGATCTCGCCGGCATCGACCTTTCCGGCGGCGGCCCCTTGTTCGAGCCGACCGGACGCAACACCGCCGCCGCCGTCGCCTTGGCGACCCTGCGAACCCTCTCCGAATTTGGCGACAGCCTGGTGCTGGTGGTGCCGTCCGATCATGAGATCACGACCGCGCGACAATTCTGGCAGAGCGTGGAAAACGGCACCGCTGCGGCGCGTGCCGGCCGGCTGGTGGTATTCGGCATCAAGCCCGGCCACCCCGAAACCGGTTACGGCTATATCGAGATCGCCGGCGAGAAGGATGGCATCTGCGACGTCTCGCGTTTCGTCGAGAAACCGGACCTCGCGACCGCGCGGAGCTATCTGGCGGCCGGCAACTTCTACTGGAACACCGGCATCTTCCTGTTTCGCGCCAGCGCCATGCGCGACGCCTTCACGGCTTTCGAGCCCGAAATCTGGAAGGCCACCGAAAATGCCTATCAGGCGGCGACGTCAGATCTTTCCGGTCTCTATATGCCTCTGGAACTCTACGCCGCCATTCCGTCGACGTCGATCGACTATGCGATCATGGAGCGCGCCAGCCATATCGCCATGGTGCCGGCCGGCTTCCGCTGGAACGATCTCGGTTCCTGGCAATCGCTGCTCGATGTCGGCCCCTCAGACAATGACGGCAATGTCATCGTCGGCGATGTTGTCGCCATCGACTGCGAGAACTCCTACATCCGCAGCGACAGTCGCCTGCTCTCGGCCATCGGCTTGAAGGACGTTGCCATCGTCTCGACCGCCGATGCAACCTTCGTCGCCCCGGTCAGCCGCAGCCAGAACGTCAAGAAGATCGTCGAGCAACTCGAAAAGAGCGGCCGGCTGGAAACCAGGTTCACGCCCGCCGGCGATCGCGTGATCGAAAGCGGCGCCTGGCGGCGCCGAGTGCATCACTGGCTGTTTGAAGAGACGGTGCCGCTGTGGTCCACGGTCGGGGTCGATGAGCGCCATGGCGGTTTTCACGAGGCGCTTGGTTTTGACGCCACTCCGCTGAAGAAGCCCAAGCGCATGCGCACCATGGCCAGGCAAGTCTACGCCTTCGCTGTCGCCAGGGCGCGCGGCTGGGACGGGCCCGCCGACCGGTTGATCGGCCACGGCCTCGAATTCATGGCCAGGAACGGCCGCACCGACAATGGCGGCTGGGTGCGCACGCTCAATGTCGACGGCACGGTCGCCGACGCAGCCGAGGACGCCTATGATCATTCCTGCGTGCTGCTGGCGCTGGCGCATGCCCATATGGTCGGCAACCCTGATGCATTGCGGCTTGCCGAAGAAACCTTTTCGTTCCTCGACGCGCATCTCGAGGACCACCGCATGACCGGCTTTCTCGAAACGTCGAGCGGCGTGGGCGAACGCCGTTCCAACCCGCACATGCATCTGCTCGAGGCTTTCCTGGCCTGGCATCAGGCGACCGGCGAGCTCGCCTATCTTCGTCGCGCCGCGCGCATCGTCGATCTGTTTCGCAGCCATTTCTTCGATCCGGAAAGCTGGACGCTGGGCGAGTATTTCGATGCCGAGTGGAGGCCGGCGGAGGGCGAGAAAGGTGCCTGGACGGAACCCGGCCACCATTTCGAATGGGCCTCGCTGCTGGTCGACTTCGCCGGGCGCAGCGGCCAGAGTGACCTGGCCGGCTTTGCCAGAAAGCTCTATGCGTCGGCCATCGCCAACGGCCTCAATCGCGCCACCGGCCTCGCCTATGGCGCCGTCTCGCGGCAAGGCTTGCCGCTCGACCTTGTCTCGCGCAGTTGGCCGCAGGCGGAAGCAATCAAGGCGGCGATTGCACTGGACGGTTCGGGCGGCCCCGACCTCAAGCCCGAGATCGAAGCGCGTGTCGGCCGCCTGTTCCGCTGGCACATCAATCCGGCGCCGCTCGGCCTGTGGATAGACCGGATCGACGAGCGAGGCCGCTCGCTGGCGACCGATGTGCCGGCAAGCATCTTTTATCATCTGGTTTGCGCGCTGACCCAATATCTTGACAGCACCGTCGGCGAAGCACGATAGGGCAGTTGACGCAATTTCTTCGATTGAAATGGATGCGACCAGGCGGAGGTGAGTCGTCTGGACGTCTCCGCTAGAGGTGATAGAGACACGTGCTTGGCCGGGAGTGAGGATTTTTGTCGTTCAAGAAACTAAGCTTTTTGGCACTCCTTGCCCTGGCGTTTGCGGTTGGCTTCTTTGCCATCATCGTGGAAAAAGGGACGCCCCGTCGCCCCCCACCGCCAAAGCCACAAGCCGCGGTAGAGCCGTTTGATGGCAAGCTTTTCATCCAGGCGGTCGATGATCTTCGCGTCGGCAACCGCAAAATTGTGCTATGCGGCGTGGCGTTTACCAAGCCTCAATCTCTGCGTGCCATCGTAACGGACGCGGCGCGCCGGGACTACCAGGGGCTCGCCCTGACTTGCAAGCCGGTCGGCATGGGGACGCCTTGCGACGGCAATGTCGCCTCAAAGTTTGGTGATGCCGTCGTTGTGCAATGCCTCACGTCCGATGGCGCGGATTTGGCCGCCAAGCTTGCCGAGAATGGCATCTTGTGCGGACAGCCGGCGCAGGCCGGTTCGACCTACAAATCTTGCTTGTCAGGTTCGTAGTTCTCGCCATCTGCGTGTCATAAAATGAAAGACAGAATGTGCGATAACACCCCACGTTAAACAGAGTCGACCACGATCCCTGTACCAAAGCATCGGCGCGATGACCCTCAAACGCCACAAAATATACTTGCCTTGCCAACAATTTCCACAGGGGCCGGCCCGAAAATGGTAGATGCAAGCGAGTGTGTCCAATGAAACACATGAGAAACCAAAAATCATCTCGCATGTGCGAAGCAGGTTGGAATCAACATTAAAAGCTGTTAGGCGCTTGTTCAATACCTTGGTGCCCGGGTGGGGCCGAGGTGCGGCGGGACAAAAAGGATCGAAACGAATGAACCTTACTGTAAAAGTTGCGTTGGCCGGATTTGTCGCCTCGATCGGTTTCGGCCCGGTTTCGTCTTTCGCGCAGGATGCGTCTTGCACCTGTACGACGCCTTATCAGGGAGCGGCGAGCTCGATTGGTTCCATCGGGCAGGCCAATGGTGACGTAATGGTTTCGCAAGCCGTCGGCTATGGCCCGGCCAAAGCGGGAAATGCGCTGGATTTCGGCAGCCGCATAGTGGTCGGTGCCAAGGGGGCGGCCTCTGTTAATGTCGGTGGCTGCAACCTGGATGTGCCTGCGAATTCAAGCCTCGACATTTCCCGTGTCGAGAATAATATCTGCCTGAAAGTTGTGGGTTCCGAGCAGACGGCTGCCGCCGTGAGTTCCGAGCATACGGGTCAGATTGGCGCGGGCGGAAACCGGTCCTGGGTGCCGCTCGGTATTTTTGCGGGCATGGCTGGTGCGGCTGGTATCCTTGCTGCAACGCAGGATGACGGCGACGGCGGCGGCGCCGTCAGCCCTTAAGGCGCCCAGTAGGCAATATAGCAGAGCCATGTGACTAGCTCTGCTATATTGTATGCCCGGTGCCTCTGTGTAGCCTTGGCGCGCCGGCTGGAGTCGGGATATTGATGGAATTCGTCAACCATACCGCTCTATCACCTGAGTCGAACCTGAATGCGCTCCGTCGTGGGCGGATTCGTCTCGCCGGGAGGCACTGTGACGGGTGGTGCGGCAGTGCTGGTAATTGGCTTGCAAGCTGTCAGCGAATAGCTTGAATCCTACCGTATTGCACGACCTTGACAAATGCGTCATTCGCTCTGGTGCGGGTGGCGCTTTTGCCTTTTGGTTGGGAGAAGTCGTCAGTTTGCTTCAGCGCGGCCACCCATGATCGACCTGCATTCCCATATCTTGCCCGGTCTTGACGACGGCTCGCCCAGTCTTGCTGAATCGCTGGAAATGGCGCGGCTGGCGGTGGCCGATGGAACGACGCATATGGCGTGTACGCCGCATATCGTGCCAGGCATGTACGAAAACGGATCGGCAAATATCGCCCGCGCAGTTCAAGAATTGGAACAGGCGCTGCGCGGTGCCGCAATACCGCTTGCGCTTTACGTTGGCGCCGACGTGCATATAGCTCCGGATCTGCCGGAGCAATTGGCGCTGGGCAGTGTGCCGACCTTGAACAGATCTCGCTATTTTTTATTCGAGCCGCCGCACCACGTTCTGCCGCCAAGGCTGGAAGATTTCGCTCTGCGCCTCATAAACGCCGGGTTCGTTCCGATTCTTACCCATCCTGAGCGGCTGACATGGATCAAGGCAAATTACGAAATTGTTGAGAACTTGAATGCAGTGGGTTGCCTGATTCAACTTACCGCAGACTCAATTGTTGGTGCTTTTGGACGCACGGCGCTTTACTATTCGGAAAAGCTGATTGACGAGGGTAGGGTAGATATTATCGCTTCGGACGCCCACGGCGCCACCCGCCGGCGCCCTGGGCTTTCGCAGGCGGTTGCCGTTGCCGCGAAGCGATGTGGGGAAGATGAGGCCGGCAATATGGTGTTGAAACGCCCAGGCGAAATATTGGCGAACCGGCCCCTCGAGCCGGTCGGAAAGGCACGCTCGAAAAAGCCAAGCCCCGGCAACACCGGTCGCTTTGCAGGATTGGGTCGCCTGTTGAAGGGTGGGGCAGCGTGATGGGCGGGTTTCATTTCGCAAAAAATTATACGGGCGCCATATGTGCCTTGCTCGCTTCGCTCACGATGTCTGCCTGCACGAGCACCTCGTCGACGACATCATCGTCGTCGCCGACTTCGGTCGATGCGCTGCAACTGACGTCATCGTCGGCGCCGCTCTCCAGCGGCGGCGCCCTGCAGGTCGTAAAGGAACTGCCTGCGGCGCAAAACAGCCAGAACGGCAACGAGCAGCCCTTGTCGCCTAACGATGTGCTGGAGGTGAATGTGTTCCAGGTCGACAATCTGAACAGAACCGTTCAAGTCGACGCTGGCGGGCAAATTTCGCTTCCACTTATCGGAACCGTCACCGCGGCCGGGAAGACCGTCCGTCAGTTGGAGCAGGAAATCGAAACGGCCTACGGTGCCAACTATCTGCAGTCGCCCGATGTCTCGGTCTACGTCAAGGAATCGATCGGACAGCGCATTACCGTCGACGGTGAAGTCACCAGGGCCGGTATTTTTCCGGTGTCGAGCAATTCTTCTCTTATCGATGCGATTGCCCTTGCTGGAGGGTTCAATGCCGTTGGCGACGCGAAAAAAGTCTTTGTCTATCGCAATGTCGGCCAAAACACTCTGGTCGCAAATTACAATGTGGAGCAGATTCGCGCCGGCAAGAGCCGCAACCCACGCATCTATGGTGGCGACAAGATTGTCGTCTTCGCCTCGAAATCGAAAATCGCAATGAACAACCTCAAGGACGCCCTCGGCGTCGCCTCGAGTGCAGCCAGAATTGCGGTGATCCCGGGTATATAGTCATTGCCCGTCAGAATTCAGGACGCAGACAACCGTAGGATTGCTTCGCACCATGCTCGATCGCAATAGACAGCATCAAATTGCTGGCCCAGCACATAGCCAAGCCTTGTCTGCCGACCTGTATTATGACGGTGCGCAAAACTATAGCCCCTATGGTCGCGATTACTCCGAGCGGGACGAGCGCTTCAATCCACTCAAACTTTTGTTTTACGCTGTCCAGTATCGGTGGCTGATACTGATGATGGTAGCGGGCGGACTTGTTGCTGGCGTCGTCGTAACCATGATGCAGACGCCAAAATATCGGGCAACCGCTCAATTGGAGGTGCTGGTTCCTTCGGCCAAGGTGTTCCAGGACATTGAGGTGGTTTCTGAAACCGGCGACATGCGGGCATTTCAAACCGCTCGGGAAAAGCTGAAGAGCCGGGCTTTGGCGCAGCGAGCGGTGTTCCAACTGGGGCTTAGCGAAAAGCCGGATTTCCTGTTTCCGACCCCGAACTTCTCGCCAAGCAATATTTTCTATCGTGCGTTCGGAATTTCCAATTCGCCTTCCATAGAGGAGAAAACCCCAGAGGAACGTGAGGAAATTGCGATCCAACGTATTCTAGATGACCTCACGGTCACGCTGGTCACCAATACAAGCCTGCTGTCGATTACATTTGCCGACCAAAACCCGAAATATGCAAGTGATATAGCCAATCAGGTCGCGCAGAGTTTTATCGACCAGCGCCTCGATCAGACCAGCGAGACGTCGGACCTGGCACGGCAATTCATCCAGGAACAGGTTTTGCAGGTAAAGCAAAAGCTTCAGAAGTCCGAAGAGGAACTTGTCGCCTATGCAAAGGATGCGGGCATCACGATAACCGGCGAAGAAAAATCGCTGATAGGGTCGAACATCGAGACACTCAACACCGCTCTCGCGACAGCAATCCAGGAACGTCTCGATGCTGGACGAATGGTGGACCAGATAGACAAGGGCCGCGCGGCGAGCCTCGGCCCAGTCCTGGAGAGCGAAGGTCTGCAGAAGATCACCGAGAAACTGTCGGATTTGACCAGCCAGTATCAGCAGAAGCTGGGCATATTGAAGCCCGGTTTTCCAGAGATGCAGCAGCTTCAGGCGCAGATCAAGGAGCTGCAGCGGCTTTATGACAACGGCGTTTTGACGATCACCGATTCACTGCGGCAGAAATACCAGGAGGCTCAGAACAAGGAGGCCGACCTTAAGGCAAAACTTGCAGAGATGGAGACGCAGCAGGTCATCTTCAACGATAAGAACATTAAATACACCATCTTGAAGCGTGAAGTTGATTCGAACCGCTCGCAATATGACAATTTGATTGCCAAGCTGAACGAGGTTGGTGTGAGCTCCGAGCTCAAGACACAAAGCGCCGCAATCGTCGATTTCGCGACGCTGCCCAATCGCCCTTATTCTCCACGCCTGACCATCAATCTTGCGATCGCTCTGGCTCTTTTCCTGGCGCTCAGCGCGTCAATAATTTACATAATTGAGTTGTTGAACAACACCTTCACCAATCCTGAGCAAATCGAAAAGGAGCTGGGATTGGCGATGCTCGGCATCCTGCCGCATGTTGATGACCGGGAATTGATTGCCAGCATCGCCGATCCAAAATCAGGACTGTCCGAGGCCTACCGTTCGCTTCGAACATCGCTTCAGTTTTCCGGGGCCGAAGGCGCGCCGCGATCGCTGCTGGTCACGAGTTCGGAACCATCCGAGGGCAAGTCGACCACCTCGTTCAAGCTCGGACAGGATTTTGCCGCGCTCGGTGCCAGGGTCCTCATTGTCGACGGCGATCTTCGAAAACCCAATCTTCACCGGCTGTTTGGTCTCGACAACACAATCGGACTGAGCAACCTCTTGACGAACACCGTCCGCAAGGATGATCTGGCAAGCATTTTCAGGGCGACGAAATATCCTAATGTGACCGTCCTGACTTCCGGAACGATCCCGCCGAACCCTGCGGACCTGCTCTCTTCACCAAAGATGGCGCTGATCATTACCAATCTCGGCAAGCGTTTCGACCTTGTCATAATCGATGCCCCGCCGATCGTCGGCCTTTCAGATGCGCCTATACTCAGCCGGCTTGCCGAGGGCACATTGATGGTCATTTCTACCAATCAGGTAACGCGCAAGTCGGCGAAGACGGCGTTGAAGCGCTTGCGATCTGCCGGCGCGAATGTGGTCGGAGCCGCGATGTCGAAGTTTGCGGTGAACAAGTTCGATTACAACTACGCCTACAAATACATGAACTACCAGTATTACGACTACGGCACCCCGAAGCTTGAGGGCAAAGTCGATGACGGAGCAGACCAGCCCGCTTATGCAAAATCTCCGGCGTTCAGGCGTTTGGTTCGCCGCATCCGTTCTAGTGTTGGCGGCTTCGTCGATCGGGCTAAGTCGGTTTCTTGAAAACGAGACGCCAACCGTTTCCCTCGCGCTGGATCCGTTGAACGTCAATGCCTTGATAGGCGAGATTACCCACGACCTGAACGATACAAGCAATGCTCCCGATCTCGACGCATTGCTTGTCAAGGCCGAAAGCGCGCTGCGTTTTGACCTTGCGGACGCACGTCTCTACAGCCTGATCGGCGAGATCAAGTACCGAAAGAGTGAAAAAGACCAAGCCTATGAGTTTTTCGATCAAGCTCGAAATTTATCCAAGACCGAAATCCTCGCGCTCCAGAGGTCGATAGGCCGCTCCATCGAAACAGGCGATCTGTCCGGGGCCGTCCGCGAGATCGATATTTTGCTGCGGCGATGGCCAGATCAATTTCCGGCGATCGCCGAGGGGCTGCCGACAATCCTCTCGAACCCCGATGGATACCAGGCCGTGCTGGCAGCCATCAGGGCCGCGGCGCCCTGGAGGTCCAATCTGTTGGTCACGCTCGCGAAAACCCCCGACGGGCTCGATTTCGCAAATCGGCTGCTGCTCGATTTGACTGGGTCAAGTGCGCCACCAAACTCGAGCGAGGTGTCCCATCTGATCCACAGCTATTTTGGTCAGAAAAAATATGAACAAGCGTATCGGTTGTTTCTTTTCAGTCTGTCCGATCAAGAACGGAAATTGGGCGGATACATTTTCAACAGCACATTTGAGCCTGTGTCCAGCGGCAAGCCTTTTGATTGGCAGGTCGGCGATCAGTCGGGTCTCGAAGTTACGCTTGCAACGGCTCAAAATACGGTTGAAGGTGAGGGGGGGGCGACGGTCCGCTTCCTGAATACACCGGTCAAGAACGCAGCTCTTCAGCAGTATATCCAGCTGCCGCCAGGCTCCTACAAGATTTCTTTGGCTGCGTCCGCAAGAAACCTGAAGCTTCCAAAGGAGTTGTTCTGGTCGATTAGGTGCGTGGGGCCTGCCGGCGAAATAGCGCGGTTCAATATTCCGGAGGGTACATATAATCGTCAGGCGCTCAGTCAGGATTTTTCGGTTGGATCGGCTGGGTGCCCCATGCAATTATTGAAGCTGGAAACTGCCGCCATTGCCGAGAGCTGGCGCTTTCGCTACGTCGGCACATTGGTAATGCACAAATTGAGCATCGAGAGACTTTCATCTTGAGCGACCGTCCGTCGGAATGGGACAAATATCTCCTCGGATCGGTTCTGTTTATAGCGCTGCTGACCGGCGGCGGCACTGCGAGTGGCCTTTACACGGACACGCTGATCGAGGTTGCGGCAATTGTCTCGGCAGCGGCGGTCTTTTCACAGGCCTCTGGCCAAAGGACCCCCCATTCTGTTCTGTGGCTGCTTATCTTCGCTGTGGCGCTGGTGGTTTTGCAAATCGTTCCCCTGCCTGCGGCGATATTCAGCGGATTGCGACCGGAACTGTTGCTCGCAGATTCCGAGCTTGTAGGGGAATCCCAATTTCGTTTCGTCAGTGTCGGCGTTGGACGGACGATCGAATGTCTGTTGTATCTGGTGGCGTTGGCGGCGTTTTTTTTGAGCGTTTTGCGTTTGCGTGCCGAGCAAGTCCCTGCGCTTCTGCCGTTCTTTTTTATGGGTGTTATCTGTAACGGCTTGGCAGGCGCGATTCAATATTCGCTCTCGGACGACATTGCCATAAAGGGATTATTGCCGTTCACGATAAACGCCGGGCTTTTTGCCAACGAGAATCATTTTGCGGCGTTACTTTTTGTATCTATTCCCTTCGTCGTTTATTACGGTCTATTCCGCGGACATCTTTTGTCGGGATCGCTCGGGCTGGCCACGCTTTTGCTGCTCCTTTTGGCCGTCGGTTCGCGTGCCGGCGTTCTGATCGGGTTAGCGATCACCGTGCTATCCATAGTCTTCCTTTCAACGCGTTCCAGGGTGGGTGGACTCAGCATCCTTGCAGTTTTCATAGGACTCTCGGTGTTTACGATAGGCGCGTGGACGAAGATCGAGGCCGAAGCTATCGACCCCGATTTCGGACGAGGAGAGATTGCTCGCACCACCATTGAGGGGATCAAAGAGAATTGGGCAACCGGCGTCGGGTTTGGAAATTTTCAAAAGACCTACCAGATATATGAAAAGGAAGGGATGATTTTCAGGCAGTATGTAAATCATGCTCACAACGAGTATCTTGAAATCGCTTTCGAAGGCGGAGTTCTTGCTGTTCTATTGATGGCGCTTTATTTCGTGATTCTTTTTATGGCGCTTGCGAGAGTTCGTCGCGATCCCCTTCAAAAGGCGGCGTTTCTCTCCGTGTTTTTTCTTCTCATTCATTCACTCGTCGATTATCCGTTGCGGACCGAGGCGCTTGCAATGACTTTTGCCTTTATGAACGCCATTATCTTCCACAAAGGATTTGCAGCCCGCCAGAAGAGTGAATTGATCGAGATCGACCACAACGGTGAAAAATTACTTGTTCCCTTCGGAACGCCGTCCTAGCGCCTCCTGGCGACGGCCCTGCGATCTAGGCAGGAATTTCCGGGTTCTGGTCCCTGCGTGGAAAATTCTTTCTCGAACCATTCCAGCGCAGGCCTGTCTTGCATTGTTATAGATAATGGCGATCTGCTAGAACCCCTGCACGAAAAGAACATCGTCCAGAGGTGAAGCTTGGACGGGCTGCTGAAAAATTGCGCCTGATGCATCGATGCAAGATCCGGGCGGCACGAGAGAACGCTTAAAGTCCATGAACATCGCGCTTACGCATCTGCAGCGGCTTGAAGCCGAATCCATCCATATCTTTCGCGAGGTTGCGGCGACCTTCGCCAAGCCGGTCATGCTCTATTCGGTCGGCAAGGACTCCTCCGTGCTGATGCATCTTGCGATGAAGGCGTTTTATCCGGCCAAGCCGCCCTTTCCCTTTCTCCACGTCGACACGACCTGGAAATTCCGCGAGATGATCGCCTTTCGCGATCAGATGGCGCAAAAGCTCGGCTTCGATCTCCTGGTCCATGTCAACGGCGATGGTGTGCGCGACAATATCAACCCCTTCGACCATGGCTCCAACACCCATACGCATGTGATGAAGACCGTGGCGCTGCGCCAGGCGCTCGACAAATACGGCTTCGATGCAGCCTTCGGCGGGGCGCGGCGCGACGAGGAGAAATCGCGTGCCAAGGAACGGATATTCTCTTTCCGCAATGCCCACCACGTCTGGGATCCGAAGAACCAGCGGCCGGAGATGTGGAGGATATTCAACACCCGCGTCGCGACCGGTGAATCGATCCGGGTCTTTCCGTTGTCGAACTGGACCGAACTCGATATCTGGCAGTACATTCTCCAGGAAGACATCCCGATCGTGCCGCTCTATTTCGCCAAGGAGCGGCCGGTCGTCGAACGTGACGGCATGCTCATTCTGAGGGATGACGACCGCATGCAATTGCGTCCCGGCGAGACGGTGGAGAACCGGCTGGTACGGTTCCGCACGCTCGGCTGCTATCCGCTGACCGGCGCGATCGAATCGGCCGCCGACACGCTGGAGGCCATTGTTGGCGAAATGCTCACGGCGCGCACCTCCGAACGGCAGGGCCGCCTGATCGACCGTGATGAAGCCGGCTCGATGGAAAAGAAGAAGCGCGAGGGGTATTTCTGAGCATGCGCCACATCACGGCCGAGAGCCTCGCCCCCACCGACGGCATTCGCGACTATCTGGCGGTGCAGGAACAAAAATCGCTGCTGCGCTTCCTGACCTGCGGTTCCGTCGACGACGGCAAGTCGACGTTGATCGGGCGCCTGCTTTCGGACACCAAGCAGATTTTCGAGGACCAGCTTGCTGCACTCGAGCGTGATTCGCGCAAGCACGGGACGACGGGCGACGACGTCGACTTCGCGCTGCTGGTCGATGGCCTCGAGGCCGAGCGCGAGCAGGGCATCACCATTGATGTCGCCTATCGCTTTTTCGCCACGCCAAAACGCAAATTCATCGTTGCCGACACACCCGGCCACGAACAATACACGCGCAACATGGCGACGGGCGCGTCGACCGCCGATCTGGCCATTGTGCTGATCGACGCCCGGCAGGGCGTGCTGCGCCAGACAAGGCGCCACTCGATCATTGCCTCGCTGCTCGGCATCCGGCACATTGTGCTCGCCGTCAACAAGATCGATCTCGTCGGCTTCAACAAGGCGGTGTTCGAACGGATCATCGAGGACTATCGGCAATTTTCGCACAAGCTTGGCTTCGAGACGATCGTGCCAATCCCGATGTCTGCCCGTTACGGCGACAACGTCACCAGCCGCTCGGATAAGACGACGTGGTATTCCGGCCCGACGCTGATCGAACATCTGGAAGCCGTGTCAGTCGATGAAGCCGTTGTCGAACTGCCGTTCCGTTTTCCGGTGCAGTATGTGAACCGCCCAAATCTCGATTTTCGCGGTTTTGCCGGCACGATTGCGTCCGGCTCGGTCTCACCAGGCGACGAGGTCGTTGTCGCCAAATCCGGCAAGTCCGCTCATGTCAGGCGCATTGTCTCGCATGGCGGCGATCTGAGCCAGGCGGTGGCCGGCCAGGCCATCACCCTAGTTCTCGACGACGAGGTCGAGGTCTCGCGCGGCAACATGCTGGTGTCGCCGGCGGCGCGGCCGCTGGTCGCCGACCAGTTCGCCGCCAACATCGTCTGGTTCGACGAGCACGCGCTGCTGCCGGGCCGCTCCTATATCCTGCGGACCGAGACCGATCAGACCAGCGCTACCGTCACCGACCTGAAATACCGCGTCAACGTCAACGATTTTGCCCATGAGGCGGCCAAGTCGTTGGAAATGAACGAGGTCGGCATTTGCAACATCTCGTCGCGGGCGCCGATCGCCTTCGATACTTTCGCCGAGAACCGCACGACCGGCGCCTTCATCCTGATCGACCGCATCACCAACGCCACTGTCGGCGCCGGCATGATCCTGCATTCGCTGCGCCGCGCCGAAAACATCCACTGGCAATCGCTCGATGTCGGCAAGCATGGCCGCGCCGATCTGAAGAACCAGCGGCCTGCCGTGTTCTGGTTCACCGGGCTCTCGGGGTCGGGCAAGTCGACCATCGCCAACCTTTTCGAGAAGAAGCTGTTCGCCACCGGCCGCCACACCTACATCCTGGACGGCGATAATGTCCGCCACGGGCTCAATCGCGATCTTGGCTTCACCGATGCCGACCGCGTCGAAAACATTCGCCGCGTGGCCGAAGTGGCGCGCCTGATGGCCGATGCCGGGCTGATCGTCATCGTTTCGTTCATTTCGCCATTCAGCGCCGAAAGGCGGATGGCCAGGGAATTGATGGCCAGCGGTGAATTCGTCGAGGTGTTTGTCGACACACCCTTTGAGGAATGCGCCAGACGCGATCCGAAGGGCCTCTATGCGCGGGCGTTGAATGGCGAAATCAAGAATTTCACCGGCGTCGATTCACCGTATGAAGCCCCGGAAAATCCCGAAATCCATCTCAAGACACTCGGCAAGTCGGCCGAGGAGATGGTAGAAGCCCTGGAACTCTGGCTGAACGAGCGCGACATTGCCGAAAACCAATACGACAGCGGCGGCGGTATCTGACGACGAAGCGATGCTCGGCGTGTTCGAGCGCCTTGCCCTGGCGGCGGGGCGAGAGGTGATGCGTGTTTTTGATGCCGGCTGCGCGGTCGACCAGAAATCTGACAGCTCGCCAGTGACCGAAGCCGATCGCGAGAGCGAAAAGATCATTCTCGCCGGGCTGCGCGCGGCGTTCCCTGATATCCCTTGCGTGGCTGAGGAAGAGGCATCGGCCGGCATCGTGCCGCCGGACCTCGACGACGCCTTCTTCCTGGTGGATCCGCTCGACGGCACCAAGGAATTCGTCAACCGCAGGACCGACTTCACCGTCAACATCGCGCTCGTTCGCCACGGCGTGCCGGAGATCGGTGTGGTCTTTGCGCCATGCACCGGACGCTTCTTTTCCGGCCGGCCGGGCAGGGCGGAAGCAATCGATATCAATGGGGATTACCAGATCATCGGCCGTCGGCCGATTTCTGCCAGAACGGGCGTGGCGCCACTGACCGTCGTCGCCAGCCGGTCCCACAACACGCCGGAGACCGAAGCCTATATCCGCACGGTGGGCGCTGCCGAGATCGTCTCGGTCGGCTCGTCGCTGAAATTCTGTCTTGTCGCCAGCGCCGAGGCCGACGTCTACCCGCGCTTCGGCCGCACCATGGAGTGGGACACCGCGGCGGGTGACGCGGTGCTGCGCGCCGCAGGCGGGATGACGCGCTTGCTCGATGGTCAGCCGCTGGCCTACGGCAAGCGCAACCAGAGCGATGACGTGGATTTTGCCAATCCGCATTTCATCGCCAGCGGGAAGAGCGCGGGCCAGTAATCTCCCCCCTCAAGGGTGCGCGCCTACGCGGCGGCGATTTGCGCCGAATTCGAGCCGATATAGTTCCGGATCGTCTCGATGATCCGGTCCTGGTCGGCCTCGCTCAGATAGGGATGCATGGGCAGGCACAGGATACGCTTCGGCAGCTCCTCAGAAACGGCAAGACCTGTCGGCGTGCGCGGATAGTCGCGGTAGGCGATCTGGCTGTGCAAGGGCTTCACATAATAGATCACCGACGGGATATTTTTTTCCCCGAGATGCGCCTTCAGCCCGTCGCGCTTCGGCGTCTCGATGGCATATTGCGCCCAGGCCGAACGGCCGCCGTCCAGGTTGCGCGCTGCCTTGACGATGTCGCCGAGGCCTTCGGCATACCGTTTGGCGACCGCTTGCCGGGCAACCATCTCGTCTTCAAGAATGGCCAGCTTCTCGATCAGGATCGCCGCCTGCAGAGTGTCGAGCCGCGAATTGATGCCGACGCGGACATTGTCATATTGGGTTTCGCCTTTGCCGTGGAAGGCGAACGAGCGGAGCTGTTCGGCCAGCGCATCGTCATTGGTGAACATCGCGCCGCCGTCGCCATAGCAGCCGAGCGGTTTTGCCGGGTAGAAGCTGGTCGAGCCGACCGCGCCGAACGAACCTAACATCTTGCCGTCGCTCGAGCCGCCGATCGCCTGGGCGGCATCTTCGATCACCATCAGCCCTTCGCGGTTGGCGATGGCCATGATCGCGTCGTAATCGGCGGCTAGCCCGAACAGGTCGACGGGAATGATCGCCCTTGGCTTCAGCCGGCCTTCCGCCTTGATCATGGCGATGGCGGCTTCGAGGCTGGCGATGTCGATATTGTACGTCTCGGGGTCGACATCGACGAAAACCGGCTCGGCCTTGGCCAGCGCCACCACTTCCGCCGTGGCGGCGAAGGTGAAGCTCGGCACGAACACCGCGTCACCTGGGCCGATGCCGGCCGCAAACAGCGGCAGCAGCAGTGCGTCAGTGCCGTTGGCGCAGGCGATGACATGCTTGGTGCCGATATAGGCGGCGAGCTTGTTTTCGAATTCGGTGACCTCAGGTCCGAGAATGTAGCGCCCCTCGTCGACGACGCGGTCTATGGCGGCTTTCAGCCTGTCGCGGATTCGTTCGCGCTGCGCGCCAAGATCGATGAACTGCATGTCGGCCTCAAAACGGTACTAGCCAGATAACCGGCCGCTGGTATCAGACTTGGCGCGGCCGAGAAAGCTGCACGGACCAAACCACGAATTGCTCAAATGTCGCAGCCTGTTACCTCTCAGTCCGACAGGTCCCCATCAGACGCCGGAAATCCGGGGCTTTGTTGCGCACGACACGGCCTTCGTGTCGCACGCGCTGGGCTGGGCGAAACATAAAGTGATCGATGTTTAGCGCATCTTCAGCGCATCGCCGTCCAATCAGGCGATTTCATGCCGCCAGGGCGGATTGGCGCCGGCCCGCGACACGGTTACCGCCGCAGCCTTGGCGCCGAGCGCCAGCGCCTTGTGGATCGCGTCTTCCGACAGATCGGCGATCGCCTCCTTCGACAGCAGGCCTTGCTCGTGCAGCGAGGCCAGGATGCCGGCGTTGAACGTGTCGCCGGCGCCGACCGTATCGACCACCTCGACCTTGTCCGGCACGACCGTGACGTTGTGATCCCTGGTGTAGCCGACGGCGCCTTCGCTGCCATGGGTAACGACGATCAGCGTCGGGCCGCGCTCCAGCCAGTTGCGGACGACGTCCTCGTGCGAGCCGGCTTCGCCGAACCAGTTGAGGTCCTCATCCGACAGTTTCACGATGTCGGCCATGGCCATCATCGAGCGGATACGCCTGAGATGCCTGGCCTTGTCCGGTATGAAATTCGGCCGGAGGTTGGGGTCGAGCATCATGACGCGGTGGCTGTGCTCGCGCCGCATGAATTCCTCGTAGGCTGATCCGGCCGGCTCCGAGATCAGGCTGATGGCGCCGAACAGCATGGCTTCGATCTCGCTGCCGAGTTTCGGCAGATCGTCGATGGTCAGCATCCGTCCGGCTGTGTTTTCATCGTAGAACGTGTAAGTCGCCTGGCCGTTGTCCAGCCGCACGAAGGCAAGCGTGGTCGGCCGGGGCGATGTGTGCGCATAGGTGGAACTGACCTTGCTTGCCGCCAGCGCGTCCCTGAACTGGCCGCCGAACAGATCCGTCGACAGGCCGGAAAAGAAACTGGCGGGTGCTCCCAGTCGGCCGAGCGCTATTGCGGTGTTGAAGACCGCGCCGCCGACATAGGGGGCAAAGGCCGGCTCGCCCTCAGTCGTGGTGCGTGGCAGCATGTCGATCAGGGCTTCGCCGCAACAGAGGATCATGATTTCCTGTTCTCCGGCGGATAGATCACACCCTTGCGGATGATGATGTTGGCGTAGAGCCGCGGCTCGCTTGTCGCGACGATCGCGTGCGCGGACCTCACCCGTAAATAGAAGTCGGCGCCGGCAAGCGCAACCACCCTGCGGCCCGGAGCACGCTTGGCGCAGATCGCCTCCATCTCGTGATGAACGGGATCGGCAATCAGGGGATCACCCTTGACCGAGGCGCGAAACAGCGCCTCCGGCACTGCGTCATCGACAGGCAATACGCTGAGGATGGCGTCGAGCGTCGGAACAAGATGATGACCGTCGGCGCGGATGAGCCGGTGTGCCTGTTCCTTCGCCGGGTAGTTTCCGTCGACAACGGCGATCTCGTCGCCATGGCCCATGGCACGCAGCAACGCCAGCAGCTCCGGGCCGAGCAGGGCCGGGATTCCGATCAGCATTCAGGTGCTCCTGGAAATCGTGGTCGAACCGATGAGGAAGCGCTCGGAAAGCGGCAGGCTGGCACCGCCCAGGGCGCGTGCATGAATGCCCACAGTCCCCTCGCGCACGGCCGGAAGCTTCAGGCCTTCACCGTCGATCTTGCCGATGGCTTCGATAACGGCATCGACGAGCCGGCGCCGCACGGCCTTCGGCATCCATCCGTCGATCACCGCCGCCTCGAAATCGATAACCGATGACGCCGCCACAATGGCATAGGCGAGCGCCTGCGAGGCGCAGGCGATCCAATCGTCGAGCTCGACGCCGATTTCGCCCCAATCCTCCGGTGAAGTCCACAGATGTGAGGCTTCGACGCCGCGCGCGTTGAGTGCCTTTTCCAGCATGGCGATCGACGCCACGTCGATCAATTGGGCGGGCTTGCCGTCCGGTCCAGGCACCGGCATCGAACCCAGCGCGCCGGCATTGCCGGTCGGCCCGCCGAAAAGGTGACCGTTCAGCACAATGCCGCCGCCGGCGAAGGCACCGATATAGAAATAGACGAAGTCGCGTGCCGTGCCCGCTTTGCCGAACACCAGTTCGGCGCCGCAGGCAGAGGTGGCGTCATTTTGCAGGTAGACCGGGAATTCGCACTGTGCCTGGATGTCGGCGCGGATGTCTCGTTCGCGCCATTCGTCCATGACGTCGCGCGGCGCACCTGCCGTATCGGCCCAGCTCCACAATTCGAATGGCATGGCGATGCCAAGTCCGGCAATGCGCTTGTCCTGCGCCGGGGTGAGTTCGCCGCGCATCGTCTTCATGCCGGAGGTCACGAACTCGACCGTCTCGCGCGGTGCCGGATAGCGGTAGGAATGCTGCAGCATCGAGCGCACATTGCCGAGAAAATCGATCAGCACGAGTTCGGCGCTACGACGGCCGATCTTCAGGCCGATGAAATAGGCGCCATCGGGATTGAGCGCCATCGGAATGGAAGGTTGGCCGATCTTGCCGCGCAGCGGCGCCTGGCGGACAAGAAGCTTGTCCTCCTCGAGCTCGCGCATGATGACTGAAACCGTCTGGGCCGAAAGTCCGGTCATGCGCGCAATGTCGGACTTCGCCAGGCTGCCGTGCTGACGCACCAGCGACAGCACCAGCCGCTCATTGTGGTCCCGCATGCCGCTCTGGTTGGTGCCGCGGTGAATGCGGCTTTTGGCTGCCTCGGGCGAACCGTGCCTTGTGATGCCGGTCTCCACCCCTTCTCCTCCCGTCGTTCCCTCAATGCTTTTGGCCAGAATGAGTGACCGACGCCACGGTGTCAATAATAAATAAGAGTGATTTAATTATTGACAGAAACCTCAGTCTGGTATTCTCTTGGGGCAAGCGTCCACGCTGGGAGAAGTCGCTGGATGCTCATGCGATGCCGGTTGGCCGGCGTCCGAACTGGTTCCACTGGGAGGAAAATCGTGACCAAGACAGCACTGCTAAGATCCACCGTTTTTGCCGCGGCCGGACTGGGTCTGATGGCGTTCACCTCGGCTGCGTCCGCCGCCGATGTCGGCGCCTGCCTGATCACCAAGACCGACACCAACCCGTTCTTCGTCAAAATGAAAGAAGGCGCGAGCGCCAAGGCCAAGGAACTCGGCGTCGAACTCAAAGCCTACGCCGGCAAGATCGACGGCGACAGCGAAAGCCAGGTGGCGGCGATCGAAAGCTGCATCGCCGACGGCGCCAAGGGCATCCTGATCACCGCGTCGGACACCAAGGGCATCGTCCCGGCGGTGAAGAAGGCACGTGACGCCGGTCTGCTGGTGATCGCGCTGGACACGCCGCTTGACCCGCTCGACGCTGCCGACGCGACCTTCGCGACCGACAATCTGGAGGCCGGAAAGCTGATCGGCGCGTGGGCCGCAGCGACGCTCGGCGACAAAGCGAAGGATGCCAAGATAGGCTTCCTCGATCTGACGCCCTCGCAGCCGACGGTCGATGTGCTGCGCGACCAAGGCTTCATGATGGGCTACGGCATCGACGTGAAGGACCCCAACAAGATCGGCGACGAGGATGATCCTCGCATCGTCGGGCACGATGTCACCAACGGCAATGAAGAGGGTGGCCGCAAGGCCATGGAGAACCTTCTGCAGAAGGATCCCGGCATCAACGTCATCCACACCATCAACGAGCCCGCAGCGGTTGGCGCCTACCAGGCACTCAAGGCCGTGGGCCTCGAAGGCAATGTGCTGATCGTGTCGGTTGACGGCGGCTGCCCCGGCGTGAAGTCGGTCGCCGAGGGCGTGATCGGTGCGACCTCACAGCAGTATCCGCTGCAGATGGCGGCACTCGGCATTGAAGCGATCGCCGCTTACGCCAAGGACGGGACGAAGCCCAAGCCGACCGAAGGCAAGGATTTCTTCGACACCGGCGTCAATCTCGTGACCGACAAGCCGGCAGAGGGCGTGAAGTCCATCGACACCAAGGAAGGCCTCGCCAAGTGCTGGGGCTGATGCCGGTCTGACAGGCAACAGACCGAAGCGGCCAGGGCTTGATCCCCGGCCGCTTCGGGTGGACGATGCGGTAATCGCAAGCGCGAAAATTCCGGCGGCAGATCGGGAACGGTTGGACGGGCGTCGGCGCGTGGCTGAAGCCTCATGGGAGGAAACATGTCTCAGGTTCAGGAATTCGAAAAGGCTCTCGCGAACAGCGAGACAAGCGTTGCTGCTTTTGACGAGCACGGCACGTCATTCGTCAAGCGCATCCAGCATTTCCTGCATTCCACTCCGGCTGCGGTGCCGCTGATCGTGCTGGTTCTGTCAATTGCTGTCTTCGGGGTCACGATCGGAGGACGGTTCTTTTCGTCCTACACGCTGACGCTGATCCTTCAGCAGATCGCCATCGTCGGTATTCTGGGAGCCGCGCAGACGCTGGTCATCCTTACAGCCGGCATCGACCTATCAATCGGCGTGATCATGGTGATTTCGGCCGTGATCATGGGCAATTGCGCCGTCACCTATGGTCTGCCGACCTTGCTTGCCGTGGTGATCGGGCTTGGCGCCGGCGCGGCCTGCGGGCTGCTCAACGGGCTGCTCGTCGCCTACATGAAGCTGCCGCCGTTCATCGTCACCCTCGGCACCTGGAACATCGTCATGGCCACCAACTTCATCTATTCGGCCAATGAGACGATCCGTGACGCCGACGTCGAGGTCGAGGCGCCGCTGCTGCATCTGTTCGGCCTGAACTTCAAGGTCGGCACGGCAGTGCTGACGTTCGGCGTCATTGCCATGGTCGTGCTGGTGCTGATCCTGTGGTACGTGCTCAATCACACGGCCTGGGGCCGCCATGTCTACGCCGTCGGCGACGATCCGGAGGCGGCCAAGTTGTCGGGCATCCAGACCAAGAAGGTGCTGATTTCGGTCTATACCCTTGCCGGGCTGATCGCCGCTTTCGCTGCCTGGGTCTCCATCGGCCGCAACGGCTCGATCTCGCCATCCGCCGCCGTCACCGACTACAATTTGCAGGCGATCACTGCGACAGTGATCGGCGGCATTTCCCTCTTCGGCGGGCGCGGCTCTATTCTGGGCACGCTGTTCGGCGCGATGATCGTCGGCGTCGTTTCGATGGGCCTCAACATGCTGGGCGCCGATCCGCAATGGAAAGTGCTGCTCACCGGTGTGCTGATCATCGGCGCCGTGGCGATCGACCAGTGGATCAGAAAGGTTTCGGTGTAACCATGACCCAGGAGCCCATCCTCACCGCGCGCGGCCTCGTCAAGCGCTACGGCCGCGTCACCGCACTGAACAGCTGCGACTTCGATCTCTATCCGGGAGAGATCCTGGCCGTGATCGGCGACAATGGAGCAGGCAAGTCGACGCTGATCAAGGCGATCTCGGGCGCCGTTGTCCCGGACGAGGGGATCATCGAGTTGGACGGCAAGCAGGTGCTCTTCAAGTCGCCCATCGAAGCCCGCGAAGCCGGCATCGAAACCGTCTACCAGAACCTGGCGCTGTCGCCGGCGCTGTCGATCGCCGACAACATGTTCCTCGGTCGCGAGATCCGCAAACCGGGTTTTCTGGGCGACTGGCTGCGCATGCTCGACCGCCCGGCAATGGAAAAGCGCGCCCGCGACAAGCTCACCGAACTTGGCCTGATGACCATCCAGAACATCAGCCAGGCCGTGGAAACGCTGTCGGGCGGCCAACGCCAGGGCGTGGCGGTGGCGCGCGCCGCCGCCTTCGGCTCGAAGATGGTCATCATGGATGAGCCGACGGCGGCGTTAGGCGTCAAGGAGAGCCGCCGCGTGCTCGAACTGATCCTCGACGTGAAGAAGCGCGGCCTGCCGATCGTGCTGATCTCCCACAACATGCCGCATGTCTTCGAGGTGGCCGACCGCATTCACATCCATCGGCTGGGCCGTCGCCTCTGTGTCATCGATCCCAAGCAATATACGATGTCGGACGCCGTCGCCTTCATGACAGGAGCGAAGCTTCCGCCGGAGGCGGCACTGGCGGCCTGATGCATGTCGCCCAAAAGCATGCCCTCGGGCGCGAACCGAGGGTGCACAGCGGTTTTGGGACGATATGCACATAACTAAGAATCTAAGATGCGTCGCAGACGCCGCCCAAACGCGACGCACTTCAAGTTGCTAAACTGCCGCTGGGTAAGCTTCCCCGCGGCAATCTAACTCGATTGAACGCATAACAATATGCGCTAGCATGGGCTGGGAGGAATAGTGAAAGCCGGTATGATCATGGCAACCGCACGAGAGGCAGCATGACGCGCGCGATGACATCCAAAACTCCCATTCTCGAAAACTCCGATCCCAAGGCGCTTGCCGACGAAGTCTTGAAGGCCCTCAAATACAGGCTCGGCAAGGATACCAGCGTCGCGACGCAATACGACTGGCTCACCGCCTCGATAAAGGTCGTGCGCGACCATATCGTCGATCATTGGATGCAGGCAACGCAAGAGGCCTACGCCCATCAGGAAAAGCGCGTCTATTACCTGTCACTGGAATTCCTCATCGGCCGCCTGATGCGCGACGCCTTCTCCAATCTCGGCCTGATGGATAATATGCGCGAAGCACTGCGGTCTCTCGGCGTCGACCTCGACCTCATCGCGGCCCTCGAACCAGATGCAGCGCTTGGCAATGGCGGTCTCGGCCGGCTCGCCGCCTGCTTCATGGAAAGCATGGCAACCGTCGACATTCCCGCGCATGGCTATGGCATTCGCTACGCCAATGGCATGTTCCGGCAGGAAATCCATGGCGGCTGGCAGGTTGAGCTGCCCGAGACCTGGCTCGATCACGGCAACCCCTGGGAGTTCGAGCGGCGCGAACGCTCATTCGAGGTCGGTTTCGGCGGCTCGGTGGAATCGATCACCTCGAAGGACGGCAGGCTTGAGCGCCACGTCTGGAAGCCGATCGAACATGTTCTGGCGGTTGCCTACGATACGCCGGTGGTTGGCTGGCGGGCCAACCGCGTCAACACGCTGCGGCTCTGGTCCGGCATGCCGATCGATCCGATCCTGCTCGACAAGTTCAACGCCGGCGACCACATCGGTGCGCTCGCCGAAAGCAACAAGGCCGATGCCTTGTCGCGCGTCCTTTACCCTGCCGATTCCCACAAGGCCGGTCAGGAGCTGCGGCTCAGGCAAGAGTATTTCTTTTCCACCGCATCGTTGCAGGATATCATTCAGCGTCATCTCAGCCAGTATGGCGACCTGCAGTCGCTGCCCGACAAGGCGGCGATCCATCTGAACGACACCCATCCGGCCATCGCCGTGCCCGAGCTGATGCGCCTGTTGATGGATGTCCACGGCATGGATTTCGATCAGGCCTGGAGCATCACCAAGCGCACTTTCGGCTACACCAACCACACGCTGCTTCCAGAGGCGCTCGAAAGCTGGCCGGTGCCGCTGTTCGAGCGGCTGTTGCCGCGCCATATGCAGATCGTCTACGCCATCAACGCCGAAGTGCTGCTGGAGGCGCGCGCCTCCGATCAGTTTTCTGACGAGCAGATCAGCCAGATCTCGCTGATACAGGAAAACGGCGAGCGCCGGGTGCGCATGGGCAATCTGGCGTTTGTCGGCTCGCACTCGATCAACGGCGTCTCTGCCCTTCACACCGAGCTGATGAAGGAAACGGTGTTTGCCGAGCTCCACCGACTCTACCCCGACCGCATCAACAACAAGACCAACGGCATCACGCCGCGGCGCTGGCTGATCCAGTGCAATCCCGGTCTCACCGCGCTCACCCGTGAGGCGATCGGCGACCGCTTCCTCGACGATATAGACGCGATCAAGGAGCTCGATGCCTTTGCCGACGACGCCGCCTTCCGCGACAAGTTCGCGGCAGTCAAGCGGGCGAACAAGGCCAAGCTTGCCAATCTCGTCGCCGACCGCCTCGGCATCAGGATCGATCCCTCGGCGCTGTTCGACATCCAGATCAAGCGCATCCACGAATACAAGCGCCAGCTCCTGAACATCCTCGAAACAGTCGCCCTCTACGACCAGATCCGCTCCCATCCCGAGCGCAACTGGATGCCACGCGTCAAGTTCTTCGGCGGCAAGGCGGCGCCCAGCTATCACAATGCCAAGCTGATCATCAAACTCGCCAACGACGTCGCCAAGGTCATCAACCGCGACCCGGCCGTTCGCGGCTTGCTCAAAGTGGTGTTCGTACCGAACTACAATGTCAGCCTGGCCGAGATCATGATGCCGGCCGCCGATCTTTCGGAGCAGATATCGACCGCAGGCATGGAAGCCTCCGGCACCGGCAACATGAAGTTCGCACTGAACGGTGCGCTGACCATCGGCACGCTTGACGGCGCCAATGTCGAGATCAAGGAATGCGTCGGCGACGACAACATCTTCATTTTCGGCCTGACCACCGAAGAGGTCGCCGAACGGCGCAGCAACGGCTACGATCCGCGATCGGTAATCGAAGCCTCTCCCGAACTGGCGCAGGCAGTGGCTGCCATTTCGTCCGGCGTCTTTTCGCCCGACGATCCGGAACGCTATCGCGACCTGATGAACGGCCTCTATCAGAGCGACTGGTTCATGGTCGCCGCGGATTTCGATGCCTACGCCTCAACCCAGCGCGATGTCGACGCCGTCTGGCGCAACAGCCCGGATTGGTATGCCAAGGCAATTCGCAATGTCGCCCGCGTCGGCTGGTTCTCGTCCGACCGCACGATCCGCCAATATGCGAAAGAAATCTGGAACGTGCCCGTCTGATATGATTGCATGAGGCCACGAACGACGTGGTCCGGGTGCCGGGGAGGGTCACTGCCTGATGAGGAAGCCGCGCGCGACCGCTGCGACAAGCGGGCCGGATGGACAGGCGTCAGCCGGTGATGTCGCGGCGATTCTCGCGGGCACGCATGGCGACCCTTTCGCTGTCTTGGGTGTGCACGAGGTCGACAAGAGCTTTGTCGCCCGCTGCTTCGTCCCTCATGCCGAGTTCGTCACTGCCCATACGCTGACCGGCAAGAAAGCCGGCGAACTCTCCAGGCGCGACGAAGGCGGCTTCTTCGAGGGCAGCCTGTCGCTCAAAAAGCGTCAGCCGCTGCGCTATCACGCGCGTAATGCCGGCGGTGACTGGTGGCTGACCGATCCCTATTCGTTCGGTCCGGTGCTCGGTCCGCTGGACGACTATTACATCGCCGAAGGCTCTCATCTCAGGCTGTTCGACAAGCTCGGTGCGCATCTCATCGATCACGAGGGTGCGTCCGGCGTGCATTTCGCCGTCTGGGCGCCCAACGCAAGGCGCGTCTCGGTGGTCGGGGACTTCAACGAATGGGACGGCCGCAGGCATACGATGCGCGTCCGCCGCGACACCGGCATCTGGGAGTTGTTCATTCCCGACATCGGCGCCGGCAGGCCCTATAAATACGAGATCATCGCGCCCGATGGCGTGAGGCTGCCGCTGAAGGCCGATCCGTTCGCCTTCAAATCGGAACTGCGCCCGGCCACCGCTTCGGTGACGGCGCTTCCGCCGGCACATGAATGGGGTGACGAGGCGCACCGCAGCTACTGGCGCAACGCCGACCCGAGGCGCGAGGCGGTGTCGATCTATGAGGTCCATGCCGGCTCCTGGCAGCTTCACGACGACAGCAGCTTCCTGTCATGGGATGAGCTTGCTGGCCGGCTGATCCCCTACGTCGTCGATACGGGCTTCACCCATATCGAATTCATGCCGATCTCCGAACATCCCTATGATCCGTCCTGGGGCTACCAGACGACGGGCCTCTACGCGCCGTCGGCCCGCTTCGGCGATCCGGACGGTTTTGCCCGGTTCGTCGACGGCGCCCACCGCGCCGGCATCGGCGTCATCCTCGACTGGGTGCCGGCGCACTTTCCGGTGGACGCGCATGGCCTGGCCAATTTCGACGGCACCGCGCTCTATGAGCATGCCGACCCGCGCAAGGGCTTCCATCCCGACTGGAACACCGCGATCTACAATTTCGGCCGGCGCGAGGTGGTCTCGTTTCTGGTCAACAATGCACTGTTCTGGGCCGAAAAATACCATGTCGACGGTTTGCGCGTCGATGCCGTCGCCTCGATGCTCTACCTCGACTATTCGCGCAAGGCCGGCGAATGGATCCCCAACGAAAAAGGCGGGCGCGAAAACCTCGAGGCCGTCAGCTTCCTCCAGAGGATGAACAAGGAAGTCTACGGCCATCATCCCGGCGTGATGACGATTGCCGAGGAATCGACCTCATGGCCGAAGGTCTCGCAGCCGGTGCATGAGGGCGGACTGGGCTTCGGCTTCAAGTGGAACATGGGCTTCATGCACGATACGCTGGAATATTTCTCCAAGGAGCCGATTTTTCGCAAGCATCACCACGGCGACATCACCTTCGGCCTGGTCTACGCCTTCTCAGAGAATTTCGTGCTGCCGCTCTCCCATGACGAGGTCGTGCACGGCAAGGGAACGCTGCTTGGCAAGATGGCCGGCGACGATTGGCAGAAATTCGCAACGTTGCGCGCCTACTACGCCTTCATGTGGGGCTATCCCGGCAAGAAGCTGTTGTTCATGGGCCAGGAATTCGCCCAGCGCCGCGAGTGGAGCGAGGCGCGCGCGCTCGACTGGAACCTGCTCGATCAACCGGCCCACCGCGGCGTCTGGCAGACGGTGCGCGATCTCAACTATCTCTACCGCTCGCGCCCGGCCCTGCATGCGCGCGATTGCGAGCCAGAAGGCTTTTCCTGGCTGATCGTCGACGACAGCGCCAACTCGGTCTTTGCCTGGCTGCGCAGCGCGCCGGGCGGAAACCCGGTCGCCGTGATCTCCAATTTTACGCCGGTGCCGCGCGACAATTACCGCGTGCCATTGCCAATGGCCGGACGTTGGCGCGAGATCATCAACACGGACGCCTCCGACTATGGCGGTTCCGGCAAGGGCAATGGCGGCGCTGTCGAGGCTCGGGCCGATGGCGCAAGCATCTCGGCCACGGTGCTGTTGCCGCCGCTGTCGACGATCATGCTCGAATTTGCTCCGGACTAGGCGATGTCTCGCAGCGCGTAACTTGGGAGGATAAAATGGCAGAGATAAAACGAACCCAGCCGCTGGCGCGCGATGCCATGGCCTATGTGCTGGCCGGCGGCCGTGGCAGCCGCCTCAGGGAATTGACCGACCGGCGCGCCAAACCGGCAGTCTATTTCGGCGGCAAGACGCGCATCATCGATTTTGCACTCTCCAATGCGATCAATTCCGGTATTCGCCGCCTTGGCGTGGCTACCCAGTACAAGGCGCATTCGCTGATCCGACACCTGCAGCGCGGCTGGAACTTCCTGCGGCCCGAGCGTAATGAGAGCTTCGATATCCTGCCGGCGAGCCAACGCGTATCGGAAACGCAATGGTATGAGGGCACGGCCGATGCCGTCTACCAGAACATCGACATCATCGAGGCCTACGGGCCCGAATACATGGTCATCCTGGCCGGCGATCACGTCTACAAGATGGACTATGAGCTGATGCTTCGCCAGCATGTCGACGCCGGCGCCGACGTCACCGTCGGCTGCCTCGAAGTGCCGCGCATGGAGGCGACCGGCTTCGGCGTCATGCATGTCGACAAGAAGGACGCCATCATCTCCTTCATCGAAAAACCCGCCGATCCGCCCGGCATTCCCGACAAGCCGGATTTTGCCCTGGCCTCGATGGGCATCTACGTGTTCAAGACCAAGTTCCTGATGGAGCAGCTGCGCCGCGACGCGGCCGAACCGGGTTCAAGCCGTGACTTTGGCAAGGACATCATCCCCTATGTCGTCGAGCACGGGAAGGCGATCGCCCATCGCTTTGCCAAATCCTGCGTGCGCTCGACCGCCGAGAACGAAGCCTACTGGCGCGATGTCGGGACCGTCGACGCCTATTGGGAAGCCAATATCGACCTCACCGACATCACGCCCGAGCTCGACCTCTACGACCGCGACTGGCCGATCTGGACCTATGCCGAGCTGAAGCCGCCGGCAAAGTTCGTGCATGACGAGGATGGCCGCCGTGGCTCGGCGGTATCCTCGCTGGTCTCGGGCGATTGCATCATCTCAGGCGCGTCGCTGAAGCGAAGCCTGATCTTCACCGGCGCGCGCATCAACTCCTATTCGACGCTCGAGGACGTCGTCATGCTGCCCGACTGCCAGGTCGGCCGCAGCGCGAGATTGAAGCGCGTGGTGATCGATCATGGCGTCAGGATTCCCGAAGGGCTCGTGGTCGGCGAGGATCCCGTCCTCGACGCCAAGCGCTTCCGCGTTTCCGAAAAGGGCATCTGCCTCGTCACGCAGGCCATGATCGACAAACTGGGATTGTCGTGAATGCAGGTCCTGTCGGTCACGCCCGAAATATTCCCTCTGATCAAGACTGGCGGGCTTGCCGACGTGACCGGCGCATTACCGGTCGCGCTCGCCGGCAAGGGCGTGACGATGCGCACGCTTGTTCCCGGCTATCCCCAGGTCATGGATGCCTTCAAGAAGAAAAAACCCGTTCACCACTATCCGCTGCTGCAAGGCGGCAAGGCTTCGGTCCGTGCCGTCCAGATCGCCGGGCTCGACCTGTTCGTGCTCGACGCGCCGCATCTGTTCGATCGCCCCGGTGGCCCCTATGGCAATGCCACCGGCGCCGACTGGCCGGACAATTGGCGGCGTTTCGCGGCCCTGAGCCAGGTTGGCGGCGACATCGCCGGCGGCGCCGTCTCGGGCTACCAGCCGGACATCGTCCATGCCCATGACTGGCAATCGGCGATGACGCTGGCCTATATGCGCTACGGCAAGGCGGTCGGCACGCCGTCGATGATCACCGTCCACAATCTCGCTTTCCAGGGCCAGTTCGGCGCCGGCATCTTTGGCGAACTCGGCTTGCCGGCGGCGGCCATGGCGCTCGACGGCGTCGAATATTACGGCGGCGTCGGTTTCCTCAAGGCTGGCCTGCAGGCCGCCTGGGCCATCACCACAGTCAGCCCGACCTATGCGCAGGAGATCCGCTCGCCGGAATTCGGCATGGGGCTCGATGGCCTCATCAACATGCGGTCCGTCGATCTCTATGGCATCGTCAACGGCATCGACACCGAGATATGGAACCCTGAAACCGACAAGCATCTGGTTTCCAACTACACGGCCAAGACATTGAAGGCCCGGCACCCCAACCGGACCGCCGTCGAGGATCGTTTCAACCTTGACCGCGACGACAGTCCGATCGTCTGCGTGGTCAGCCGGCTCACCTGGCAGAAGGGAATGGACATACTGGCAACGGTCGTCGACGGGATTGTTGCGAGGGGTGCCCGCCTGGCGATCCTGGGGTCCGGCGACGCCGGCCTCGAAGGCGCGCTGCTGGCCGCCGCCGCCCGCCATCGCGGTCGCATCGGCGTCGTCGTCGGTTATGACGAGGCGCTTTCCCACACCATGCAGGGCGGCTGTGACGCCATCGTCATCCCATCGCGCTTCGAGCCTTGCGGACTGACGCAGCTTTACGGCCTGCGCTATGGCTGCGTGCCGGTCGTCGCCCGCACCGGCGGTCTTGCCGACACCGTCATCGACGCCAATGAAGCGGCGATTTCGGCAGGTGTGGCGACCGGCTTCCAGTTCGCACCCGCCGATGCCGGCGCCTTGCTGCACGCCATCCGCCGGCTGGTCGCGGCGCACGCCAACCCTGCGATCTGGACGTCGATGCAGCGGCAAGGCATGAAGGCGGGTGTGTCGTGGGATAAAAGCGCAGAAAAATACCTCGAACTCTATCGCTTGCTGCTTTCGAAAAGGGCTGTCTGACGCATGATACGCACCGTCGCCACCAAACCTTATCTCGACCAGAAGCCCGGTACGTCCGGGCTGCGCAAGAAAGTGCCGGTGTTCCAGCAGGAGCACTATGCCGAGAACTTCATCCAGTCGATTTTCGATGCGGTGGACGGGTTCGAGGGCAAGACGCTGGTGATCGGCGGCGACGGCCGCTTTTACAACCGCGAGGTCATCCAGAAGGCCATCGCCATGGCGGCGGCAAACGGTTTCGGCAAGGTGATGGTCGGGCAGGGCGGCATCCTGTCGACGCCGGCCGCTTCCAACATCATTCGCAAATACAACACCTTCGGCGGCATCATCCTGTCGGCCAGCCACAATCCGGGCGGCCCGCACGAGGATTTCGGCATCAAATACAATGCCGGCAATGGCGGCCCGGCACCGGAAAAGCTGACCGACGCGATCTTCGCCAAGACCAAGGTGATTTCGAGCTTCAAGACCGCCGATATCGGCACGGTCGACCTCGACACGATCGGTACCGTCGAGGCGGGCGGCATGACCGTCGAGGTGATCGACCCGGTCGCCGACTATGCCGAGCTGATGGAAAACCTGTTCGATTTCGATGCGTTGCGGGGGCTGTTCAAGTCAGGCTTCCGCATGCGCTTCGACGCCATGCATGCCGTGACCGGTCCCTATGCCAAGGAGATCCTGGAAAACCGGCTCGGCGCGCCGAAAGGCACCGCCCTCAACTTCGTTCCCCTGCCGGATTTCGGCGGCCACCACCCAGACCCGAACCTGGTCCACGCAAAGCACCTCTATGACGAGATGATGGGACCGGATGCGCCGGATTTCGGCGCCGCTTCCGACGGCGACGGCGACCGCAACCTGATCATCGGCAAGGGCATTTTCGTCACCCCGTCGGATTCGGTGGCTATGCTCGCCGCCAATGCTCATCTGGCGCCGGGCTACAAGGCCGGGCTGAAAGGCATCGCCCGCTCGATGCCGACCAGCGGCGCAGCCGATCGCGTCGCCGAAAAGCTCGGAATCGGCATCTATGAAACGCCGACCGGCTGGAAATTCTTTGGCAATCTGCTCGATGCCGGCATGGCAACGATCTGCGGCGAGGAAAGTGCCGGAACCGGCTCCAACCATGTCCGCGAAAAGGACGGGCTGTGGGCCGTGCTTTTGTGGCTCAATATCCTCGCTGCCCGGGGCGAAAGCGCCAAGCAGATCGTCACCGAGCACTGGGCCGCCTACGGCCGCAATTACTACTCACGCCATGACTACGAGGAGGTCGAGACCGACCGCGCCAATGCGCTGGTCGACGAATTGCGAGCCAAGCTCGCTTCCTTGCCCGGCACCAGCGTGCGCGGCATGAAGATCGTCAGCGCCGACGATTTCGCCTATCACGACCCGGTCGACGGCTCGATAGCCAGGAACCAGGGCATCAGGGTGCTGTTCGAAGGCGGATCGCGCGTCGTCTTCCGTCTCTCCGGCACCGGTACCTCGGGGGCGACGCTGCGTGTCTATATCGAGCGCTACGAGCCGGACCAGTCCGGGCACGATCTCGACACGCAGGAGGCGCTTGCCGACCTGATTGCGGCAGCCGAAGATCTCGCCGGGATTCGCAGCCATACCGGCCGCGCCAAGCCAAG
>NZ_AZUX01000045.1:0-50570 GCF_000513915.1 Mesorhizobium sp. WSM2561
CGTTCCGCAAGGGCGTGCACGGCTGCGAGCAGCATCAGTCGCTGGAGCAGCATTTCGACAAGGTTTGGCTCGAGGCGTGATCGCGGGTCTTTCCTTCTCCCCTTGTGGGAGAAGGTGGATTGGCGCGCAGCGCCAAGACGGAAGAGGGGTGCTGGATGGAGTGCGGCGGTGCCAAGCTGGAACACCCCTCATCCNGCCGCTNCGCGGCCACCTTCTCCCACAAGGGGAGAAGGCAGAGCCACGCCACGCCTTGAAACCTCCCGTCCAAGCCGCACCGTCTCCCGCACCAACAAATCCAGGTCGTCGCGCCGGGTGCGGTGGTTGTTGATCGCTGCCCTGAGGCAATGCTGGCCGTGCACCGTCGTATCCGAGAGGACGGCGATGCCGTCTTCCTGCAGCCGCAGCATGATCTCGGTGTTGAGTTCCTTCTGCCGCTCTCCCGTCAGCCCGTCGCCACGGTAGCGAAAACAGACGATGTTGATGTTCGGCGGCGCGACAAGTTCCAGCAGCGGTTCGGCCGCGATCAGGGCGCCGAGATAATGTCCTTGCGCGATGTTCTGGTCGATCAGGCGGCCGAATTTCTCGATACCGTGCTGCTTCAGCGCCATCCACACTTTCAGCGCCCTGAAACCGCGTGACGTCTGCAGGCCAAAATCATGCAGCCACTGCCCCGAGGCGAGGCCGCGCGGCGTCGATTCGAGATATTCCGGCGTCACCGCGAACGTGCTGCGATGGGCAGAGGCATCCCTGATCAGCACGCAGCCGACCTCGAACGGAGCGTGCAGCCATTTGTGCGGATCGAGCGCGATCGAGTGGGCGTGCTCGATGCCGGCAACGCGATGGGAATTTTCCGGCGCGATGGCGATCAGCGCGCCGATGCAGCCGTCGACATGGAACCAGAGGTCTTCCTGCGCCGCCAGCCTTGCCAGCGCCTGCAGATCGTCGATCGCGCCGGTGTTCACGGTGCCTGCCGTGCCGATCACGCAGGCCGGCCGAAAACCCGCCTGGCGGTCCTCGGCGATCGCCGCCCGCAACGCGTCGATGTCGATCCGCAATCCGGCGTCGGTCGGGATGCGGCGCAGCGCCTGGTTGCCGAGGCCGAGCGCCTCCATCGCCTTGCGGTGGCAGGAGTGAAGCTGGTCCGAGCCATAGAAACGCAGCGGCTTGTCGATGGCGGCAACGCCATGCTCGCGCACGTCGATGCCTGCCCTGGCGTTGCGGGCCACGGTCAGGCCGATGATGTTGGCCATCGAGCCGCCGCTGACCAGCGTGCCGCTGGCCGATTGCGGAAAGCCCATCATCTGCTTGCACCAGTCGACGACCTGGCTGTCCATCAGCGCGGCGGCATGGTTGCCGCCGCCGAGGTTGGAGCCCTGCACCGCCGCCAGGAAATCACCGAGCGCCCCGGTGAAATTGCTCGATCCCATATACCAGGACCAGAAGCGCGGATGGACGTTGCCCATCGGGTAGGCCATCACGTTGCGGGCGACCTCGCCATAGACCTGGGCAAGCGGTTGAGGCGATTGCGGCAAGGGCGCCGCGAAAAATTCTCTCACCTCCGCCGGCATGTCCTGCCACACCGGGCGTTCCCTGACATCGCGCAGATAGTCGACGGCGTCGTCGACGATCCGGTGCGACAGCGCCTGCACATCGGCCCAGTCGACCGGATCGAGCGTTTCTTCGGCAACCATATCGGCAGTGCCGGCGGCTTTCAGCATGGCGTCCATCCCCGTTGCTCCCGATGCGCAATTATGCGGCCGGGAACTGGCAGCCCGGCGTTGAGCGCGACAGCGCGATCTCCTCGGCGTCCATCTCGGCTTCGATGCCGTCGAACAGCGGAGTCGTCATGTAGCGTTCGCCGGTGTCGGGAAGCATGCACAGGATCACCGAGCCGGGTGCGGCTTTTTCGGCGATCTGGTGCGCCACCGCAAAACTGGCTCCGCCGGAAATGCCGGTGAAAATCCCTTCCTTTTGCGCCAGCGCCTTGGCCCATTTGATGCCCTCGGGCCCGGCAATCGGCACCACCTCGTCATAGAGGCTGGCGTCGACCGCCTCCTGCAGCACGTTGGGAATGAAGTCCGGCGTCCAGCCCTGGATCGGGTGCGGCTCGAACGCCGGATGGCTGGCGGCGGGTGCGCCGTCGGCGCCGCGCTGCTGCGCCTTGCCGCTGCCGATCAGCTGGGCATTGGCGGGTTCGGCCAGCACGATCCGGGTTTCGGGACGCTCGCGGCGCAGCACGCGCCCGACACCGACGACGGTGCCGCCGGTCCCGTAGCCGGTGACGAAGCAGTCGAGCCGCGATCCGGCGAAGTCGTTGATGATCTCGCGCGCCGTCGTCGCCTCGTGAATGGCGGCATTGGCCTTGGTCTCGAACTGGCGGGCCAGGAACCAGCCATTGGCCTCGGCGAGTTCCACCGCCTTGTTGTACATGCCAAAACCCTTCTGGGCGCGCGGCGTCAGCACCACCTTGGCGCCCAGCATGCGCATCAGCTTGCGGCGCTCGATGGAGAAACTGTCGGCCATCGTCACCACCAGCGGGTAGCCCTTCTGTGCGCAGACCATGGCCAGGCCGATGCCGGTGTTGCCGCTGGTTGCCTCGACGACGGTCTGGCCCGGTTTCAGGGCGCCGCTGCGCTCGCCCTCTTCGATGATGTTGAGCGCCAGCCGGTCCTTCACCGATGCCGCCGGATTGAAGAACTCGGCCTTCACATAGATCGTCACATGATCGGGGCCGAGATTGTTGATCCTGATCACCGGCGTGTCGCCGACCGTGTCGATAATGCTGTCGAACAGGCGGCCGCGCCCGGCCGTGGTCCTGATTTTCCGTTGCTGCAACATGTCTGCTCTCCCCTTATTGTTGTCGTCACGAGGTGTCGTCGTCACGAGCCGGTTACAAACCGGCGGCTTGGGCGGCGAGGTTTCGAGACCTTGCCGCAGTACGGTTCCGGTGCCGCCAACGCGGCCCGGAACGGTGGCAATGCCGGCAACCGGCGCGGAAAATTCGTTGCCGGATGCACTCGATCGCTTTCGATGGTAAAGCAAAGGACAACTGGCCAGCGTGGGAGCAAGCGTGGAAACGCACGTGGAATCCGCTCGATCGAGCCTGGACGGCGCAGCGGCCGGGCTGTCCGTGCGGCTGCTCGGGCCGCTGACGGTCATCCGCGACGGCGCCACCGTGCAACTGCCGGCATCGCGCAAGCTGCGCGCGCTCTTCACCTATCTAGCGCTCGCGCCGCATGCCGTCGGCCGCAGCCGTCTGTGCGAGCTTTTGTGGGATGTGCCGAACGATCCGCGCGGCGAGCTTCGCTGGTGCCTCAGCAAGCTCAGGGGCATTTTTGACGAACCGGATCGCCACAGGATCGAAACATCAGGCGACACGGTCGCGCTCGATCTGAAGGGCATTTCCGTCGACGCCGTCGATGTCGCCTCGGCTGCCGCCAGCGGCATCGAGACGCTCGATCTTGAGCGGCTGCAGGCCCTGTCCAGACTATTCGTCGGCGACTTCCTCGACGGGCTGGAGATCGACCGCAGCCCGCATTTCAACAGCTGGCTTATCGCGCAACGCCGCCGCTTCAGCTCGTGGCACGCCGCCATTCTGGAACAGCTGGTCAGCAAGCTGCCGGCGGATGCCGACGAAATGTCCGCGCATCTGGAGACATGGCTGGAACTCAATCCGTTCGACGAGCGCGCGCACGTGGCTCTTCTGACAAGCCTGGCGCGACGCGGGCAGATCGCCGCCTGCGAGGACCATCTTGCCTCGGCGGCGCAGCTGTTTGCTTCGGAGGATCTGGATTTCGGACGCGTTCGTGAGGCATGGCGGTCGATCCGCAGCGAACGAACTGCCGCGACGCTCCGGGCGCAGCCGGCGCTGTTGCCGGCAGCCGCGCAAGCGTCAATTGTGCTTCCCCATGCCGATACTGCTACGTCGAAGGCCTCGCTCGCGGTGATGCCGTTTGTCGAAGAAGCCGGGATCGGCGGCCCTCGCGGCGGCCCCTCTCGCGGTGGATTGGCCGACGGCCTGACCCACGACATCATCACCCGTTTGGCCAAGCTCAGGGATTTCTTCGTCATCGCCCGCGGCTCGGTCTTTGCGCTGGCCGAAAAGAACATCGCGCCGGAAGATGCCGGCCGGCGGCTCAACGTCGACTACGTCGCCACCGGGACGGTGCGCAGCCAGGCTGGCCGTGTCGCGGTCAGCGTCGAACTTGTCGAGGTGCGCACGGCCAGGATCGTCTGGGCCGAGACCTTCGAACGCAGGCCCGACGACATCTTTGCCGTCCTCGACGACATCGGCGACAGCATCGTCTCGTCGATCTCGGCCGAGATCGAGATGGTCGAGCGCAACCGCGCCATGCTGAAAGCCCCCAGCTCGCTGAATGCCTGGGAGGCTTACCATCGCGGCCTCTGGCACATGTATCGCTTCACCCGCACGGAAAACGAGCAGGCCCGGCATTTCTTCGACATGGCCCTGAAGCTCGATCCGACCTTCGCCCGCGCCTACGCCGGCCTGTCCTTCACCCATTGGCAGAACGCCTTTCAGCGCTGGGGAGACCGCGACCAGGAAAGCGCGCTCGCCTTCGAGACCGCCGGCCAAAGTCTTCTGGTCGACGATCACAATCCGGCCGCGCACTGGGCCATGGGCCGGGCGCTGTGGTTGCGCGGCGAGCAGGACGGCTCGCTCATCGAGCTGGAACGGGCCGTCGATCTCAGCCCCAACTTTGCGCTCGGCCACTACGCGCTTTCGTTTGTCCACTCGCAGTCGGGTGATCCGAACGCGGCGATCGGTGCATCCGATCACTCGCGCCATCTAAGTCCGTTCGATCCGCTGCTGTTCGGCATGCTCGGCGCCAGGGCGATGGCGCATGTCCGCCTCGGGCAGTTCGACGAGGCCGCCGAATGGGCGCTGAAGGCCGCCGCCCGTCCCAACGCGCATGCCATCATCCTGGCGATCGCGGCGCACTGCCTTGCGCTGGCGGGGCGGCTTGACGAGGCCCGCACTTTCGCGGCCGCCATCCGCAAGACGCTGCCGAACTACTGTGCCGACGATTTCATCGGCACCTTCCGCTTCGAGCCGGACGCCGCAGCCCTGTTCCGGCATGGCGCCAGGCGCATCGGCTTGGGGTGATCACGCGGCCCTGGCTCGGCCTAGGTAGCGTTTGGTCCTGCTCCGCTGGAGCACTGCAGCAAGGCAACGGCATGGATCCTAGGGTCTGCGCCGCGTCGCTTCGCTCCTTGCTTCGCCCTAGGATGACGAAGTCGTGGTGGTTTATGCCAATCGCCAGCGTTGGAGATTTGTCTGCCCGACCGGCCGGCAGCGAAGGTCCACAGCACTTTCAGCGGCGAATCTCAGTGGCAATCGCAAACCTCCAGGATTAGCCGAAACACCCCTCCCTTCGTCATCCCAGGGCGGAGCAGAAGCGAAGCGACGTCGCGGAGACCCTGGGATCCATGCCGTACATCAGCCGAGGAATGCAACGGCCCAGAACGGCGCTTGAATCCGCAACGATGCCAGCTACCCTTCGACCCTCCCTTCGTCATCCCGGGGCGAAGCAATGAGCTTCGCCACTGACGGGAACGCTCGCTGCCGATCGCCGATCTGTCAAAATCAAAGTATCGACGAACAGGAAAACCGCGCTTCTCTCAGCTGGCTTGCCGCAATTATATGCCGAGCATCGACTTGGCTTGGTTGAGCGCAGCCTCCGACCCTGCATGATCGCCGGCGGCGTGCAATTTCTCGCCTTGGGCGCGCAGTTCCTTGACTTTGTTCATGTCGGCCTCGGCCAGCGTCGCGGTCGGCAACGCCGCGTCGATCGCGGCCACGATGGTCGGGCATGAATTTGCAAAGGCTGCCGCAGGAACGACCGCCAGGAAAACCGCGAGCGAAATTGATCGTAACATGGACGTTTCTCCCTTGCCGGAACGCGCAATTTCGCCGACCGGCGCAGGAATGGTACAGCGAATGCCCGAACCTGCCAATCGCGATGATGCCGCTGGGTTGAGACACGCTGCCGTCGGCCGGGCTTTTTCTCCTAGTGTCTGAACCTCGCCGCGGCTGGTCGCCACCAATCGTCACGTCCGAAGCCGACGCCACGTTCGCGGCAATCGTCAGATCGCCGCAAAATCCTTCGACCAGAGCGGATCAGGTGGGCTGAACGGATTTGACATTGCCTTCGGTATCGACAAGGCAGCTTGTCTTCTTGCCGCTGGCATCGAGTTCGACCCGATAGGTTGTGGAATCGATCTTGCTCGACGAAACCGGAAGTATTTTGCTGCTGTCGGCACCGCTCGCCTTGGCGGCTGCGTCGGCGCAAAGCAGCTGAAGGTCGGCCGGGGCCGTCTCGACCTGGGTCCTGGACATCTGGTCCTGAGGCGGCGGCGGCGGCGTGCTGACGCAAGCGCTCAAGGCCCCGGCCAGGAATCCAATTGCTGTTGCCCGGATCGAAGTTCTCACTGCCGGTTTTGCCGACATTGCTTGTCCTTCTCCGAATGCCGCTTCACACACCCCGGCTTCACACACCCCGGCTTCAAACACCCTTGTAAAGTGCCGCCCCCTGCATGAGAACGATGACCTTGGCCCCAACCTTGACGCGTGATGCCAGGTCGGTGATGTCGTCGTTCCGCATCCGGATGCAGCCTGATGACACGTCGAGCCCGATCGTCCACGGCTCCGGTGTGCCGTGTATCCGGTAGATCGTGTCCTGGTCGCGCTCATACAGATAGAGCGCCCTGGCGCCGAGCGGGTTGTCGGGCCCTCCCGGCATGCCTCCCGCATGTTTGACAGCATTCGGATCGCGAGCGACCATTTCGGCCGGCGGCGTCCAGGTCGGCCATTCCGCCATGCGGCCGACGCGCACGATTCCGGCCCATCCAAAGCCTTCCCGGCCGACGCCAATCCCGTAGCGCATGGCGCGCTGACCCGGCTGCACAAGGTAGAGAAAATGCTGGTTGCCGTCGATGATGATCGTACCGGGCGCTTCCGCGGTGCGGAACTTAACCATCTGCGGGCGAAACGCCTCTGGCACTTGATTATGCGCGGCATAGTATTTGCGCGCCTTGGCGCGGTCATAGTCCACCCATTTGCGGGTTTTCGGATCGAAAACCTGGGTTCCGGCAGCCAGCGCCGCCACCGCGACAAGACCGAGCGCTACCGCGACAATTGCCGTCAGGGAGCGCCGCTGGAGAGCGGTGCGTCCCGCGATCGTCAGCTTTCCGGTCATGGATTTGCCCACCCTTGCACCCGAGCGCCCTGCGCGGCGACCCATTGTTTGGCGTACTCGTAAGGATCCTGGCGTTCCACCTGGAGCGCATAACTCATCTTGGTGGCGTCCTCGGGCTTGAGGGCGACCCGTTCCAGGAACGCGACCACCTCAGGATATTTCTTGCGCAGCGAGGTGGCGTAAGCGATGTGGAAATGTGCCGTATCCCATGACACCGGCGCGCTGGACTTCGAGACCCAGAGCGGGTCCTCGGAAGGCAGCACGATCTTCCACTTTGCCGGGTCAAAAGGCGGCTCGGCAAGCCGGACAATTTCGTGCAGTTCAAACACGTGATGCGGCGCATAGCAGGCAAACACCATCGGATGAGCCGTGGCAACCGCGGCATCGACAGCCGCCATTCCGACATCCTCCGGCGTCTCCAGCAACGTCATTGTCTCGGCATAGCCATAGCTGTTGGCGCGGACACGCTCGATCGCCGTCGAGGACCAACCCTCGGCGCCAATCCAGAGTTCTCCGCGTCCGTCCCGATCCGTGTCCAACGCGGCGGTTTTGCGCGGGTCGGTGAGATCCGAAAACTCGCGGATGCCAAATTTGTCGGCAGTTTCGCGGGTGGCGCATATGCCCTGCCATGCCGGCACACCGATGGGACTGATGGCTACCGTGCCGGCGCCGTCGACATACTTCTTCACCAGATTGTCCAGGTTGGGCAGCCAGATTTCGGGATGAATATCCACCTCGCCCGAATCGAGGCCGGCAAAGGCAATGAGCGTCCCCATCTCGCGCACATCGGCATCGAGCCCGAAATGGTGCTTCAGGCTGACCTTGAGGATGTTTGCCGTCGCCTGGCCCGACGGCCAGTTCGGCATTGCAATGACGAGATCAGCCGCGTGGACCGGGACCGCCAGCATCGTCAATGCCGCCAGCGATATCTTCCGCAGGCACTGCCGCAATCGGTTGTGCATTTCTTTCCCCTCGCTTCGGCGCCGAAAAGAAACCGGGACGGGAACAATCTGTCACGGCAAGCACCGGGTTGTGACAGCAGCCCAATGGTCTGACGGCAACTGCTGAAGGTGCAGCAGTGCATTCGCCAAGGAGAGCGCCGTCACATGCCGCCCCTGCACGCTACTCGATGACATTCCGTATGGGAAGACGCTCAAACACGGTCGCCGCGCGCCAACCTTAGAGATGTCCGCAGGCATGCGCCTTTCGAACCAGGGGGCGTGTCAGGACGCCTGGTTGGGTGAGGTCATTCGCAAGGCGACAGCTTTGTGTAGCAGCCGATGACCCGGAAACCTATGGTTTCCAGGAAATCAAGAGCTTACAAAGGGATTGGTGCCCAGAAGAGGACTCACACCTCTAAATTTGGTGGCACCATAACCTGCTGATTTTGCTAATCAACTTAGCCACAGTCAATGACTCGACTATCACAGATTCTGTTACAGGCAAAGCGTTGGCATGTCGAATGGCCGAATAGAACGATTACTCTTCAAAACCGGTCGATTCAGACTTGAACTTGAGCTGCTCGAGATTCAAGAACCGGCGTTCAATATCTCCACACTTCGATGCCCTACCCTGAGGTAGTGCCGAGGCTGTTGGTTGCAACATCCAACTCTAGGCACTTTGTGCTCAGCGATGAACGAGAAATAACATGCCGGATACTCCGGCGACCATCGGCTTGCGCCGGCCTGCGCAATCTCATTTTTGTGCCTGGGGGACCCTGAAAAATTCATCGCTGAATTTTCGATATAGTAACTCTTCTGAGGCGCCCGTTGAGTAGCCGCCCGCCCCTTGACCGGATTATTTCCCGAGCGGCTGGATAGGCCGAGCGCCGCAAGTGCATTCCCCGCATGAATGAGGTCGGCGAATTTTGCCCCGTGGATTATTCGGAAACGGGGTTATCAGGCCCCTGTTTCCATAACGCAATTTCCGCTCCGCCTTTGTGTCGCGCTCAACTCGCTTTCAGACGACGGGCCTTCGCGACAAAAAGCGCGATCCGGCTTCAGCCGATGTCAGGCCGACCTCCTGGCTGCCAACAACCGCCAGCTTTTCTTTCGTCGAAGCAGCCATTCTTTCTTCGCCTGTTTTCCGATGCTGTGTGTCCGGGCAGCAACGTTTGCCGTATTCGGCGATCTGCTGCAACGGAGTATTTGACAGTTCGATGAATGAACCGTCATAAAGCCGTTCGAAGAGGGGGCGCTTCAGAACTGCGATGCGGGGGCCGGTAAGTTTTTCGCTGTTGTTGACGGCGCTCGTCGGCATCCAGCCGGCGGCGGCCGATGTCGTGCCGCGCAACCAGCCGGCGGCCGGGTCGGTCATTGCCCGCAAATCGGGCGAGGAAGTGCGCTTCCTAGAATTCGCCTCTTGGCAGGTGGTCGATCTCAGGCAGGACGTCGTCCCCGGCGACTATCTGCGCACCAACGCCACCGGCAGCCTAGCAGTGCTGTTTGCCGACCGCACCCAGATGCGGCTTGGCCGCAATACGACGCTCCTGGTCAAAAAGATCGGCGCGGCGTCCGACACCGAGTTCAAGCTGGAGAGCGGCACCATCTGGGCGCGAGCAGAGCGAGGCGGCGAAGGGCTGACCATCGACACGCCCGCCGCCGCCGCCGCCATCCGCGGCACCGACTGGACGATGACCGTCGACGGCAACGGCCGCACCTCGCTGATCGTGCTGGAAGGCACGGTAGAACTCGCCAACGAATTCGGCTCGGTCAGCGTCGCCGAAGGCGAAGCCGCGGCGGCCACCATCGGCTCGGCGCCGACGAAGGTCGTCATCGTCGATTCGGACGACCGCGAGCAGATGCTGTTCTACTACTCCTTGCGCGACGCTTTCACCGTCCTGCCAGCATCGGCATTGTCGAGCCTGGACATGCGCAAGGCGCGCGCCAGGATTAAGGCGATGGAGCCGTCGTCCCGATCCGCCGAGGACTGGGTGACATTGGCCGAGGTTAATCTTGACTTTGAAGGGCGGGAAGCGGCGCGCGACGCGGCCAGGCAGGCGCGACAATTCCCGCTGACGCGCGCGCAGGAAGCCCGGCTCGATCTGATCGACGCGTTGATCGCCGGCGCCGAACAGCGCTATGCCGAGGCGGCGCATCTGTTTGAACGCGCGGCGCCGCATCTCGATCCCAGCCGGCGTGTCATGGCGCGCTATGGCGGCTATTATGCGCGCTCGCTGGCTGACCCCAGCCATATCGAAGCTCCGCCGGTTAATGCGGATGCCGGCGTCGCCGCGGCCATCGCCGAGGCTCTGACGGCCGGATTTCTGGTCGACCTCAAAGCTGCAATTGCCGTTCTCGAAAGAGCCGAACGGCGCTATCCCGGTGATCCGACGCTGCCCGCCCTCAGGGCACAAATTGCGTTCCTGCTCGACGACCGGGAACAGGTGGAAGCGGCAATCGATCGCGCTTTGTCGCTCGACCCGGATAATATGATCGCGCTCCAAGCACGCGCCGGTTATCGGGCCGGAATCAAGAGCGATCTTGAAGGCGCGCTTGCCGACCTCGAGCGCGCGGTGGAGCTGGCGCCCGGCTCGGCGAGCTGGAACGCTCTCGGCCTCGTTCAGAGCGCGCGCGGCGCCACTCGCGAGGCGGAGGCGGCGCTGAAGCGCGCTATCGAACTCGAACCGAAAGATCCTGTCCCCCACGCCAACCTCGCCATCATCTATCTCGAGCAGGACCGCACGGCCGAAGCGAAGGCCGAAATCGACACGGCGCTCGCAGTCGATCCGGCGTTCGACATCGGGCTGGTTGCGCGCGGCCGCTACTATCTGCAGACCGGCGAACTGGACAAAGCGCGTGACGACCTGCTCGCCGGCACGACCGCCAATCCGGCCTATTCCAATGGATTGCTGCTGCTTGCCGTCGCCTATTACGAAGCCGGCGAGCTGGAACCCGCCGAACAGGCTATCGAAAACGCCGATCGCCTTGATCCGAACGATCCGGTGATTTCATCCTTCCGCACGGCGGTCGCAATCGACGAGTACGAAGCCGACAAGGCGATCGCCAGCGCACAGGAAGCGCTGAAGCGCACCAGAGCGCGCGGCGGCGACTATGCCGCGCTCAGCGCCAATCGCGACACCGGCTCGACGTTGAACGACGCGTTCCGGCTACTCAACCTCAACGCCTGGGGCCGCTACTACGGCGACGCGGTTTTCGATCCCTTCACCGGCTCCGGCTATGTCGACCAGGCGCTTGCCGGTAGCTTAAATCCCTTCGTCAACAATCTGCGTTTCGGCGACGTGCCGACGGAACCGGGCACTAATACAACCAGCTTCTCATCGTTTTTCCAAGGCTTGATGCTCGACCCGCAAATGCTGGCCGGCCGCCAGAGGAGCGCCAACATCCTCCGGCGACCTTTCATCGAAACCACCGTCGGCGGGGGTTTTGTCGCCGATGACGGCGATCTGGGTTGGAACAGCGAAATCGAAACCCAAGGGTATCAAGCAGCTCCCTTTCCCTGGAGCTTCTACGGCAGGATCAACGGTTTGGAGACCGACACGCGTCGCGGCGATGATCCAGCGACCGGCCAGTTCGATCTCGAGGACCGGTCGATCGCCGGCACAGGCTACATGGCCATGAAGCCGACGCCGAATGACCGGGTGGTGGCGTATATCGATGTCAAGGATTTCGAGTTCGACCTAAGCACAGTGCTGGACCCTACCGTTCTGCCGCTAGGAGGAACGTATGCCGACACCGGCGACACCCGAACCGGCAACGCCGGGGTCGCCTGGAGCCATACATTTGGTTACCAGAACGTTGCCAGCGCGGCGCTGTTTGCGACCGACATTACGGATCGAAGCAACAGAACCCGCTTGGAGGAAATCGGCTTCGGGGAAACAGGATTCATTCTGGAGAGTGAGACCAGCCAGCAATCCTATCTCGCCGCATTCAATCACATCTACGGAACCGGTGACTTGACTCTCCGATACGGAGGTGAGGGCGGACTATTGGAAGTCTCAAAAGACGAAACGTTTTCTTTCGTGTTTCCTTTTATCCCGGACACAATCATATCCGAATCCACTACGGCAGTCGATGTCGCCATTGGGCGCGTCTATTTCGACGCCGTCTACGAGTTCAACCCCAATCTCAAAGTGGAGGGAGCCCTATTCGGCACTTATCTCGACGGTGGCACGATTGATGAACAACGCCTGGAGCCTCGCCTCGGTGTCGCCTGGACGCCTTTCGAAGGCCACTACCTACGCGCCGGGTTCCTGCGCGAAGGCTCGTTCATAACGTCGGCGACCTTGGCGCCGGTCGGAATACTCGGCCTGCAATCCAATCAGAATTCTCTAGCTGTCGACGGCTTTTCGGACACGTTTGCCGCGCGCTGGGACGCCGAGTGGAACAGCCGCCTTTTTACGGCCGTCGATTACCAGCATCAGGAATTCGAGAAACTTTCGATCGGCGTTCCGGCTGCCGCCACCACAATCGATCTCAGCGAGGGCCGGCTCGACCGGATCAGCGCCACGGCCAACGTCTGGATCGGCAACGGCTTCGGCGCGTTCGCGACCTTTGCCTACGCCGATTCAGAGAACGAAGATCCGACAAGTCCAGGCTTCGGCGGCCCGCTGCCCTTTGTCCCCGAAACGTCCGCGCGGTTTGGCCTGACCTGGGTTCACCCGTCCAACATCAAGGTCACGCTGGCCGAAACCTATGTCGGCTCACGCACCGGCGATGCGGCGGGGACTGAGCTCGAATCCTACTGGTCGACGGATGCCTTCCTGACCTGGGAACCTTTCGACAAACGATTTGAGCTCGAAATTGCCGCGTACAATCTGTTCGACGAGGATTTTCAGGTCGCATCGTTCACCCCCGGCTGGGGCCGCAGCATCGTCGGTTCGCTGAAGGTCCGGTTCTGATGTTTGCAGGCGGGCCGTGGTGGAAGGGCCTTGGCGCTTCCGCGCCCGGAACCCCCTCCCGCCGCAACGGCATTCTTGCGATCGCGGTCCTCGCCGTGCTGCTGGTTGCTGGTCTGTCCCTGCTCACGCCATGGAAGCTCGTCGAGGCGCGCGCTTTCGATTATCTCTCGACCATTTCGCCGCCGCCCCCGCCCAATGACGGGCCGGTCATTGTCGCCATCGACGAGCCCTCGCTTGCCGAGATCGGCCTGCAATGGCCATGGCCGCGCGATCTTCACGGGCGGCTCGTCGAGGCTCTGCGCCGCGCTGGAGCGAAAGCCGTCGGGCTCGACATCATCTTTGCCGAGCCGTCGACGCCGGCCGCGGACGAAGCGTTGGTCAAGAGCCTTGGCCCGGACGTGGTTCTGGCCGGCGACGAGACGTTCATCGAGACCGAGCAGGCCGCCCAGCATGTCCGGGTCGAGCCGCTGGCCATTTTCACCGCGACGGGCGCCGCAACCGGCATCGCCTCAATCGCGCCCGACGGCGACGGCATCCTGCGGCGCGTGCCGGGCTATGGCGACGGCTTTGCGGCAGAGCTTCTGAACGCCGCCGGCCGGCCGGCCACTGTACCGCGAAACGCGCTGCTGCAGGCCTTCGGCCCGTCTCGCACATATCCGACCGTCTCCTACTATCAGGCGCTCGATCCCGACAGTTTCCTGCCGGAGAATTTTTTCCGCGGCCGCATCGTCATGGTCGGGCTCAGCCTGCAGAACGCGCCGACGCTGTCGCAAGGCGGCGCCGACGTCCACGCCTCGCCGTTCACCATCCGCACCGGCAGGCTCGTTTCCGGCGTCGAGATCCAGGCGACGGTCTTCGACAATCTGGCGCATCAGCTGTTCATCGCGCGCCCCCCGGCATGGGCGGCAATTCTCTCGATCCTGCTTGGCGCGGGCATTGGCGTTCTTGCCGTCTGGAAGTCGACCGGATGGAAGACCCTGGCCGGCGCTGTGGTTGCCGTGCTGGCGCCCCTCGCCGGCAGCTATATGGCGCTGCGCTACGGCCGTGTCTTCGTCGCGCCGCTGGCGCCAGCGCTTGCCTTTACTCTTGTCGCAAGCGCGCAGGCGGCGCGCGATTTCGCGGCGGAGCGGAAGCTTAGACGCGGCATAACGCGCGCCTTCTCGCAATATCTGTCGCCGGCCCTGGTGGAACGCCTGGCGCGCGACCCGACGCAGCTTCGCCTTGGCGGCGAGGTCCGCACGCTGACCATTCTCTTTTGCGACATTCGCGGCTTCACCACCATCGCGGAGGCGATGAAGGGCGATCCCGAGCGGCTGACAACGCTGATCAACCGGCTGCTGACGCCGCTTTCCGACGTCGTGATGGCGCATGGCGGCACCATCGACAAATATATCGGCGACTGCCTGATGGCGTTCTGGAACGCGCCGCTGGACGATCCAGACCACGCCATCCATGCGGTGGAGGCCAGTCTCGAAATGCTCGCCGCGCTAGATCGGCTGAACGCGCAATTGCAGGCGGAGGTCGAAACGCGCGGCGAAACGCCGATTGCGCTGCGCATCGGCATCGGCGTCAACACTGGGCAATGCGTCGTCGGCAATGTCGGATCGGAGCAGCGCTTCGACTATTCGGCGCTCGGCGACGCGGTCAATCTGGCATCGCGGCTGGAGGGCGCCTCGAAGGATCTCGGCGTTCCGCTGGTGATCGGCCGGGCGACCGCCGAACTGGTGTCAGACAGGATTCCGCTGACCCCGCTGCGCGAGATCACCGTAAAGGGGCGCGGCGAGTCTACCATGGTGTATGCCCCCGCGGCGGTAAGCGCACCGGTTTCGACAGCCGCAAGTTAGGCGGTTGTCCGTTCGCGTTCGAACAGGATTGGCGGCGACCCCTTGTAGCTCGTTCTGGTTATCTCGCGATAACCGAGGCGATCCTTGCGATTTTCGAAGAACACGCCGCAACCGCCTCGTTGCGAGCAAGTCGAGATCCTATCGGACTGAACCGGAATGTGCCCGCCGCCCTGCAAGTCGATAGCGGATGTCCATGACGTAATGGGCGGCTTCATCCGTAGCTTCCAAACCGCCAGAGCTTGAGGTGAGGTCAGTCTCAAATGTGAAGATTCGCCCCCGTGCAAACGGCAAATTTTCTCACCGATGCTCGGCCAAGCCCTGTCTGTTCTTGCTCGATGCAGCGGCTGAGCGGCTCCGAGAACATGCCTACGAGAGAAGCCCGGATCGAGTCTTCGTCTTTAATCTTCGGCGCCCCGACGGAAGCACACAGACCGTGCGCGCAGCAAGGTCACGCCGCCCGCACTCCCTTGATCCATTCTGCGATCATCTGGTGCTGGACCTTCGCCTGTTCGTACTCCCGGTAGAAATTCAGCAGGTCACGCCACGGGCCGGAGATACGCTCAAATCCCGAGACGAACGCAACGACGGTGCCAATTGTCGTCTGTCCCTGGATCACCAGGTAGCCGCCCACAATGAGGGCCACTAGCGGCCCCATCGCGTTAGCGACGTTCAGCAACGTCTTAAGACCGAATTTGAGAAAATAGAACCGGATACGGTTGCGAAAGATTGCGCCAACGGTGCGAAACTCTATGCCGGCCGTCTTGGAATTGCTCTCGGACTGGACGATGGTTTCATCGCCGAGACGGCGCACAAGGCCGACTTGGCGCTCGACCAGCGTGTTGAGGTCTTCTTGCATGTAGAGCGCCAGCAAAACTTGCGGGATGAGGAAGACGGTGCTGACGAGCGCGATCACCGGCTGCATGTAAAGCATGTAAGCCGCGACCACGACCAGGAGCGTCAGATTGACCACGAATTCCGATATGCTCGTCCCGACGAACCCACCAACATTGTCGATTTCCCGGCCGATAACGTTGACAGTTTGCCCGCTCGCCTCGTTTCCCGGTGATTGGTCGGATGCGACGATGATCAATTGGTCGCGCGCCGCCTTCACGGCGCTTTCGCCTACCCAACCCTGATAAAAAAGAAGCGCGTATTTCAGCGCACCCTGAATCAGGACGACCGCGAGATAGATAGCGCCCAAAAAGAGAAGCGCGTTAATTTCCCCGCTCGCAATCGCTTCATCCACAATCCGCCTCTGAAGATCGATGGGCGCGAAGTTGAGCAGGGCCACCGCGACAGCGATCAAGCCAACATAGAACTGGTGGGTGCCGCTGGCGCGCCACACAAACCCGGCGAGCGTTTCGTTGGGCCGAACGGCCTCGGTCGACGCGGCCTTGAACGGTATGATCCGTCGTAAAACTGTGGCAAACATTCCATTCATTCGAAAGACCTTCCGCAGTCCGTCAATCGCGGCCTTCGGCGGCGCACGGCAACTGGTCGCCGTCTCGACCGCGTCGGCTCCCAGTATCCGGAACCAGTTGGGATCGGGCTTCCGGAACCGCGCGAAAGGTATCGGGCAGCTTCCGAACAATATTAGATAACGGCGGTTTTCCTGCCAGGTCGAGCGCACTTTTAGCTCGCGACCCCCTGCTCGAATCCCAGACGTACACCCCGCCATGCACAGGTAGGCGCAAGTTGATGCAGTTGTGCCCAATGAGGCCCTGCGGCGTCTTCGGCACTGGCCTCTTCTCGAAGTAGGAGGGTGCGCCGATCACCGCCATCCGCATATCTGGCCCGATCCGAACGGCGATCATGCCTCTGGCCACTTGCTCGCCGCTGCGTACACCTGCGTCATATTGCTGGGCCACGATGTTCGGAGCGCGGGCGTTTTATTTGGCCCTCTGCGGCTGACGGCACGGTGGTGGTCACCCCCGCTCAGCTCGGCTGTCTGCTCGAAGGCATCGACTGGCGGATGCCGCAAAAACCTGGCGTCCGAGCTCGGCGGGATGAGCAAAATCGTTGGCATGGAGGAGCGATATGATTCCATCGCGCCATGACCGATGCGGCCGATCAGCTTCCTGATGATCTTGTCAGTACGCACGCGATGATCCTCGCGGAGCGTGCCGCCCGCCGCCAGGCGCAAGCTTTCGCTGCCCGCGCGCAAGCCGTGAACTCGCACTCGGATGCGTTAATCGCGCGACTGCGACTTGAGATCGAGAAGCTGAAGCGCGACATCCATGGCAGTCGCTCGGAGCGCAAAGCGGCGCCTCGACCAGGTGGAGTTGCAGCTCGAAGAGCTGGAAGCCGACGCCAGCGGCGGCGGAGATGGCGGCGCGGTTGTAGACTGTCCGGGCCTTCGAGCGCAAGCGCCCAACGCGCAAGCCTTCCCCGAGCCCCTGCCGCGTAAGCGCGTCGTCATCGCCGCCCAGGAACTGCCTGTGCTGCGGTTCAGCCAAGCTGGCGAAGCTTGGCGAGGATGTCACCGAGACGTTGCCGCTGTTGCCCAGCAAGCCGCGACCCGTGCCACGTGTCGATGATCGGCGGTGGATGATGCTGCGGATCCTATCGGTCTCTACGGCAACGAATACGACGCATACGCAAACAGGGCCTACGTCATGCTGATGGACAAAGGCGCCACCGCGAGCGAGATCGCGGGCTATCTCTTCACTGTAGCCACTGACCACATGGGACTAACCGACTGCGGACGGCTAGCTGAGAGAAGCGATCAGGTCGCCAAGCTACTCTTCAGTCTCCGACCTGAGTTCAATACCCACTGATACAGCGATTCGAGGCTGCCGGAGTGCAGCGCGGCCTGAAGCAGGCCGTGAAACGATCGCACTCGCGAATTAACGCTGCCCGGCGGTTGGCGAAGTTTGCTCCTAGGACCGTACTTGTTGAACCGGTGCTGATCCAGATTTGCGAGCAGCGCATCGATTTGCCGCCCATCCAGCGCCTCGAAGGCTGTGCATATATCGATTCCGCACGGCCTTCAGGATTTCGCGGGCGCGCTTCGCATTTTCATTCCGGTCATGCATCAGCGTAGTTTCCGATTATGGCGGCAGTCGCTTTGGTCAGCAGCATAATCGGTTTACCGCAGAGATTGCGAGGCCGAAAAGCCAATCCGGGCGGCCTTGGCCGGATGGCTACGTTCCACATGGGCGGAACCGCATCGTTCAACATCCGTTGCCACTGACCGTGTGCCAAGGAGGACGCAACAGATGGCGGTCAAGAGGACGAGCGACACGAGCCGAGTTAAGAAGGGTGCAGAACTTGAAGTTGAGCACCTGGCGGAGGTGACAGACGTGACGCCAAAACAGGCGCGAGCATTGCTTCGCAAGCACGGCGCAGACTGGCAGAGGCTGAAGGACGAAGCTGAAGATTTGAAGAAAGACGACTAGTCGGGTTTTCGATCTCCGGCCGGCGCGATTCAGGAGTAGCCTCGCCTGACTAGGGACCTACTTGCGCACAAGCCAGTCCCCAGCGCATCTGAATCGACACGCTCAAGGTCGGTCATCTCACTCACGGGCACCGGCACTACCGAAGAACAGGCCCGAGAGCTTATCTTGTTCCTCGGGCTCCAATGGCATCGACGCTCCGGCAAGCAAAGTCCCTAGCCGCCAAGCGGTAGGCGGCTTTGTCAGATATAGCCGCCTGGTGAGCCAAGGCGTCTCGCCCGCCGTGCCAGAAGGGCGCCGCGGGCTTTTTTTGTTGTCCGAGATGTCCTGAATCGTATTATTTGCGCAGAATGTTTTAGCCGGAGGGGGTGGTATGCCGATTGATCGAAAGGCTAAAGAATTTGGCATCTTCAGTGCATCCGAAGTAGCTGCGCTGGGCCGTGTGTTCGACCGACTCAAGAGGGAGGGCGACTCCGAACATCTACGTGAGGCTCTCGCGTCCCAGATCCTTGCAAATTATACGGCAGGTATCACTGACGAGGACGAACTTGTCTCAGCGTCGAAATTGCCGTTGGGTCGTTAGTCGCAACCCAAATAGGTCCTGCTTTCACCGCCTTTTTTCGACCTTCGCTGGAACATAGGTTCAAGCCGGAAGTTCGGGGCGTGCAGCATGGTCTTGGTCCCTCTCAAGATTTGCTGCTGGTCGGGTGATGCGCCGATCAGCCCGCGCCCTCCCTCCGTGAGGCGCGGGCTTCTCCGTTAAGGGAACCGAAACGATCAAGGCTCTTCGGACGTCCAGCCTCTGGCGCTGAGCAACGCGGCCTAGGCCGGCTAGATCAGAGCACCATTGCCCCGACGAACGTTCATGCAACCCCCGCCATGTCTTCGCGTTTATCCACTTCAATTCTGGAGAGCGACAAAGATGCCGGCGTTTATTCCGATTACAATCTACCTGAATGGCAGATCGATGCTGGTTGCGTCGATCGCTGATGCTGAGACGGCGCTTCAGCAACCATGGCCATTCATGGACAAGCCATGCCGACTTGAAGCAATTCGAATCATCGAGGAATGCCTGGCCGGACACTGCACCCAACAAGCCGCGTTCGATGCCTTCAAGGCGGCCGCAAGCGAACAGGGGCTTCTTAAGCGAAAGCCTCCAAGCGTAGGCCTCAGGAAATTCGACGGGGTTGCCGAAGACCTGCTGTGAGGTGACGCCGCCTCGAGGGCGGCCTTGGTCAGCCGGATTGCGGACCACCCGCCAAATCGAGGAATTGCGGGTGGTCCTTTATCAGCGCAGGAAGGGACTTAGCTGCGCAGATTCGTCGCTCCATCCAATCGTCAAGTCCGGTCGGTCCTAGATAACGATCCCTAGCTAACGATTATTCCAATCGCCAGGAATGTGATCGAAATTGCGAAGACCGGAGCGAGTAACCAGCGGGCTTGGTGGACACTATTTTCCATGGGCTCCTTCCCGTGAACTTGCAGGGATCAACGACTATGCGCAGCGGCGGTTCCGGGTGGCGCTATGTCCGGCCTATTACGCCAAAACAGGCGAGACTAGGTCCTGTCGCGCATCAGACCAAAGTCCCTCAAGGGGAACAAATGAAGCTGCCTGAGGTTGGATACCTGGCGCTAAGGCGATCCCGTTCAGCGCATCAGCCCTCACGAAGGAGTCAGTTATGAGAATGCATCTTTCCACTGCAGCCGCGGGACTTCTGCTGCTGGCCGGTATCGGCGCCGCTGCCGCTCAGGACGTAGTTATCGAGCCTGAACAGGAGACGGTCATCAGGGAATACGTCAAAAAGCAGCCACTCGCATCCGTGAAAATCCCTGGAGTGGAGCTCAATATCGGCTCAACCTTGCCCGAGACTGTCGAACTTCATGAAGTCCCCAACACCAAATACCGCACCGTGGTGGTCGACAACAGGACCGTTGTGGTTGACCCGGGCACGCGCAAGATCATCAAAGTCATCGAATGAGCTAAGCGACTGGGAGGACAACCCGCCGTGCCGAAAGGTGCGGCGGGAAGTCGAGCGACGAGGAATGTGATCACCATGTCGAACCGTGAGATTGGAGCGTAGCGGGCGCTGCGAATACGCGTGGCTGACCTCGCTGAGAGGATGCGCGGCGCCCGGATTACCGAGAACGACCTGAAGACCTTTCGAAAGGTCGCAGCAGTCCTGGAGGACGGCAAGGGCAGAATCGATGCCGACGATTTGATTGCCGCATCCTTCGTCGTCGATCCGCCGGACTGACAAGAAGTGCTGCAATGTCCCTGTCTCCCAGCCTATTCTCTGTTGGCCTGACTTTCCAATGCCCGCAGTGCAACTTCACCGTCATCAAGAACGGCAGCTGGTTTCAGGTCGTTTCCCATTACAAGTGCGAGGGATGCGGACGCGAGATCCGCATTACCTATCCCGACAAGATTGCGATCTTCCACAAGCACGCGCACTTGGCCATACCGCCGGGAGCGCGGTAGCTGCGGCAGATGTGCAGACCAACTCCTTCATTGCCAACTCCTTCATTGAAAGTGAGCTCGAATTGCCGGACTCGAGCGCGAGTGTCATGGTGACCTAGATAAACCAGGTCGCCACCAGCCCCAAAGAGGCGGAAAAGATTGCGATCGTAGTAGCCCATCCCAGGGCGTTGGTTGTCCGGCTGTTGACCTTGTCTCCCATGATCCGCCGGTTGTTCGTCATCAGCATGATAAGAAGAAGCAGTGGCGGCGTGGAAAAGCCCTGCACGATACCGGACCAGACGAGCGCCTTCATTGGGTTGAAACCCAGGAAATTCAGGCCAACAGCAATCAGCGTGAAGGCGCCGATCGCGATATAGAACTTTGGCGCCTCACGCGGCTTGGCATGAAGGCTGTGCTCCCATCCAACCGCCTGCGCCAGATCGTATGCCGCACCTGTCGTCATGACCGGAACGGCAAGGAACCCGACCCCGATCACGCCGGCCGCGAACAGTACGCCAGCGGCTGCACCAGCGAGCGGCTTGAGAGCTTCGGCTGCTTGAGCGGCGGTCTCGACGTCGTGCTCGCCGGCTTCATAGAGCGTAGACCCTGTCGACAGGATGATGAAGTACATGATGAGGTTGGAAAAAATCATGCCGATCAGGATATCGCGGCGGGAGCGGCGCAGTTCACCGTCGGTGGCACCCTTGCGCTTCTTCAGCGTCGTTCTCCCCTCGGCAATCTCTTCCTCCACCTCCTCATTCGACTGCCAGGTGTAGAGATACGCTGAAAGGGTGGTGCCGATGATGGCCACCAGTATGGACAGGAACTCGCGGCTGAACTGGATCTTCGGAACAAGGGTTCCCCACAGCACGGCTGCCGCATCCGGCTTCGCCATGATGGCCGAGCCGACATAGGCAAGCAGGGCCAGCGCGAGCCAGCGGAAGATGTTGCGTATGAGCGTGTAAGAGCCCCAAAGCTGGAGAGCAAAGATCGCGGCCGCGACTACAACCACAATGAGGGGAATCGGAACAGGAAGGAAGATGTTGATGGATGCAGCCATGCCGCCGAGATCGGCCGCTGCTTCGATCGTGTTGCCGATCAGCACGCCCACAAGAACAGCCCAGAGCAGCCACCGGGGGTAGAAGTCCTTGATCGCATGAAAGAGGCCGCGGCCCGAAACCTGTCCAAGCTTCGACGAGAGATACACGACAGTGTACATCATCGGCAGCGTTACAGGGGCGGTCCAAAGCAGGTCCGGGCCAAAGCGCGCTCCGGCACTTGCATAGGTACCGATCGCCGAGCAGTCGTCGTCAGCGGCGCCGGTGATAAGGCCGAGTCCAAGTGCTCGCCCTATGCCGTCCTTCTTGTCTTCCCGTGGTGAAGTGGCGTTACGATGGCGCTGCGTCATTGCGGCCACGCCGCGCCAGGAGCGTAATGCGCAAGCACGACTGAAACGCCGAGAGCAATTACCCAATAAATGTACTGCAGCACGGGAGTAGATCTCATTCCGGCAAACCTCTACCGCCGTTCCAACTCCGCAATCGGCTGCTTGTTCCAGCGTCAGCAGGGTGTTCAGCGCTTGCCTTGGCCGAAGGCGCGTTCTTCGCTTTGCTGGTCGGCCGGCCCAATGGTGGGGACAGTCTCGGTCTTGGCCATGATCGAGCCACGATTTCAATGAGCTTGGGCATCTTCTAAGCCTTTCATCTTTTGACGGAACCCTACCCGACGTTTTACGAGATATTCTGCCGGTGTGATTGTCTGTTGGCCGATGGTGCGCCAGTCCAATGGTTCGACGCCGTGCGCGTCACATAAATGTTTGATGTTGCCAAAAGGCTTGCTCGATCGGATTGAGCTAGGGTGAGTATGGCGGCAGGAATCACAGCTTGCGCCGGCTACCCTTATGGCCTTGGGCAGGGCGGATCTGAACGGGGCTTTTCCACGAATGACTTTGATGGGCGCGGCGGCACTGCTGATCCTGATCCTGACCTATGCCGGCGTCGCCGTCGGCAGGTTCCCCGGCTTGCGCCTCGACCGGGCAGGCATCGCGCTGCTCGGCGGTGCGGCGATGATCGCCATCGGCGCGCTCAGCCTGGAGGATGCCTACCGTGCCATCAATTTCGACACCATTACGCTGCTGCTCGGCATGATGATCGTCGTGGCGCATCTGAAAGTGTCGGGCGCTTTTCGCGCGCTCGGCGCCGTCGCCATCGAGCACGCGCACGCGCCGTTCATGCTGCTGGTGATGGTGACGCTGCTGACCGGCGTTCTGTCAGCGTTCCTGGTCAACGACGCGATCTGCCTGGTCATGGCGCCGATCGTCGTCCACGTCACCCGTGTCATCAACCGCAACCCTGTCCCCTACCTCATCGCCACCGCCACGGCGTCGAATTGCGGCAGCGTCGCCACCATCACCGGCAACCCGCAGAATATGGTCATCGGCGCGCTGTCGGGGATTTCCTATCCGGCCTTTTCGGCGGCCCTGGCGCCGGTCGCGCTGTTCGGCCTCGTCGCCGTCGTCGTCATCGTACGGATCGTCTATCGCGCCGAATTCGCGCGCAAGGCCGAACTCAGCCCCGAGGTCTATCGCGGCCGCATGCTGCCGGGACAGGTGCTCAAGGCGGTGGCGGTCTGCATCGGACTGGCGATCGCCTTCTTTGCCGGCGTTGCGGTCGCCAAGGCGGCGCTCATCGGCGGCGCCATTCTTCTCGTGACCCGTGCCATAAAGCCGGCGCGCATCTACCGCGAGATCGACGGGCCGCTGCTGTTCATGTTCGCGGGCCTGTTCATCGTCGTCGCCGGCGCCGAGAAGACGCTGCTCACGCCCGACATCATAGCCTCGGCAAAAAGCCTCGGGCTGGGCGACGTCTGGCGGCTGTCAGGCTTCACCGCGGTGCTGTCCAACATCATGAGCAATGTTCCGGCCGTGCTGGCGCTGCGGCCGTTCATACCCGGCCTCGAGCGCGCCTGGCTGGTCGTCGCGATGAGCTCGACGCTGGCCGGCAATTTCACGCTGCTCGGCTCGGTCGCCAATCTGATCGTCGCCGAGTACGCGCGGGTCTCCGGCAGGCCTCTGTCGTTCGCCGCCTTCTTCAAGGTCGGCCTGCCGCTGACGCTGGTCACGCTGCTTGCCGGGACGGCATGGCTGGCGCTTGGGTTTTAGGCCGCCGGCGCAGCAGGCTATGCGGTCTCAAGTGCAAGCCTGATCGGTCTATTTGGCGTGGGTTGGCCAGAACGCCCAGATCAGCAAAGCTGCCAAAGCCAGCCAGAGCGCCACGACAAAGAACATTCCCATCCTGCTTTGCGGGTGTTTTTCGAGCGCGGCAGCTCGCGCTCGGAACTCGGCCATCAGCGGCGGCGGAACAAGCCTGATGGCCAGGACTACGCCGAGCGGGACGATGATCAGGTCGTCGAGATAACCGAGCACCGGAATGAAATCCGGGATCAGGTCGATTGGGGAAAGCGCATAGGCGGCCACCATCCCGGCAACGAACTTTGCAAACCAGGGCACCCGACGATCGCGTGCAGCGAACCACAGGGCGACGACATCAAGCTTGATATCGCGCGCCCGGCGCTTTGCGGCTTCCAGCCAGGCTTTCATAGCGCTATTTTAGCACAGATTGTCCGCCGACACCCGAGCGGCGGTTGCTGACTGGCAGGGTTCGATCACGGTGAAGCCGTCAGCAACTTTTTCGAATCAGCATGGCAAGCCTTAAGCGGCCGCCGCCGCGGCGAGGCCGCGCGCCAGATCGGCTGTGAGGTCCTCGATATCCTCGAGCCCGATCTGCAGGCGGATGAGCGGGCCGTCATAAGGCCCCTTGGCGACGACGCGGTCGCCGAGGAAGACCGGCACCGCAAGGCTCTCATAGCCGCCCCAGGAATAGCCGAGGCCGAATATCCTGAGCGCGTCGAGGAAGGCATGCTGCTGTTTCTGGCCGCCGCCCTTGAGCACGATCGAAAAAATGCCGCTCGAGCCGCAGAAGTCGCGCTTCCAGAGATCGTGGTCGGGATGGCTGGCAAGCGCTGGATGCAGCACCCGCGCCACGCCCGGCTGGCCCTCCAGCCAGCCGGCGATCGCCAGAGCGCTTCGCTGATGGTGGTCGAGGCGCACACCCATGGTGCGCAGGCCGCGCAGCACCTGATAGACGTCGTCCGGCCCGGCGCAGCAGCCCATCGTGTAAAATGTCTCGCAAAGCTGTTTCCAGCAGGCCTTGTTGGCCGACGCCGTGCCGAGCAGCACGTCGGAATGGCCGGCCGGATACTTCGTCGCCGCATGGATCGAGATGTCGACGCCGTGGTCGAGCGGGCGGAAGTAGAGCGGCGTCGCCCAGGTGTTGTCCATCATCACGATCGCACCTGCGGCGTGTGCCGCGCTGGAAATGGCCGGTATGTCCTGCACCTCGAAAGTGTTGGAGGCCGGCGATTCGGTGAACACGACCTTGGTGTTGGATTTGATCAACGCCGCTATACCGGCGCCGACATGCGGATCGTAATATTCGACCTCGACGCCTAGCCGTTTCAGCATCGTGTCGGCGAAATTGCGGGTTGGGTGATAGACGGAATCGACAATCAGGACATGGTCGCCCGCCGACAGGAAGGCGAGCAGCGGCACTGTCACCGCCACCAGGCCGGAGGGCACCACAATCGTGCCGGCCGAGCCTTCCAGTCCGTCGATGGCGCTGGCAAGCGCGTCGGTGGTCGGCGTGCCGCGCGTGCCGTAGGTGTATTTCTGGCCGCGTGCCGCCATCGTCGCCGCGTTGGGAAAGAGCACGGTCGAGGCATGCACGACCGGCGGGTTGATGAAGCCGAAATAGTCATGCGGATTGTTGCCCGAGTGGGCAAGCCGCGTGTTGATGCCCATTTCATTGCCGTCTTTTGCCATTGCGCTTCGCCTCTGATGAAGCGCTAGCCATAGTGCGGCGGCATTGGCCGCGCAACCGTTCGCCAACCGCCAGCCGGCGGACTGGTTGTGCCAATCGCTCCGATGGCTTTCCGGCGCGGCGCTGCCTCCCCGAAGACGGATTTTAGAAGCCAGCTCCGATTCGCGTTGGCCGGACCTCGCAGTTGCTGGCTAATTTTCGGGCGCGTTTGTCTGCAATTCAGGCATTTGCGGCAAATGGTTTGAAACTCTTTGGGTTTCGGTCATTTTCCTTGACCTCACTGTGATAATCGCCTTCGATGCAGTTCGTGAATGGGAGGCAGCGCGTCGGTTGCGATGCGGGTTCCGGTAATGGGCCGGAACGGGAAGCTGCGTTCACACGGAAAAAAAAGTCAGGTTCGCCTGAAAAAAACAGAAAAGGGTCTGTGGGTTATGAAACACATTGCAATCGGCATTCTGGGCGCCGCCGCGCTTGGATTGGTGGCTTCGGCCGCGTCGGCGGCCACGCTCGACGACGTCAAGGCCAAGGGCTTCATCCAATGCGGCGTGTCGACCGGTCTGGCCGGCTTCTCGGCGCCGGACGACAAGGGCGACTGGCAAGGCATCGATGCGGACTTCTGCCGCGCTGTCGCGGCCGCCGTGTTCGGCGATGGCACCAAGGTCAAGTTCACGCCGCTCAGTGCCAAGGAACGCTTCACCGCACTGCAGTCAGGCGAGATCGACGTCCTGTCGCGCAACACCACCTGGACCATCAACCGCGATACGGCGCTTGGTCTGAACTTCGTCGGTGTCACCTATTATGACGGACAGGGCTTCATGATCAACGCCAAGAAGCTGCCGGGGGTGAATTCCGCGCTGCAGCTTTCGGGCGCGGCGGTCTGCGTGCAGAGCGGCACCACGACCGAACTCAACCTTGCCGACTACTTCAAGACGAACAAGATGGAGTACAGCCCGGTCGTCTTCGAACAGCTGTCAGAGGTCGACGCGGCCTATGACGCCGGCCGTTGCGATGTCTACACCACCGACCAATCAGGTCTCTACGGCATCCGGCTGACGCTGGGCGCGCCCGCCGACCACGTCGTGCTGCCTGAGATCATCTCCAAGGAACCGCTCGGACCGGCCGTGCGCCAGGGCGACGACCAGTGGTACCACATCGTCAAGTGGACCTATTTTGCGCTGTTGCAGGCAGAGGAACTCGGCATCACCAAGGCCAATGTCGAGGAAATGAAGGCTTCGGACAATCCCGAGATCAAGCGCGTGCTCGGCCAGGAGGCCGATACCAAGATCGGCACCGATCTCGGTGTCTCCAACGACTGGGTCGTCAACATCGTCAAGACCGTCGGCAATTACGGCGAAATGTTCGAACGCAATGTCGGGTCGGGCAGCCCGCTGAAGATCGCGCGCGGCATCAACGCGCTGTGGACCAAGGGCGGTCTGCAATACTCTCCGCCGATCCGCTGATCGAAATGTGATCCGGGAGGCAGATCGTCTGCCTCCCGGTTTCTCTTTCCAGGGGATGGTCGAATGGCATCGCAGGAAATTCTTCGCGAGGAGCCAAGCCGCGGCTCCTTCATCAATGATCCAAAGGTCCGCGGCATAGTCTTCCAGGCGGTGGTCGTCATCGTGCTGGTTGCGTTGGTCTGGTGGATCGTCCAAAACACCATCGACAATCTGACGCGCCTGCGCATTGCGTCAGGCTTCGGCTTCCTCAGGGGTCGCGCCGGCTTCGACATCAGTGACAGCGCCATCGCCTATTCGTCGGATTCGACCTATGGCCGCGCCATCGTGGTCGGCTTTATCAACACCCTCATCGTTGCCGCCGCCGGCATCGTCACCGCCACCATCATCGGCTTTATCCTCGGCGTCGGCCGGCTTTCGCACAACTGGCTGATCCGCAAGATCTGCATGGTCTATGTCGAGGTCTTTCGCAACATCCCGCCGCTGCTGGTCATCTTCTTCTGGTATTCCGGCGTGCTTTCGGTGCTGCCGCCGCCGCGTGAAAGCATCAATTTGCCGTTCAGCTCCTTTCTCAACCAACGCGGCTTTTATTTTCCACGCGCCGTGTGGGGCGAAGGCTCCTGGCTGATCCTGGTTGCTTTGCTTCTCGGCATCGCCATGGCGTGGTTCGTCGCCCGCAAGGCGCGTCAGCGGCAGATGGCGACCGGCCAGCAATTCCCTGTGTTCTGGACATCGGCGGCTTTGATCATCGGCTTGCCGTTGCTGGCCTACGCGCTCAGCGGCTTCCCGCTGAGCTTCGATTATCCAAAGCAATCGACCTTCAACCTGACTGGCGGCTTTCAGGTCAAGCCGGAGTTCCTGTCGCTCTACCTGGCGCTGTCCTTCTATACGGCGGCCTTCATCGCCGAAATCGTGCGGGCCGGCATCATGGGCGTCAATAAGGGTCAGACCGAGGCAGCCGGTGCGCTCGGGCTGCGGCCGGGATCGATCCTGCGGCTTGTCGTCATTCCGCAAGCCATGCGCATCGTCATTCCGCCGCTGACCAGCCAATATCTGAACCTGACCAAGAACTCGTCGCTGGCCATCGCCATCGGCTACCCGGACCTGACGGCGACGACCGGCACGGTGCTGAACCAGACCGGCCAAGCGATCGAGTGCGTGCTGATCATGATGGTGGTCTATCTCGCACTCAGCCTGTTGACGTCGGCGGTCATGAACGTGGTCAACGCCAGAATGGCGCTGGTGGAGAGGTAGAGACATGCAGGAGCACGATCTTTCCTTCGTCCGCGTCGAAATGGCGCTGGCACAGTCGGCGCCTGCAAGCGAGCGCGGCCTGGGCGCCTGGATACGCAAGAACCTGATTGCGTCGACCGGTGACACGATCTTGACCATCATCGGCATCGTGCTGGTCGCTATGATCCTGCCGCAACTGATCAGCTGGGCCTTCATCAACGCCCAATGGACCGGCGCGGACCGTACCTTTTGCGCCACGGCGGCACAGGGCGGCGTCCAGCCGGACGGCTGGTCCGGCGCCTGTTGGGCCTTCGTCAACGCCAAGTTCGGCCAGTTCATGTTCGGCCGCTATCCGATCGATGAGCGCTGGCGGCCGATCCTGGTCGCCATCCTGTTCGTGGCGCTTCTGGTGCCGCTGCTCATCCCGAAGGTGCCGCGCAAGGGGCTGAACGCCATCTTGTTCTTCGGGGCGCTGCCGATCTTTGCCTTTATCCTGCTGGTTGGTGGCGTGTTCGGCCTGCCGCATGTCGAAACCCCGCTATGGGGCGGGCTGCTGGTGACGCTCACCCTGTCCTTCGTCGGTATTGCCGTGTCGCTGCCGCTCGGCATCGTGCTGGCGCTCGGCCGGCGCTCGAAGATGCCGATCGTCAAGATGCTGTGCGTCATCTTCATCGAGACGGTGCGCGGCATCCCGCTGATCACCGTGCTGTTCATGGCCAGCGTCATGCTGCCGCTGTTCCTGCCGGCCGGCGTCAGCTTCGACAAGTTCCTGCGCGCGCTGATCGGTGTTTCGCTGTTTGCCGCTGCCTATATGGCCGAAGTGGTGCGCGGCGGCCTGCAGGCGATCCCCAAGGGCCAGTATGAGGGTGCGGATTCGCTCGGCCTCGGTTACTGGCAGAAAATGGGCCTGATCGTGCTGCCGCAGGCGCTGAAGCTGGTCATTCCCGGCATCGTCAATACCTTCATTGGCATGTTCAAGGACACCAGCCTGGTTTCGATCATCTCGATGTTCGACCTGCTCGGCGTCGTCAAACAGAATTTTAACGACCCCAACTGGGCAACGCCGCAAACGGCCAGGTCCGGCCTGGTGTTTGCTGCCTTTGTCTTCTGGCTGTTCTGTTTCGGCATGTCGCGCTATTCGATGTTCACGGAACGCCGGCTCGACACCGGCCACAAGCGCTAAGAACAAAAAAGGGAACCTTCCATGACAATAGAAAATGCAGTCAGCGCGGAAGAGATCAAGGTCAATGCCGCCAAGATGCAGGTTTCCACCACCGATGTCGCCATCGACATCATCGCCATGCACAAATGGTACGGCGAATTCCATGTGCTGAAGGACATCAACCTGAAGGTGATGCGCGGCGAGCGCATCGTCATTTGCGGCCCTTCGGGCTCGGGCAAATCGACGATGATCCGCTGCATCAACCGGCTGGAAGAGCACCAGAAGGGCAAGATCATCGTCGACGGCAAGGAATTGACCAACGATCTCAAGAAGATCGACGAGGTGCGCCGCGAGGTCGGCATGGTGTTCCAGCACTTCAACCTGTTCCCGCATTTGACCATCCTGGAAAACTGCACGCTGGCGCCGATCTGGGTGCGCAAGACGCCGAAGAAGCAGGCCGAGGAAATCGCCATGCACTTCCTCACGCGCGTCAAGATTCCGGAACAGGCCAACAAATATCCCGGCCAGCTTTCCGGCGGCCAGCAGCAGCGCGTCGCCATCGCCCGCTCGTTGTGCATGAATCCGCGCATCATGCTGTTCGACGAGCCGACCTCGGCGCTCGATCCCGAAATGATCAAGGAAGTGCTGGAGACGATGGTTGGCCTCGCCGAAGAGGGCATGACCATGCTCTGCGTCACCCACGAGATGGGCTTTGCACGCAAGGTCGCCAACCGGGTGATCTTCATGGACCAGGGCCAGATCGTCGAGCAGAACACGCCAGCCGAGTTCTTCGACAATCCGCGCCACGAGCGCACAAAACTGTTCCTGTCGCAAATCCTGCACTGATTGCTCTCACGCGAATCAAAAGAGCCCGGCCGAAACCCTGCCGGGCTCTTTTGCGTCTGAGCCGTCAGCAGGCGATTGCGCCCCGATTGCGAGGCCGTCCCTCATGAAAAAGCCGTCCCTCGTGAAAAAGCTTGGGCGTTTTCTCGCCATTCTGGTGGTGGCAATCGTGCTTGCCGTGGTTCTGGGCACACTCATTCCACGGCCGCTCTTGCCGGCTGCCGCCGCCGATCCCGCCGCCACCAGGCACGTCCTGGTGCTGAAAAATCCGATCCACACCGATATCGCCATCCCGGTCGATGACGACGTGCGCAAGCGCTTCCATTTCCTGGTCGGTGGCGGCATTCCGGCCGACATGGCTGGGGTCCGCTACATCGTTTTCGGCTGGGGAGGCCGCGCCTTCTATCTGGAGACGCCGACCTGGTCGGAACTGAAGGCGGCGCCGGTGATGAAGGCGCTGACATTGGACGCATCGGTGATGCATGTCGATGTCGCCGGCAACATTGTCGAACCGCATCCCGACGTCGCCGGCTTCGACATCAGCGAGCAACGTTTTACAGCGCTGCTCGACTTCATCGCGGCGAGTTTCCAGCACGGGCCGAACGGTCCGATCCTGATCGAGAATGCCGCTTATTCCAAGTTCGACCGCTTCTACGAAGCCAACGGCCATTTCAATGCGCTGGTTGGCTGCAACACCTGGACAGCGGCGGCTCTGCGTATCGCTGGCCTGCGGACAGGCTGGTGGAATCCGCTGCCGGCCTCACTCGACCTGTCGATGCGGATTTATAATTGATGCTCCGGGTAATCAGCGCCTCATTCCGGCGCGCCCCTCTGTCCTGCCGGGAGGCACAAGGAGGGAGATATTCAATTTCGGCGCCGCGCTTCATCCTGCAACGTTGGAGATTGGCAAAATCCGAGATGACGGCCGATCTCCCCCCAAGTGGGGGAGATGTCCGGCAGGACAGAGGGGGGCGCTGTCCCGCCAACCGGTCGAGCTTTCATCGCCGATCGCCATCCGGCGGCCGCCAGCCATAGAGCCAGTCGAGATCGGCCGCGAGCTTTTCCGGCGAGCGCCACTTCAGGAACAGGTTGCGCGCGACGGCCACCGGCCCCGCTGCATGCCAGGCGAGCCGGTTGACGGCACCGCGTCGGGCGACCTTGGCGACACGCGGCCGCCGCATCTTCTCCCAGGCGGCAAGCGCGCCCCAGGGATCGGCGGGTGAGGCGGCGACAAAGCCGGCAAGGGTTGCGGCATCCTCGATCGCCATCGCCGCCCCCTGCGCCGCGAACGGCGTCATCGCATGCGCCGCATCGCCGATCAGCGCGATGCCGGCGGGCGTCGTCCATGGCTGTGCCTGGTCTACCGTATGGATCGGCCACGCAGCCCACGGGCCGGCATCCTCGGCAAGCCGGGCCAGTGCTGCCGCCGTGCCACGCATGGCGCCGAGGAGGATATTGGGGTCGGCGTGGCCCGACCAGCGCTCGGCGATGATCTCGCCCCTGGTGAAGGCAGCCAGGTTGAACGCCGTGCCGTTGCTGACCGGATAGGCGACGAGGTGGAAGCCGGGATGCAGGAAGGTGGTCACGCAATTGGCGGCGCCGACCGCCGCAAGGGCTTCTCCTGCGACACTGTCTGCACTGATCGTAGCGCGCCAGGCAAGCTCGCCCGAAAACCGGCTTTTGGCCGCAAACCAGCCAAAAGCCCGGATCGCCGACCAGACGCCGTCGGCGCCGATCAGCAGAAAGCCGCCGGCTTCGACTGTCTTGCCGGCAATCTCGACTGTTGCCGTGGCATGGCGCGGTCCTGTGGCGATGCCGCCGACGCGCGCGCCGGTGACGAGACTGATGTCCGGCCGTTCGGCAAGGCGCGCCATCAGTGCATCTTGCAGGTCAGCCCGATGAGCGACGAGATAAGGCGCCTGCCAGCGCCTTTCGGCCGCTTCGCCAAGCGGCACCCGCGCCAGCTCACGTAGCGTGGCGGCGTCCTTGAGCACGACCGCCTCCGGCCGCACCGCCGCCGGCAACAGCCGGTCGAGCACGCCGAGCTGGCGAAGGATGCGCGTCGCGTTGGGTGAGAGCTGGATGCCGGCACCGGCCGCTTCGAGGCGCGGCGCCTGTTCGAACAGCCGCACCAGATAGCCGCGCTCGGAAAACGCCAGTGCCGCGGTCAGTCCGGCGACGCCGGCTCCGGCGATAACGACCTGCCGGGACCGGGTGTCGTCCATGGGATGGCGTGCGCGTCAGGCGGCCTGGTGGATATACAGGCATCCGGCAGGCTGTGTTTCCGTCGCCTTCAGCTTTGGCGAATAGCGAAAAAGCGTCGAGCAATAGGGGCAGACCTTTTCATTGTCGTCGCCCATGTCGAGAAACACATGCGGATGGTCGAAGGGCGGGTTTGCGCCGGTGCACATGAATTCCTTGACGCCGATGTCGATTGCCGGATAGCCCGCATCGTTTTGGAAATGGGGAATGGAACCGCCTGCCATCGTCGTCTCCTGCATTTGCCGCATGACCCCGGAGCATGCGCAAAATCAAAATTCCACCGCGTCCTTGGCACGCGCAAAGGACGCGCCGCGCTGCAGCCTGGATTGCATCTGGATCATAAGCTGTCTCTTTGCAAGATCGATGAAATCAAACTGTCGTAAAAGCCTGTCACAGGATAAGCTAAGCCGGTTAAGGCATGGCCCCGAAACCGAATTCGGTTTCGCCGGGGATCATGCGTAGCTTAAGTGGCGGGAGCGTCCTTTTGCGCGTCCGCAAAGACGCGCGACGCTGTGGCCAGCGGGTGCGAAACGAGCAGGAACCATGAACGAACTAAAGCCGGTGCAGAGCGAATTCACCACTGTCGAGGTGGCGAGCCCAGAGGGCGGCAACCCGGACCGGTTCGTCAACCGCGAGTTTTCCTGGCTGCAATTCAACCGCCGCGTCCTCGAAGAATCGCTGAACGCCAACCATCCGCTGCTCGAGCGGGTCCGCTTCCTGTCGATTTCGGCCGCCAATCTCGACGAGTTCTTCATGGTCCGTGTCGCCGGTCTCGCCGGCCAGGTGCGCGAAGGCATCACGCTGAAGAGCGCGGACGGCCGCACCCCCGAACAACAGCTGGAACAATTGCTGCGCGAGGTCGAGCGCCTGCAGGAGGACCAGCAGAACAGCCTATCCGCTCTGATGCTGCTGCTCGACAAGGAAGGCATCGAGAGCATCAGCCGCGATGGGCTGACCAAGGACGAGAAGACCTGGCTCGAGGATCATTTCCAGGAGCAGGTGTTTCCGGTGCTCACACCGCTGTCGATCGACCCGGCGCATCCGTTCCCGTTCATTCCCAATCTCGGCTTCTCGATGGCGCTGCAACTGCGCCACCGCAGGAATGGCGAGGAGATGAGCGCGCTGTTGCGTCTGCCGGTGGCGCTGAAGCGCTTCATCCGCTTGCCTGACCGCAAGCATCATGTCCGCTTCATTCCGCTGGAAGAAGCGGTCGGCCTCTATATCGGCAAGCTGTTCCCCGGCTACGAGGTCAAGGGCTCCGGTACGTTCCGCATCATCCGCGACAGTGACATCGAGGTCGAGGAGGAGTCCGAGGATCTCGTGCGCCTGTTCGAGACGGCGCTGAAACGTCGTCGTCGCGGCTCGGTCATCCGCATCGAATTCGACAAGCTGATGCCGGCCGAACTGCGCGAGTTCGTCGCCGGCGAGCTTGGCGTCTCGTCGAGCCGGATCAGCGTGCTCACCGGTCCGCTGGCGCTCAGCCAGATTTCCGAGATCGTCGCCATCGCCCGCGACGATCTCAAATTCAAGCCTTACAATCCGCGCTTTCCCGAACGCATCCGCGAGCACGGCGGCGACTGTTTCGCCGCCATCCGCGAGAAGGACATCATCGTTCATCACCCCTACGAATCCTTCGACGTGGTGGTGCAGTTCCTGCGCCAGGCGATGGCCGATCCGGAAGTGGTGGCGATCAAGCAGACGCTCTATCGCACCTCGAACGACAGCCCGATCGTGCGCGCTTTGGTCGACGCGGCGGAGGCCGGCAAGTCGGTGACCGCGCTGGTCGAGCTCAAGGCGCGTTTCGACGAGGAAGCCAACATCCGCTGGGCGCGCGACCTCGAGCGCGCCGGCGTTCAGGTCGTGTTCGGCTTCCTCGAACTGAAGACCCACGCGAAAATGTCGCTGGTGGTGCGGCGCGAGGACGGCAAGCTGCGCAACTATGTGCATCTCGGCACCGGCAACTACCATCCGGTCACCGCGCGCATCTACACCGACCTGTCCTTCTTCACCACCGCTCCGACAATCGCCCGCGATGTCGCCCAGCTGTTCAATTTTATCACCGGCTACGCCGAGCCGACCGAGGAGATGCGGCTGGCCATCTCGCCGTTCACGCTGCGCAAGCGCATCCTCAAGCACATTTCGGACGAGATTGGCCATGCGCTGGAGGGCAGGCCGGCCCGCATCTGGATGAAGATGAATTCGCTGGTCGACCCGATCATCATCGACGCGCTCTATGACGCCAGCCGCGCCGGCGTCGAGATCGATCTCGTCGTGCGCGGCATCTGCTGCCTGAGGCCCCAAGTGCCGGGCCTGTCGGAAAACATAAGGGTAAAGTCGATCGTCGGCCGCTTCCTCGAACACAGCCGAATCTATTGTTTCGGCAACGGCCATGGACTGCCGTCGGACGGGGCGATCGTCTACATCTCATCGGCCGATTTGATGCCGCGCAATCTCGACCGCCGCGTCGAAACCATGGTGCCGATCACCAATCCAACAGTGCATGAACAAGTCCTCGGCCAGATCATGCTGGGCAACATCATGGACAACCAGCAAAGTTTCGACGTATTGGCTGACGGAACCTCCCGGCGCGCCACGCTCGAGGAGGGCGAGGAACCGTTCAACGCGCAGGAATATTTCATGACCAATCCGAGCCTTTCCGGACGCGGCGATGCGCTGAAATCGCATGCGCCCAAGCGCATCGCGCAGTTCAAGCGCCGCAAGAAAAACGCCACAGCGACCGGCTGATGATTTCAACGTCCCAGGGCCGGCTTCAGGACCGCCGACCGCTGTCCATCATCGACATCGGGTCGAACTCGATCCGGCTTGTCGTCTATGAGGGGCTGGCGCGCTCGCCGACCACGCTGTTCAACGAAAAGATGCTGGCCGGCCTCGGTCGCGGCATCGTCTCGACCGGAAAACTCGATCCGGAGGCGGTGACCCGTTCGATGGAGGAGTTTCGGCGTTTCCGCGCGCTGTCCGAGCAGGCCGGCGCCGAGCATATGTATGTGCTGGCGACTGCCGCCGCCCGCGAGGCGGTCAACGGCCCCGATTTCATCCACCGCGCCGAAGATGTGCTCAAGACCGAGGTCCAGGTGCTGAGCGGGCGCCAGGAAGCCCACTATTCAGCGCTTGGCGTCATTTCCGGCTTCCACCCGGCCAACGGCATCGCCGGCGACCTCGGCGGCGGCAGCCTTGAACTGGTCGACGTCGATGGCGAGGCAATCGGCGACGGCATCACGCTGCCGCTGGGCGGCCTGCGCCTGCAGGACATGGCCAAGAACTCACTGGCCCAAGCTGCAAAGATAGCGCGCGACGAACTCGCGAAGGCAAAGCTGCTGAAAGGCGGGCAGCGCAGGCCGTTCTATGCCGTCGGCGGCACCTGGCGAAACCTCGCTCGGCTGTACATGGAAATGACCAGCTATCCGCTGAGCGTCATGCACCATTACGAGATCGGCATCGACAGCGCTGCGAACTTCCTCAAGCAAGTCGCCAAGGGCGAGATCGAGAAGATAAGGGGTATCGAAGGCGTCTCGAAGAACCGCCGCTCGCTGCTGCCTTATGGCGCCATCGTGCTGCAGGAGATCATGGGGGCGATGCAGCCGTCCAAGATCATCGTCTCGGCACTTGGCGTGCGCGAGGGCTTTCTCTATTCGCTGCTCGATAAAGCCGAGCAGAAGGCGGATCCGCTGATCTCGGCCTCGGAAGAACTCGCCCGGCTGCGTTCGCGCTCGGTCACCCACGCGCATGAGCTTGTCGAGTGGACGGGCAAGACCTTCGCCGCCTTCGGCATCGAAGAGACGGTCGACGAGGCGCGCTACCGCCAGGCCGCCTGCCTGCTTGCCGACATCGGCTGGCGCGCGCATCCCGAATACCGGGGCAAGCAATCGCTCAACATCATTGCCCACGCCTCCTTCATCGGTGTCGACCATCCCGGCCGCGCCTTCCTGGCGCTGGCCAACGCCTACCGTCATGAGGGCATCTTCAACGAATCGATTGCGCCGGAAATCAAGGCGCTGGCGACGCCGCGCTATATCGAGCGCGCCCGTGTGCTGGCCGCGGTGATGCGCGTCGTCTACCTGCTGACGGCGGCAATGCCTGGGGTCATGCCGCGGCTGAAATGGGAGAGGCGCGGCAATGGCGTGCTGGCGCTGGTGCTGCCGGCGTCGCTGGCCGATCTTTACGGCGAGCGGCCGGCCGGACGACTGGCGCAACTGGCGAGGGTCACCAATCGCCGGCTGGTGCTGGCGGTCGAGGGCGGCCCCACTATGCCAGCGAAGTAATCTGGGTCAGTCAAGTATTCGGCTCAATCCGGCAGCTTGTGTCGGTCAAGTCGTTTCAGCGCCGATCCGAAGCATCCGCCCGTCGATCGAGTAGGCGCCGGCGCCTGCCATTGCCAGCGCCAGAAAACCGCCCGATAGCGCGATGTCCTTCATCAGCATCTGCGAATGCATGAAGGTCAGCGTCGGATCGTCGCCGCCCTGGCCATAGTGGCCGATGAAGCCTGCCGCGATGCAGAAAGCGGCAAGCAGGAGCGCCACGATCGGTGTCTTGAGGCCGACGAGGATGAGCAGACCGGCGATCAATTCGAACAGCCCTGTCGCCCAGGCTGCGAGCGTCGGCAGCGGCAGGCCAAGGCCGGAAAAATAGCCCGATGTGCCGGCAATGTCGGTAAGCGCGTGAAAGCCGGACGGAACGAATAGAGCGGCGAGCAGCAGCCGCGAAAGCAGAAGCAGCGCATTGCGGCGCATTGGTCACCTCCGACGTCGGCGGCGGTTGGCTTCACCCCGACACCTCATCCTAGCAGAAAGTCCGGCCGGCTGATCGACGGGCATAAACCGACAACGAAAAAGGGACGCGGAAAATTCCGCGCCCCTTGCTGCAAGTGGTTCCTGGACCGCTTCAGCCGCGCTTGGCGTCGACCGAATAGGCGCCGGCGCCCGAGGAAGCCAACACGAGGAAGCCGCCGGCAATCGCCAGGTTCTTCATGAAGCTGATCATCTGCATCTGATCGGCCCAGCCGGTGTGGGCGACCAATCCCGTGGCGACGGTGAAGATTGCCAGCACCCAGGCGGTGATCCGGGTCTGAAAGCCGATGAGGATGGCGAGGCCGCCGAGCAGTTCGAGCAGACCGACGACAATCGCCGTCACGGTCGGCATCGGCAGACCCATGCTGCCGAAGTAACCGGCGGTGCCGGCGATCGCAGTGAGCTTGCCGAAACCGGAAAGCACGAAGATGACCGAAAGCAGGATACGGCCGAGCAGGATGCTGCCTGAGGCGTTGGAAACGGTGCCGGAACCGGCAACGGACGTGTTGGTGGACATGATGGGCTCTCTCCGGGAGGGGTTGTGGTGCCCACCCACATAGAGCAGGGCGACTGTTCACCAAAGATGCAGATTTGGTTACAGATTGTTCACCGCAGTAAAGTTTTGCGATCAGCGCAAGATCATCCCGGATGCGTCATCTCCTCTGGCCGAACCAGGCGGTCGTAGTCGGCTTCGCTGACCAGCCCGGTGGCAAGCGCTTCCTCACGCAAGGTTGTGCCGTTCTTGTGAGCGGTCTTGGCGATCTTGGCGGCGTTGTCGTAGCCGATGGTCGGCGCCAGTGCTGTCACCAGCATTAGCGAACGGTCGAGGGCGGCCTTGATATTGTCTTCCCGCGCCTCGATGCCGACGACGCAATTGTCGGTGAACGAGATGGAGGCGTCGGCGAGCAGTTGCACCGACTGCAGGAAATTGTAGGCCATCAGCGGGTTGTAGACGTTGAGCTCGAAATGGCCCTGGCTGCCGGCGAAGGTCACGGCCGCATTGTTGCCGAACACCTGGATGCAGACCTGGGTCATCGCCTCGCACTGGGTGGGATTGACCTTGCCCGGCATGATCGACGAACCCGGCTCGTTTTCCGGCAGCGACAGTTCACCAAGGCCGGAGCGCGGGCCGGAGCCGAGCAGACGAATGTCGTTGGCAATCTTGAACAGCGCGCCGGCGCAGGCGTTGATGGCGCCATGCGAGAACACCATGGAATCATGCGCCGCCAGCGCCTCGAACTTGTTTGGCGCGGTGACGAAGGCGATGCCGGTGATCGCGGCGATGTGATCCGCCACTCTCTCGGCAAAGCCGACCGGCGCGTTGAGGCCGGTGCCGACGGCCGTGCCGCCTTGCGCCAGTTCCTGCAGGCCAGGCAGCGTCATCTCGATGCGTTTGATCGAGGAGGCGACCTGCGCGGCATAGCCTGAGAATTCCTGGCCAAGGGTGAGGGGCGTCGCGTCCTGCGTGTGGGTGCGGCCGATCTTGACGATGTGGGCGAATGCTTTGGTCTTGGCCTCCAGCGCGGCGTGCAAATGCCCGAGCGCCGGCAACAAATCGTGCACGATGCGCTCGGCGCAGGCGATGTGCATGGCCGTCGGATAGGTATCGTTCGACGACTGGCTCATATTGACGTGGTCGTTGGGATGCACCGGTTTCTTCGACCCCATGACACCGCCCAGCAGTTCGATCGCCCGGTTGGAGATCACCTCGTTGGCGTTCATGTTGGATTGCGTGCCCGAGCCGGTCTGCCAGACGACCAGCGGGAAATGATCGTTCAGCTTGCCGTCGATGACTTCCTGAGAGGCTTCGATGATCGCCTTGCCGATGGCCGGGTCGAGCCGCTTCAGCTCCATATTTGTTTCGGCCGCCGCCTGCTTGACGATGCCGAGCGCGCGAACGATCGACGCCGGCTGCTTTTCCCAGCCGATTTTGAAATTGCCCAGCGAACGCTGCGCCTGCGCGCCCCAGTAACGATCGGCGGCGACCTCGATGGGACCGAACGTGTCGGTTTCGGTTCTGGTCTCTGGCGCGCTCACATGTCTCTCCGGTCTGTCGAACCCGGCACCGGCGTATCGCGTTGCACAAATGGCTTCAAGCGGAGATTGCGGGCGACAAGGATGCAAATCGGTTGAAGGAGCGCCTCTCACCGCCCAAGCAGCGACTGTGAGGTTGGAGATAGGCGCAAGGTCTCGGTCGATCTAGCCAGACATGACTGGGCATCCCGCTCGAATGCCTGCCACTCCGGGGAACTGGCAAGGACTGCCTCGTGGCGGGCATGGGCGTCCGCGCTGTCGAAGGCGGCGACGCTGATGAAGACATTTTCGCCTGATCGTACCGGCAGGCGGGGAAAGCTGTTTTCGGCATGTTCGGAGACAAACACAGCAAGCGGCCGCGCGCCAAGTGCCGTCAGGATGGCGGTCGCATCGGCGTCGAAGCGGCTGGCGACGCCGGCTTCGGCGCCGGGCCGCAGATGATGAATCTTGATGACAACAATATCCGACAAGCGATTTTCTCCGCTTGGCTTTTCGTGACCCGGCAAGGCGGCCCGTTGTGCGCCCGACAGATCGAAGCCGGCGCCCGGCCATGCCGGTTTCAGCAACAGCACGTCGTCGGAGGAGATCATCGTGGCGTTGGCGGCGTCGCGCCAGGCGGCCCATACGGGTCCCTCGTAGAAAGCGGTCAGTGCATTTTTCCGCGCTTCCATACCCTCGAAGCCGCGCAGCCAGATGAACATGTCAGGCCGGTCGAGATCGCGAAACTGACCGATGATGGTCATGTCAGCCGCTTCCTGACCCTCGATGAGGTGACCGTCGAAGATGCCGATCAGCGTGTCGCGCCGGCCAGGTTTCAGTGTGTATTGCCTGAGCTCGACGACTGGCGAGGCGTTGAGGCCGGATTTCGACGCGGCATTCAGGGGCAGGCTCATCGCGCAATCTCCAAAACAGGGCATTCGTCCTGTTAAACAGACCGGTTGTCCTGTTTTGTCAATCTGCTATCGTTGGAAAATGTCAGCAGAGATGACCGCTCGCCCAAAGGTGCGGCCCGGCAAACGCACCAACGACCCGGAAGGCCTGCGCAAACGCGTGCTCGATGTCGCCGAAGCCGCGTTTCAAGCGCGCGGCTACCATGCCTCCAGCCTCGGCGACCTGATGGCCGCGGCAGGCGTCACCGGCGGCGCGCTGCATCATCACTTCCCGACCAAGAAGGCGCTGGCCCTGGCGGTGATCGAGGAGCGGGTCGCCGCAGCCGTCGAAGCAACATGGATCGCGCCGGTGCAGGCGGCAGGCTCGGCGCGCGAGGGCGTGCGCAGCGTGTTCGAGGCCGTGGCCGCGGAACTGGAGCAACAGGGTTTCGTGCGCGGCTGCCCGCTCAACAACCTGGCGCATGAACTGTCGCTTGCCGATCCGGATTTCCGCACCGGCCTTGCCGGCATCTTTTCGGCGTGGCGCCAGGCGATCGCCGACAAGGTCAGGGCCGACCAGCAAGCGGGCAGGGAGCAGGACACCGATCCGCAGCGCTTCGCCGCGCTTGCGGTCGCCACCTATTCCGGCGCCATGTCGATGGCCAAGACGACGCAGGATTCTGCTGTGCTGCGCGATTGCCTGAACGCGCTGGAGCAGGGAGTTTCCTCAGCAAGAGCGAAGCGACGTCGCAGGGTGCTGCGGCAGTACAAAGCCTTTTGATGCCGGAGCGCCAGTCGGCTCTCTGCCCTGCCGGGACTTAATTCGGCAGCGGTTTGATGACCTCGTAGCCGACCACGCTTTCGGCGTTGGTGCCCTCGTCATAGCGCCTGGCCAGAACGGCCTGCAGATCGGGCGCATAGAGCGCGGTGAATTCATCCTGGGTCTTGCCGGCCTCGTTCTTGATCGTCTGCCTGACCGCCAGCACGTTGTATTTGCAGTCGCCCAGGCTGAACGTCTCCTTGCCCTTGACGTTGATCTCGAGCGTCTCGGTGCCCTTCGGCTGCTTGTTTGCTGCGAGGCGGACGAACACGGTCTTGCTTTTCGCCCCGGCCTTGAGCGGAAACAGCTTTCTGACATCCGAAAACGGGATCATCGCAAGCTGACCGGTCTCACTGTCGCGAAACACCTCGATCAGACCGCCGAACAGAAACTGCGTCTGCGGCGATTAGGATTGGTATTCGTTGGCGACCGACACCATTCCACCCGCCGCCGGTCGAAACTCGCTGTGGATACCGGGCCTTTCGAGAATGAATCCGGCCTTGGCGGCTTTGGCGTCGATGCACTCGGCACCATGAGCGCCGCTCGCCAGGATGGTAAGTGCCGTCGCGATGGATATAATCTTCATAGCGTTTGCCCGCGCAAGTGGAGTCCTGACCTGAAAGCAATGCCAGACCTGCGGCAGCGTGTCGACATACCGTTCGCGGCAACTGGACGAAGAGGCGCCGGCTGTGCTGAATTTCACGCCATGAATCGCATCTCGGCAGGATCACTCTCCCGGCGCCGCTTCCTGACGCAGGGAGCAGGTTTGGCCGCGGCCGGCGTCCTTGCGCGACCGGCGCTCGGACAGACCGGACAGCGCATTGCGCCTGTCGACGCCACCTTCCTGTTCGTCGCCGATGTCCATGCCTGCCGTATGGCCAGCGGGCTGAGCCCCAATTGCCAGCAGGAAGGCAAGACCGATGCCGCCTTGCTGCGCAGCGTCGCCGCGTTGAACGCCATTGGCGAGAAGCACTGGCCGGCCGAAATCAACGGCATCGCCACCGGCCTGCGCTCAGCCGGCAGCCGCATCGGCACGCCGTTCGGCCTCGTCGTCGGCGGCGACATGACCGATGACGGCGGCGGCCAGGTCATCCAGCCGAGCGAAGGCACGCAGCTGCTCCAGTTCAGCCAGCGTTACCAGCAGGGCGTCGGCCCCGATCGCGTGCATGTGCCGGTCTATGTCGGCCTCGGCAACCACGATCTCGACCAGAACGGCCCGCCAAACCACGTCGACTGGTACCGCCGCGAAATGCGGGACTATGTCGAGGTCAACCATCGTGCCGGCGTGTTCTTCAAGCCGCCGGTGCCGGTGACCAGTTACGATGTCGACACCGACTGCTACTCGTGGGACTGGGGCGGCCTGCATCTCGTCCAGACGCACCGTTTCGCCGGCGACACCGGCCACGGCGCGGTCTCCGGCCTGCCATGGCTGAAGCAGGATCTGGCGACCTATGCAGCGGACGGCCGCCCCGTCATCCTGTTCCAGCACTATGGTTGGGATGTTTTCTCGATCGAACGGTGGGATGCCGCCAAAGGAACCTTCGACGATGAAGGCGCTGGTGCGCCGCACTGGTGGAGCGAGGCGGACCGGCAGGCGCTGCTGGCGGCGCTGAGGGGCTACAACGTCATCGGCATCTTTCATGGCCACCAGCACGAGACAGCGATGACCTATCGCGGCGATGGGCTCGACCTGTTCAAGCCGAAGGCCGCTTATATGGGTGGCTTCGCGCTGGCGCGGGTGAGCGGCGACAGCATGGACGTGGCGCTTGGCGAAGCCGTTGGCGACCATGGCGAGGTCGCCTTTACCAACGTGTTCTCAAAGAGCCTGAATTTCTAACGGCAATGGAAACGGCCAGCAGGCCACGTAACCCGCTTCCTCATCGCTATCGAAACAGCAGCGCAGGGGTCAGATCACCTTCCTGAACTTGTCCTTGACGTCGCCATAGGCCTTCTGCATTTTGCCGGCGATCTTGTCGGCCACGCCTTCAGCCTGGACGCGCCTGTTGCCGGTGGCCTTGCCGGCGGCTTTCTTCACCCAGCCCTTGAGCTGCTTGGCCAGGCCCGCAATCTGATTCTCGTTCACCATGGCCGCATCTCCCGGAATCAATCTGCTGTTTAACGGGTGGCTGGGTTTCCGGTTCCGGAGCCCTGCCTCGTCGGTCAATCAACAGGCCACGGCCTTTGGCCCTGACCGCCATGGCGATTGCTACTCCGCATAAAAGAACGCCCCTCGCGCGTTTATTGCACGGGAGGCGTCCTTTGTGTCAGCCTTTCCTGAGATTGCTCTCATGAACTGCTGGCGATATTTAAAATGCACGGATGCCAAGATGGTTCCCGGCATGGCGCGATTTTTTTTACATTTTTAACAGCTGGCGCTGGGCCCGGTTTTCGGCGTCAGATCCGCCGTCGAATTGCCTGCGCAGCCAGCGTGCCGCCATCGGCCCGCCGACGACGAAAGCAGACGGCGAAAGCAAAAAATTGACACGGCGCCAAAAGAAGTCTAAAAGCAATTCGTCGATATTTGTTTGACCGACTTTTGTTATCCGCGTGTCCAGGCGCGCCTTTGACGAACTTCCCCCATCAAAATCGAGACAAACGCTGTTGTGCATTCGCATGACGGTGAACGAATATTTGCCACGGAAAGGGTTCGTTATGAGCACAGGCACAGTTAAATGGTTCAATGCCACCAAGGGTTTCGGTTTTATTCAGCCTGACGACGGCTCGGCCGACGTTTTTGTCCACATCTCGGCCGTAGAGCGCGCCGGAATGCGCGACATCGTCGAGGGCCAGAAGCTCGGCTACGAGATGGTCCGCGACAACAAGTCGGGCAAGATGTCCGCCGATCAGTTGAAGGCGGCCTAAAACGGAATTCAGCCTCGCCGGTGACCACGGATGTACTGGCACCGGTGAACGGCTAATTCCAGCGCATGACCCCGGAAACATCAGTTTCCGGAAAGGATCATGCGCAGAATGAGCAAGTGCACGCGCGTTCAACCGGACGCGCGGCGCTCCGGCGGAGGTCAGGCAATGCCTGGCCTTTTGCGTTTCGGGCGCCGCAAAAGTTCGAAAAGAGCACCGCGCGTTCGCTTGAACGTGCTAAGGATGCTCCAGCATTTGAAATCGACTGCCGTATTGCTTTGTGCGTGGTCCTGGTCGAAAGACCGGTCTCGCCATTTTCGGCATTACGCTCCGAACCGGGAGAAAGACCTTGACCGCCACTTCGAAGAAATCCCGCGACCACGCCGAATCCATCTTCAGCAAGACCCAGACCCAGTCCATGTCGCTCAACCGCATTATTTCCGAGCAGGATGCTGTCAGCCAGGCCCGGGAAGCCAAGACCGCGCGGCTGCGCGAACTGCGCCTGGAAAAGGAAGCTGACGAGCTGGCTGCTGCCGCCTCGCTCGCTGCCTCGCCGAAGCGCGCAGGCAAACGCTGATGGCCACCAAACGCGTCCCGCAAGAGGCGATCGCCGCCGATTCGACCATCGCCGATGTCGTGGGAGCCCTCGACAAGCCGGTCGAGTATGTCCGGCGCGTGCTCGAAAAGCTCGAGCGGTGCAAGCGCGCCCATGGCGATGCCCAGGTCAGGCTCGGCGTGCGTGGCCGCTCCGAATGCCCGAACTATCTGATCGAGTATGTCCGTGAAAATGCCAAGACCCATGAGCGCGTCACCCATCAGGATGCCGCCTATAGCGGCAGCACGCATCGCGAACTGGCACCCCGGCACATCGAGGAGGCCAGGAACTGGTCGCCCGAGGAAATGAACATCACGGCGGTCTCGGCGCTGATCGGCCGGCTTCGCAACCCGAATGCGCCATCATCGCGTTTCTCCGACGAGGATTGATATGGCCATAAAATTTTCCGCCAAGGATCAGCCGGCAGCATCCACTGCCACCGCAAAGCTGGCCAAGCCGGCCGACGCGCCCAAGGCCGATGTTGCCGCCGAGGCAGCGACCGACCTGTTCAAGTCGCCGGCGGACGTGGCGTCGCGCAAGACCAGGAAGAAAAAATAGCGCCCTTGCCGCGAAGCGCCGACCAGAATCCCGTTGCCTCAGGGCTGCTCGCCCTGGCGAGCGCCGGGGACTTTTCGTCACTGGAGGAGCGCGCCGCGCCTCTCTTCGACTGCCAGAGCTGTGGCGCCTGCTGTTCCTATTCATCCGAATGGCCGCGCTTCTCGACCGAAGATGACGCGCAGCTCGACCGGATCCCGCAAGACTATGTGGCTGCCGACGAAGCCGGCATGCGCTGCGACGGCGTGCGCTGCTCGGCACTTTCCGGCGAGGTCGGCAAGTCGACCGCCTGCGGCATCTACGAGGTCAGACCGGACGTCTGCCGCGCCTGCCTGCCCGGCGGCGGCGACTGCCTGATGGCGCGCAAGGCACATGGGCTGCCGACGCTGTGATAACGGGCCTCGATAGATCTCAGTTTGAATTTCCACCTCGGGTGGGAAGCCGCCATTCCTCGCTCGGCTGTGGAATGCGGCCAGCAGGCCATCGGATGCGTCGAGTAGAGACGGGCGGCTCAGTCGTTCCTCACTGAGTCAGCGTGTTTTTGTACATCAGGCCGTCCTTCATGATGATTTTGAAGTTGTTGGCAGGATCGGCCACCAGGTCGAGGTTCTCCAGCGGATTGCCTTCGACGAGCAGGAGGTCGGCGAGCGCGCCCTCTTCGATCACGCCGAGCTTCCCCGGATAGGGATTGCGAAGGCCCGACAGCGAGAGCAGCTCGGCATTGGTCCCGGTCGCCATGACGAGCGCTTCGGCAGGCGTGTACCAACGCACAAGCGACGCCAGGATTGCTCCCTGCTGCTTCGCCAGCGCGCGGGAGAACAGGACATCGGTGCCCCATGCCGTCTTGATCTTGTATTTCTTCGCGAGTTCGTAGGTCCTGCCGATGCCCGGCCACACCTCATCGGCCTTGGCTCGCTCGACCGAACCCTCTTGGAGGCCTGTCCTCATCAATTCGGGAAGCGGCTGCAAGCTCAGCCAAACGTCCTTTTCGGCGATCAGCTTGGCGGTTGCCTCGTCCATGAGGAAGCCGTGTTCGATGCACTTGACGCCAGCCGCGACGGCCTTCCGGATCGCATCCGAGGTGAAGGCGTGCGCGGCGACGTAGGTGCCCCAATTCTCGGCAATTTCAACGGCGGCCCGCAGTTCGGGCTCGGTGAAGGTGGTGACGTCGAGCGGGCTGTGGGGCGACGACACTCCACCGCCCGCTGTCAGCTTCAGCAGCGCGGCCCCCTGCATGAATTGCTCGCGGGCACGCAAACGCACCTCGTCGGGGCTGTCCACGACTATGCTGCCGCCGTTCCTCTCCATGGGGGTGAACAAGCCGCCGATCGTCCGGGGCAAGTCGCTGAGCTGGCGGAAATCCCCATGCCCGCTGGTCACGGTGATCATGGCTCCGGACGGATAGATGCGCGGTCCCGCGACGATGCCTTGATCTATCGCGCGCTTGAGGCCGAACACCGGCCCGCCCACGTCGCGAACGGTGGTGAAGCCGCGCATCAGCGTATCCGTCGCCTCGTCGCCGGCCGCAAGATTGACGAAGCCGATGTCACCCATCGCCTCTGCCGGGGTGGATGCAATCAGCATTGCGTGCCAATGCGCATCGATCAGCCCCGGCATCAGCGTTCGCCCGTTGCCGGCAATGCGCTGCGCGCCCTCGGCCGCGATGGGACTTGTCGAAATCCGCGCGATCAGCTTGCCCTGCACCAGCACACTCGACGGAGCCGAAAGTGCGGCGCCCTTCCCATCGAAGATACGGACGTTTTCGAAAAGCACGTCATTGGCGCTCGCGCTGGCGCAAAGTCCAAGCAGGAGAGCCGCCGCAAGCATTTCTCTGCCAGAGCGAAGCATCGTGAAAACCGGGCGCGCAACAAAGAACAACACAGCGGCGCAGGACAGGGCATGCGCCACAACCTTGCCTTTCGTCAGCTCCTGCGATCCAAAGGATTGGTGACACATGACGATTATCCCGCTTCAGGAGAGGTGGTCACGGCGCGAGGACAAGTTTGTAGCTTACACGGCATCGGGTCAAGAAGTGTTCCGGACTGGCACCGGACTGGCCTCGTTCGCAGGTGGTGTCCAAAGTCAGGCCAATGCGATGACGGCAGGGCCAGCAGTGCAAGGTTTGCCTTAGGAAACGAGCTGACGATTCTGACGAAACGTCGCCTACGGGAGTTGGTTTTAAAATCCCGCCGAGGGATACCGCCTTGGGTCGTGACCCGAAATTCGAAATGAGGCACTAACGGTCCTCGGGCTGGCTTGTGCCCGCGCGTTTCGCTGGCTACCTTGCCGGCGGCAGGTCACCGGAGGACGCATCGTGAGCATCGAATTCTTGTTGACGTCGCTGATCGTCGTGGCTTCGCCCGGCACCGGCGTTCTCTATACGCTGAGCGCCGGACTTTCGCGTGGCGCGCGCGCCTGCATCATCGCGGCTGTTGGTTGCACGCTCGGCATCATTCCGCACATGGCGGCCGCCATCACCGGTCTGGCGGCGCTGCTGCACACCAGCGCGCTCGCCTTCGAGACGCTGAAATATCTGGGCGTCGCCTATCTGCTCTACATGGCGTGGAACACGCTGAAGGAGAGCGGCAGCTTGAACGTCGGGCAGGATGTCGCGCCGCGCTCGGCCGGCAAGGTGATCACCTCGGGCATCCTCATCAACATCCTCAACCCGAAGCTGTCGATCTTCTTCTTCGCCTTCCTGCCGCAGTTCGTCAGCACCACCGAACCGCATGCGCTGTCGAAGATGCTGGAGCTCAGCACCGTCTTCATGCTTTTGACCTTCGTCGTCTTTGTCGGCTACGGCATTTTCGCCGCCTCGATCCGCAGCCATGTCGTGTCGCGGCCGATAGTGCTGACCTGGATGCGCCGCACCTTCGCCGGCGCCTTCGTCATGCTCGGCGCAAAACTGGCGCTGACCGAGCGGTAGCGCCTGTTGGCGCTATCCCTTTACATATCCCATCGCTTCGACGATCAGCCCGTCCGCTACGCGCATCAGATTGACGCCACGGATGGAGTTGCCGTCGGCAGGCCAGTAGCGCCAGCGGATTGTCGCCCGTTCACCGGCGACGAACGTTTCTTCAACGTCGAAGCGGGCGCCGGGTTCGCTGGCGATCGCCGACCACAGCCGCACGCATGCCTCACGGCCGGCATGGCGGGCNCCATCCGGCGCCGGCACGGTGTTTTCGATGACGCAGTCCTCGGCCACCAGCTCGGCGAGCGCCGACGGATCATGAAGCTGGAACACGTCGTTGAAGCGCCGCATGATATCGGCCGTCTGTCTGGATTGGTCGTCGGGATGGACGACCATGATGCTATCCCGTTCCATCTCGGTACCTCCTGATTTCATTTTTCCGTAGCGGCGGCCGTGACGAGATCGGCCTTGAGTCTGATATCCGCCACGCCCGCCAAAGCGCGCGAGACGAGGCATGTTGCTTTCGCCGATTGGGCAAGGCGCTGGAATTCCTCGGGCGCCAGGCCCGGGACCTCGGCTTCCGTTTCGAGGTCGATGCGGGTGAGCGTCGGTCCGGCCGTGCTCGTGCCGAGATGCACCTTGGCGACGGTGTGAATCCCTACGGGGACATGGGCGCCGCTGCCCAGTATGGCGCTCAACGCCATTGAAAAGCAGCCGGCATGTGCCGCCGCAATCAGTTCCTCGGGATTCGTGCCGGGACGGTTTTCGAAGCGCGACGGGAAGGAATAGGCGCCTTCGAAGACGCCGCTGCCGAGCCGCAGACGGCCCGAGCCTTCTTTCAACGAACCCTGCCATTGGGCCTCTGCTTCACGGATGGTCATTTTGTCGTTCTCCTCTTCGATGAAACGCCGAATATATAGACTGATCTACATACTATATAGACCGATTGTCATATTCGGCGCAAGCCTATAAAGCTTACTCCTGACAGAGGTTGACATGGCGAACGACACCCGCATCCGCATGATCGAGGCGACGGCGCTGCTGCTGAGGCAGCGCGGCTATCACGGCACCTCGCTCAACGACATCTTGAGCGCCTCCGGGGCGCCAAGAGGATCGCTGTACTTTCATTTTCCGGGCGGCAAGGACCAATTGGTCATCGAGGTGACGCGCGACAGCGTGGACAAGGTGTCTCGATGGCTTGCCGAAGAGCTGACCGCCGAAAAGGATCCGGCGGTGGCCGTCCACCACATCTACCAGTCGGTCGCACGCATGCTGGAGGACAACCAGTTCACGCTTGGCTGTCCGATCGCACCCGTGGTGCTGGACTCGCCGGCCGACGTGCCGGAGTTGGCCGAACTGTGCCGGTCGGCTTTCGAGCAATGGGTAGGCCTGCTGCAGGGGGCCTTCGTCAGGGCAGGGGTGCCCGAGCGCCGCGCCCGCGCCCTGGCGCTGCTTGTCGAATCATCGCTGGAAGGGCTGATGGTGATCGCGCGCGCCAGCCGCGACCGCGCCCCGGTGCTGGCGGTGGCCGATGAAGTCGCTGCGCTGATTGAAGGTGCCTTGCCTGCCAAAGGGGAACTGACACGGCGCATTGACGCCGCCGTCTGAGCCGGGCAGCCCGCTAAATAAAGCAAACAAAAAGGGCGCCTTTCGGCGCCCTTTCCGTGAATGCGAGGCAATGCTGGATTAGAAATCCATGCCGCCCATGCCGCCCATGCCGCCGCCGCCCATGCCGCCTGGCATGCCGCCGCCAGCCGACTCCTTCTTCGGAGCCTCCGCGATCATGGCTTCGGTGGTGACCAGCAGGCCGGCGACCGAGGCCGCGTCCTGGAGAGCCGTGCGCACGACCTTGACCGGATCGACGATACCCATGGCGATCATGTCGCCATATTCGCCGGTCTGGGCGTTGAAGCCGAAGGTCGGACCCTTGTTCTCGAGGATCTTGCCGGCAACGATCGATGCTTCCGCACCGGCGTTGGCCGCGATCTGACGGGCCGGAGCCTGCAGCGCGCGACGCACGATGGCGATGCCAGCGGTCTGGTCGGAGTTGGCGCCGACAGCCTTGATGCTCAGCGAAGCGCGCAGGAGTGCGACGCCGCCGCCGGGAACGATGCCTTCTTCGACGGCCGCACGGGTCGCGTTGAGGGCGTCATCGACGCGGTCCTTCTTTTCCTTGACTTCGATCTCGGTCGCACCGCCGACGCGGATGACGGCGACGCCGCCCGCCAGCTTGGCGAGACGTTCCTGCAGCTTCTCCTTGTCGTAGTCCGAGGTGGTCTCCTCGATCTGCTGCTTGATCTGGGCGACGCGGCCCTGGATCTCGGCCTTCTTGCCGGCACCATCGACGATGGTGGTGTTCTCCTTGGAGATAGACACCTTCTTGGCGCGGCCGAGCATGTTGAGGCCAACATTCTCGAGCTTGATGCCGAGGTCTTCGGAAATGACCTGGCCACCGGTGAGGATGGCGATGTCTTCCAGCATGGCCTTGCGGCGATCACCGAAGCCCGGCGCCTT